>NZ_JAPFQM010000001.1:1364108-1705135 GCF_026241205.1 Thermomicrobium sp. 4228-Ro
TCGGGAGATCCGGGCAGCGTTGCCGGATCAGTGCGAGGTCGACCGGGTACGTCGCA
Organism: Thermomicrobium sp. 4228-Ro; assembly: GCF_026241205.1. Classification (NCBI taxonomy): domain Bacteria; kingdom Pseudomonadati; phylum Thermomicrobiota; class Thermomicrobia; order Thermomicrobiales; family Thermomicrobiaceae; genus Thermomicrobium; species Thermomicrobium sp. 4228-Ro. Next base: position 1,364,165 of record NZ_JAPFQM010000001.1, read on the forward strand.
CCGGCGACGATCCCAAGATTTCCGTATCGTTCGTTCCATTCCCGCACGCGATCGGCTAACCAGAGGTACAGGGGGTCACCGGCTTCGCCGACCGGCGCGTCCTGCAGCTCGACCGCACCCGGATTCGAGGTGCGCACTAGGACGAAGACGCCGCGGTCAGCGTACGCGAAGAACGGCTCGAGTGCCTCGCTGCCGAGGTAGGGATGCACGGTGACCGCATCGAAGCCCAATGCCTCGAAGACCGCCTGCGCGTACGCAGCCGACGTGCTCGCGATGTCGCTGAGCTTGGCATCCAGGATGACTGGGATCTCCGGTGGAACGAGTTGCCGCGTTTCGGCGAGCGCCTCGATGCCCGCGGCACCGTGGGCGAGATAAAAAGCGAGGTTCGGCTTGTAGGCGCAGACGAGGTCGCTCGTCGCCGCGACGATCGCGCGGTTGAACGCGACGATGCCGCGCGCATCGCGCGTCACCCCCTCGGGAAACCGTTCGGGGTCGGGATCGAGTCCGATGCACAGGAGTGACTGGTTGCGGGCTATCGCCTGCTCGAGACGCTCGCGAAACGCCACGACCGCGCTCCTTTCACGAGCCCTAGAATAGCAAGGAACCCGACACGGGTGTCCGAGCATGCCATGACGACCGGTGACGAGCTACTCACGACGACGCTCCAGCGTCTCTTCGGTCCACGGCTCGGGGGCTGGGCCAGTGCACCGGCTCGAGGCCGGTCAGTGCCTGAGCGCCTTGCCGTCGTGTGGTGGCGAGGACAGCTCGTGCTCCTGCTCGCTCGTCTCTGCTGGAGACGTCCTCGGGTCGATCTCGCTGATTTCGTGCTCGCACTCCATCTCCACGGTGCGACGCTGCGGGACCTCGCGGCGGTCAGTGGGCTCGACGAGGAGCGATTGAGCCAGCTGGTTCTCGAGGCTCGCCGGCGCTACAGCGCATCCTGGGTGTCCCCGTGCCCGGACGGTGCTGACCTCGTGACCCGCTGGCGCGACCTCGCAGCCGAGCCCGACAGCTGGCGGCTGTTGCTAGCGCACAGCGCGTCGTGCCGATCCTGTCGTTTCGCCCTCGCCGCCTGCCGCCTCGCCGATGAGCGCTTCGCGGCTGGCCCGCTCGAACACGGCGTCGTTGCACGATCCCGCCCAGGCAACCGGTTCGTCCGTGCACTCGCCGTGCTGGCCGTGCTGCTGCTGGTGCTCGGACTGGGTTACCCGCTGCGGCGGGAGCCAGCACCCGCTCTGCTGGATGCTGTGCCACCAGTGTCCGGCCCGTTCGTCTGGCTCGGATCGGCTGGGCCGTACAGCCTGGCCTTCGATCTGGGGCGGCGCCAGTGGATGCCCGTGCCAGTCCAGTTTCCTGTCGATGCAGGGAGCTTCCGTCTGCTCAGCCCGGACGACCAGCTGGTCGCAACCTGGACACCTGACCCGCCGCGCGAACCGCGCTGGCTCGACGTGCTCGCGCTCGACGGCACGCGGATCGCGCACTGGCGGTGGGACAAGACGACGACACGGCGGCCGCTCGGCTGGCTCGATCGTGTGACCCTGCTCGTGCGCGAGACACCGAGCCGCCTTCCCTACGAGCGCGAGGCCGAATATCTCGAGCGGCTCCAGCAGTCTTCCCGCTTGCTCGCGGTTTCAATCCCGAGCGGCCAGGAAACGATACTGGCTCAGGAGCTGGTGAGCGATGCCGTCCCGGCACCGGACGGGAGAACGCTCGCGCTCGTGCGAGCCATGGAGCCGTTCGGCACTGGAGCGACGAGTCGTGCGATCGAGCTCCGCACGCTAGGTGGAGCGGAGTCTGCCGGTACGCTCGCGCGCGTCGACGGCTATCTGGGCTCGATCGGCGAGCAGCCGCTCTGGCTGCCCGACAGTTCGGGCCTCGTGTTGGCACGCCGTCCGCCGGGTGCTCCACCGACCTTGCCGGCACCGACCGAACTCGTCCTGCTCGAGCGTGACGGTACGATCCGCACGCTCTTCCCAGCTCGCCCTGATACGATCGTCCGTCCGCTGGCCATCGCGCCCGATGGTTCGCGCCTGCTCGTCGTGGCGATCCCGATCGGGCAGTTCGAGCGCGGGGACTTCTACGAGCTGAACCTCCGCGACGGGAGTCAGCGTGCCGTGTTCGGTCTCGATCGTCTCGCTGGGCCGATCGCTGCGCGGTGGCTCGGGAACGAGGCGCTCCTCGTCGTCGTGCGGGCGCTCCCGAGCGCTGCGACCGATCCCTCGGTGAGCGAGTGCACGGAACTCTACATGCTCACTGGGAAAACATCGGTCGCACTCGGCTCCGCGCCCGGTCGTTGGGGGTTCGACGCCTGGGGTCAGTCGCTCCTGAGCGTGCTCCCGGCTCTCCCGGCTGGGACGCGCACGCCTTCGTCGGTCCCGCGTGGACCAGCGGATGGGCCGTTGCTACTCGCCCCTGGCGGGCGCTGGCTGCTGGCAGCCACCCGACCTGGTTCCCTCGCTCTGTGGGACGCGCAGAGCGGGATCCCGTTGACCGAAAGCTGGCAGCTCACGACTCCGGTTTGGCATCCGAGCGGGTTCGGCTTCTACGCTCTCGGGCAAGATGGGCAGCTCGTCTTGACCACACGTTCACTGGACGGTGTGTGGACACCGATCCGGCTCGTGTTGCCGGATCGCGAGCCGGTCGAGCGCGACGGCATCGCGATCGGGCCCGATGGACGCGTCGCTCTCTGGCAGCGCGCAGCGGACGGGTCGCTGACGCTCCGGATCGGCTTCTTGCCTGCTCTCGTGACGGTCGAACGTGCGACCGTCTCGCCCGCGAGCGGGCGTGCCTGCGCCGTCTGGCGCGCAGCCGGGCGGCTGCTCCTCGCTGAGCCAGGAGCGGGCGATCGCCTGGTGCTGAACGAGATCGTTCTCGCTGGGGACGGCTCGCTCCGCGAGCAGCCGCTCACTCGCGTGCGACCGTTCGTCGGACGGGCGGTCGAATCGTGCGAGCTCGCGGTCGATCCGCGTGGAGAATGGGTTGCGCTGCGTGCCCGCAGCGGCGATCGAGCGAGCGTGCTGCTGGTGCCACTCGCCGTGCCACAGGAGCCGGTCTACCTCGCCGAGGGGATCGCTGGCCGGAGCCTCTCCTGGTCGCCGGACGGGAGCGCACTGGCCTTCGACTTGGGCGAAACGGTCTTCGTCTGGAAACGGAGCGGGTCGGAGGAGCAGCGCCTGGTCAGGGGACTGGCTCATCTCGCCTGGGTCGACCCCGAGAAGCTGTGGCTCCTCGTCAGCGAGGGTGAACAGGCGCATTTCGTCACGTGGACGCTCGGGGAGTGAGCTCGCCGTCGCCCTGCTGGGCCGTGGAGTCCGGCTGAGCGACAGGCAGTGTGAACGACACCGTCGTACCCTGGCCAGCCTGGCTCTCGATCCAGATCGTTCCTCCCTGTGCCTCCACGAGCTGGCGGGCTACGGCCAGACCGAGACCGCTCCCGCTCTGCGGATCGCTGGTCGAGCGGTAGCGACCGAACGGTTCCTCGAGGAGCTCAGCCGGGAATCCCGCTCCGGTATCGCAGACCTGCACGATGACAGTGCTACCGGCGTGGGCAGTGCGCAGGTGGATGACACCTCCTTCCGGTGTATGACGGAGCGCGTTGTGCACGAGGTTCATCAGGACCTGACGGAGTCGCAGAGCATCGGCGTGCACAGGCGGGCAGTCCGGTGAGACCTCGCTCGTCACCACGATCCGACCGGCTCGCCAGGCGAGCGGTCGGACCGACTCGACGATCGCGGTGAAGATAGTCGCGAGATCGACTGGAGCGAGATGGAGCGGGAGCCCTCGCTCGTCGAGACGCGCCAGGGTGAACAGGTCCTCGATGAGCCGGCTGAGCGTCTCCGTCTCCTGGGCGATCTGCTCCAGCTCCTCCTGGAGATCGGGTCGTTCGCGGGCTACGCGCTCGATGAGGTTGTCGGCCCGCACCCGGATGAGCGCCAGCGGGGTTCGGAGGTCGTGCGCCACGTTGGCGAAGAACGCTCGACGCTGCTGCTCCAGGCGCTCGAGTGCTCCGGCTAGCAGGTTGAACCGTGCGGCCAGCCGTCCGAGTTCGTCCCCTGAAAGGACCGCCACGCGGCGTCCGAGCTCACCGCGCACGATCGCGTCGGTGGCTGCCTCGAGTTCCTGCAGCTGGCTACGCATCCGTCGCGTGAGGAGAAAGCTCGCGACGAACGAGACGATCGCTGCCGGAATAGCCGCGGTCAGGAGGAAGTCGCCGACAACCAGGCCGAGGCCGAGAGCGAGCGAGGCGAGGTGTCCAGCGAGCGTGGGTGGTGGGTGACCGACTGGCTGGGTCCGGAGTCCGACGGCTCCGAGCAGCGTGCCGTCCGGTGCGACGATCGGGTAAGCACTGACCAGCATCGTGCCCTGCTCAGCGCGCCGGACGAGTGGCCCCTCGCGAGAGAGGTCGCGTGTACCAGCGAGCGCGGCGCGAAATGCCTCGCGCCACTCGAGCGGCTCCAGTTGCTCGAGGGAGCGGACGGATTCCAGGGTCGTCGCCAGAACCGTCCCGTCGGGCGCGACGACGGTGATCCCGGTCTGTTCGTTCACTGTGCCGCCGAGCGGGCCGCTCCCCGGGATGGCAGTGGAACGGAGCGAGCGGAGCGTCTCGTCGAGTGCGCCTGGATCGTCACGCGCTCGCTCGACGTGCGGTGGGAGCAGCTGGGCGATGAGCCGTGTGCCGTTCGCGAAATCGGGATCGTAGGTGATACCCGTGTTGAGCAGTTCGTCACCGCGGGTGAGGACAGCGATCACGACGTAGGTCACGACCACCAAAACGAGCGTCAGAAAGGCGACCGCGAGGTGCGAGACCAGGAGCGTGCGGCTCAATCGGCCCGTTAGCAGGCGGTGAGGAGCAGTGCGGAGCGGGTGCCAAGCCGTCATCGGTCGCCGTCCCGTCGCGCGAACCGGTAGCCGACCCCCCAGTACGCAACGAGGCGGTCAGCTGGCGAGCCTGGGCCGCCGAGTTTCTTTCGAATCCGGGCGATACAGGCATCGACTGCGCGTGCGCCGACACACGAGTCGTTCCCCCAGACACGATCGAGGAGGTACTCCCGACTGAAGACCCGATCGGGATTCGAGGCGAGAAACCAGAGGAGCGCGAACTCGCGAGCAGTGAGGTGCACGAGCCGGCCGCGGCTCTGCACCGCGTGCGTCGCAGGGTCGATGACGAGGTCCGGCAACTCGATCCGTTCGTTACCCTCTGCCAGCCGACTCGCTTCGGCCATCGCCTCGACACGACGCAGGAGCGCGCGGACCCGAGCGACGAGCTCGCGAAGCGAGAAGGGCTTCACCACGTAGTCGTCAGCGCCGAGTTCCAGTCCGAGCACGCGATCGAGCTCGCTGCCCCGGGCTGTGACGACGAGGATGGGGACGAGCGACTCACGACGGAGCGCTCGCAGGACATCCAGGCCGTCCAGCCCGGGAAGCATGAGATCGAGGACGACGAGGTCGAAGTGCTCGCTGCGAGCGAGCGCGAGTCCGCTCGGCCCATCGTAGGCGGTCGAAACACTGTGACCGGCCTGCTCGAGAGCCGTGCGGAGATGACGGGCCAGCTCGATCTCATCCTCGATCACGAGGATCCGTGCCACGGGTAGGACTCCCAGCACTGTGCAGGCATGATACCTGAAGCGCTCCCTAGTTGCTCGACCGCACCTCGAGGTCCCGACGCTGGAACCACCATACGGTGAGCGCAGCGAGCACGATGGTCCAGAGGAGCACGACGAGAACAGCCTGTCCGAGCGGTGGCGTACCCGGTGAGACCGCACCACCGAAGGCTGGGGCACGCGCGATCGCTTCGGCGTTCCAGAGATAGAAGAGGCGCGGGATTTCGGCCCACCAGCCACCGAGCCCTTGCAACAGGGCAGCCAGCACTCCCTCGGTCAGCACCAGCCCGATCGTGATACCGACCGCGACGGACTGCGAACGTGTCCAGACTGTCAGGGCCAGAGCCAGGACGACGGGTGCCACGAGCGATCCGATAGTCCGCAGCGGGAGGAGGAGCACCGCCACCAGCCACGCCTCCATATCCGGGGCGACCAGGGCCGGTCGGTCGAGCCACAACGCTGCAAGCAGCGGCGCAGCGCTCAACGGGACGAAAGCGGTCGCGAGTACGAAGACGACCGTTCCGGCGAGGAGTGCGAGCAGCTTGGCCCCTAGCGCTTGCCAGCGAGGAAGACCTGTCGGCAAGATCAGTCGCCAGGTGCCCCAGCTGTACTCGTTGGCCACGAACGTTGCGGCGACGATAGCCAGGAACGTCTGACCGAAGCTCCCTGCGAGATAGAACGCCTGCTCGTAGGCACCAGGAAACGTCAGGCGCGCGACGAACTGGTCGCGCACTGCTGGAGCGCCGCGCTGCGCCATCCAGAGGGCGAAAGCCAGCCAGAACAGGCTCAGCCCGATACCGAGCAGAACGGATACGCGGAAGAGCCGTAGACGACGGAGTTTGAACCATTCGACCGCTACTGCTCGCAGCATTACTCACCTCTCTATTCATCGGCGCAAGCGCGACCAGATCGGCCGTCGTCTCGCCGTCTCGCTGGATGGAGTCCCCTCTGCCTCCGTCATCGCCAGGAAGAACTGCTCGAGCGTGGTCTCCTCCCGGCACAACTCGAGCACCGGAATCGCATGCTCGACGAGAAGCCGGGAGAACGCTTCGTGACGATCCGGCGGAATCAGGAGACGCATGAGCTCACCGTTCTCCTCGAGAACCTGTACCCAGGGCAGCTGCTGGAGCGCAGCCTGCAGCCGCGCCCAGTCCGGCGTACGGAGTCGGAAAGTTCGGTTGCCTGTCAGCAAATCGGCTAATGCACCCGTGGCGACCGTCTCTCCCCGCGCGAGAATCAGGACGTGGCTGCAGGTCTGTTGCACTTCGGCGAGGACGTGGCTGCAGAGCAGGATCGTCTGACCACCAGCGGCGAGGTCGCGGACGAGCTCGCGCACTTCGACGATCCCTTGCGGGTCGAGCCCGTTGGTCGGCTCATCGAGGACGAGGAGTGCCGGTTCGTGCAGGATAGCAGCGGCGATCGCCAGGCGCTGCCGCATCCCGAGCGAGTAGGTGCCGACCCGCTGGTGGGCTGCCTGGGGCAACCCGACCAAATGCAGCGCCTGCGCGATCTGCCGCTCCGGTACGCTGCGAAGGCGGGCGAGGATCGCCAGGTTCTCCCAGCCACTGAGATAGGGATAGAACGTCGGTGACTCGACGAGCGCACCGACATGCCGGAGGGCCTGGTGCGCCGCTCGGCGCGCATCGATCCCCAGGACCCGTATCTCGCCTGCGTCCGGCCGCACCAGGCCGAGCAAGGCGCAGATCGCCGTCGTCTTGCCCGCTCCATTCGGACCCAGTAACCCCAGCACCTGACCGCGCTCCAGCGTGATCGAGAGATCGCGGAGGACGACGCGCCGGCCGTACCGCTTGGTGAGACCGCGGACCTCGAGCACCGGCGGGTCTGGCGCGGGAGTCAGCGCGTGTCCGGCTCGAACCATCGGCATTTGCACCGATCGCCTCCTTCCCACGTGCGGCCTCCCGTATCCCGTCGAATGCCATTGTCGGAGTGACCGGTGACGAAATCGTGACAGGACTGTTCCGATCTGATGACACTCGTTCGAGCGGTCGAGTTCGAGCGGCCCCATCTCGTGACGGGCCGAGGGAGCGAGTGGCAGACTCTGGAGCATCGGGTACTACCCTCGTGGGGGTACCTGGGGTGATGGACAACCTCCCCAGCGCGTCGTACGCTGGAGTGGTGCGTGGGGGATCGATCGAGTCGGACGAGGGAGCAACAGTGGCCGGGGCGGGAGAAGATCGTCGTTTGGAGCCACCTACGTTTCAGGACGTCGTGCGTGCGCGTGCGGTCGTGCGACGGTATCTCGTACCGACACCGCTCATTCATTCGCCGCTGCTCAGCGAGCACCTCGGCTGCGAGATCTACCTGAAGTGCGAGCAGCTCCAGCCGATCGGTGCCTTCAAGGTGCGTGGCGGGATCTATCTCATGAGCAAGCTCTCTCCGGAAGAGCGGGCCCGCGGCGTCGTGACGGCTTCGACCGGGAATCATGGACAATCGATCGCCTACGCAGCTCGCCTGTTCGGTGTCCGCGCGATCGTTTACGCGCCGGAAGGGGCCAACCCGCTCAAGGTCGCGGCGATGCGCCGGCTGGGAGCGGAGGTCGTTCTCACGGGGCGCGACTTCGACGAAGCCCGGCTCGCCTGTGAGGCGCGCGCGGCCGCTGAGGGGCTCCGCTACGTTCACTCAGCCAACGAGCCGGATCTGATCGCTGGTGTCGGTACCTACGCGCTGGAAATCCTGGACGACCTACCTGATGTCGAAGTCGTCATCGTCCCGATCGGAGCGGGAAGCGGCGTCTGCGGTACCGGCATCGTCATGAAGACGGTGAACCCGGCGATTCAGGTGATCGGGGTCCAGGCAGCCGGTATGCCGGTCGTGTACGAGTCCTGGCGCCAGGGGCGCCTCCTGGAACTCGCGACAGGACACACCTTCGCCGAGGGGATCGCCACACGCGTCGCCTTCGAGCTTCCGCTCCGGATCATCCGCGAGCGTGTCGACGATATCGTGCTGGTGACCGACGAGGAGATCGCTCGCGCGATGGTCGAGCTCCTCGAAACTCGGATCGTCGCTGAAGGGGCTGGCGCCGCCGCCCTGGCTGCGGCGCATCGGATTCGCGACCAGCTTACGGGCAAAAAGGTCGTCCTCGTGGTGAGCGGGGGCAATGTGACGCTCGACACGCTCCGCTGGGCCTTCGGTGTCTCCGCAACCTCGACCGCATCTCTGGGGTGAGTCGATGAGTGTCTTCGAGCAGTTCGGGCGCTGGCTTCGCCGGCGACAAGGGATCGAGCGGAATCCGCTCTATCGGATCGCGAGCGATGTCGTCGAGGGGCGACTGACGGTCGAGCGAGCGTATGCGGCGGCTGAGCATCCGAGCACGGTCGCGCGGCTCGCTGATGGTGACCTGTGGGAAGTGCTCGACGAGGCGAGTCATCTCGCGCTCGATCGGCCGGATCAGGCGTTGCTCCTGAGCCGCCTGGTGATCCTCGCTGCCCGGCAGAAGGGGTTCGACCGCGTCCTGATGGAGGCGAACCTACGGGCAGCCGATATCCTGGCCGAGTATCTCGGGCCGGACGAGGATGAGACACGGGAGGCCGAGCGGCAACGGGAGCAGGAGCTGCATCTCCAGGAAGCGCTGCGAGCAGCGCGGCGGATTGCCAATGCAGCTGGACAGCGGCGTGCACTGGCTCGCCTGGCTCGTCTCGCCTGGCAACGCGGGGACCGGGACCGGGCCCGCGAGCTCCTCCTGCGCCAGCTCGAGTCCGGTCGCGAGGACACCGACACGCTCGAGGATGTCGAGACCGCACTCATGCTCGGCGATCTGGCCCGGCAAGAGGGGAACCTTTCGGCTGCCCGGGAGTTCTACAACCGGGCGAGTCGGAGTGCCCGGCGGGTCGGTCACTATGCTGGCATGGTCGATGCCTTGCTCCGGCAAGTCGCCATCCTCCGGGAACTCGGCGACCTCGATGCAGCGTACGCCCTCCTCCAGCAGGCCCATGAGGCAGCTGAGCGGATGATCGACCATCGTCTGCAGGCTGAGATCGCGATCCAGATCGGCGCGATCCTGGCCGAGCAACGGCGGCTCAGTCAGGCCCGTGCTGCGCTCGTCATGGCGCTCGAGCGAGCGCGCGCAGCAGCCGACCTCGCGCTGGAGAGCCGCTGCTTGATCGGCTTGACGCAGATCGAGCGACAAGCTGGGAAGTTCCGCGACGCAGCGGATCACCTGCATCAGCTCGCCAACCTCGAGCTTCGTCTCGGCAACCGGCGTGCCGCGATTCGGGCACTGCTCGATGCTGCCGAGTTCTCGCTCGAGGCGCGACAGCCGCAGCGCGCGCTGCAGTTGCTCCAACTTGCCCAGCAGCAGAGCGAGGCGAACGAAGATCAGGCGCTGCGCCAGCGGCTGTTCGGTCTTTCTGGGCTCGCGCATGCCGCACTCGATCATCGTGGCGAGGCGCTCGAATATCTCTACCAGGCGTTCCGGCTGGCCCAACAGAGCGGTGATGTCGGTGAACAGGCCCGCTGGTTGATCGGGACCGGCGAAGTGCTGCTCGAGTTCGGTGAGCTCCAGGATGCGATCACGGTTGCCAAGCACGCAGCAGCCCTCGTCCGTACGGCCGGAAGCCTCAAACTCGAGGCGCAACTGGCTGTGCTGCTGGGGGCGATCGCGCTGGCGCGTGGATTGCGCCGGGAAGCTGAACAGCATCTTCTGCAGGCGTGCGAGCAGGCAGAGCGAGCCCGCGACTTCGCCGCCCAGGAGCGAGCGCTCTTGCTTCTGGCCGAACTGCAACTCCAGGATGCCGATCCGCACGGGGCCATCGGCTATCTCCGGCAAGCGCTCGAACTGGCCACGGCGACGGGGAACGACGAGCTTCGTGCCCGCCTGCATGGGCGGATCGCCCGCCTCTACCAGTCGTTGCACTTCTTCCGCGAAGCGGAGGAGCATTACCGGGCTGCCCGACAGATCGCACAGGAGATCGATTCGTTGCCGCTCCTCGCGCGAGCCCTGCGTGGTCTAGCCACGGTGCTCGATGCCTCCGGTCGGGTCGACGAGGCACTGACGACCTATCGCGAGGCGATCGCGCTGGCGGAGCAACTGGGTGACCGGCGGGCAGCACTGGCGCTCCACTACAACGCAGCGCTTCTCCTGTTGGATCGCGGCAATGACGGGGAAGCCCGCTATCACCTGCGCCTCGCCCACGAGCTGGCTCTGGCCTTGGGCGATGACCAGTTCGCTGCCAGCCTGCGGGAGTTGCTCGGGCCGGAGACCCGCCAGACCGCTAGCTTCGAGGAACCGGCTGACGAGCTCCTGAGCGAGTCCCCACTGAGCCCACGCCGGCGAACGGAGTCACCGTACGATCTCCCCTAACCTCTGGTGCCGCGTACGAACGCGTGTTCCTCTAGACGTACGTACACCGCCTGTGCTAGACTGCACGGTGCCAGGCAGGCACCAGTGGGGTGCGTTGGCGCGTGGGAACACCGGATCCCCGCGCTCTGGGGTGCCGTGTTGCCTGGCACGGACCTGGCGATCGGCGAGAGGAGCGAAGAGGGATGTCGTACGTCGTCGAGCGGAGCGTCCGGTTCGCGCGGGCCAGTTCGTCGCCCTATGCTGCATTGCAGCTCAGCGGTGAACAGCAAACGACCGGGTTGCGGCTCTTCGCGGCCGTGGTCGAACCGCTCGAGCCGTTCCCGAGCAGCCCGGAGGTCGGCCGGCGCGTGCTCGCCCTCTTGCAGCATGCTGTCTGGCAACTCGGCCCGCACGCTTCGCTGGACGAGCTGAGCGAGGCGCTCACGGAAGCCTTTCTGCGCGCCAACCACTGGCTGGTGACGCTCAACAGCGGTCGTCCCGGTTCCCAGTGGCATCGCTTCGGTGCGACCTGTGCTTTGTTGAACGGTAAAGACCTCGTGCTCGCACAGGTTCCGCCGAGTGCAGCGATCGTCACACAAGATCGCGAGATCTTCGCCTTTCCGCCCGAAGCGGACGAGCCGGCACGCTTCGCGAGCGCGCTCGGGAGCGCACGCCAGCTCCAGCCAGCTCTCTATTACACCCGCAGTGCTCCCGGTGACCTCCTCGTGCTGACGACAGCAGCCTACGGGCAAGAGTTGCTGTCTCGGTACGGAAGACGTCTCGTGGATGCGACTCCTGCACAGATCTTCGATCTGCTCGAAGAGCTGTCCCTCGATCACGGCGATCCCACCAGCCCCCCGGTGGTCGCCTTGCGTCTTCCGGAACCGCTCCGGTTCACACAGCAACCCGTCCGCCGCGTGAGCGAACTCTTGCGGCTCCTCCTGCCGGAGCGCCAACCGCAGGACGAACGTCCTGCGACGAGTGTGGACGGATCGGATGTTGACGCGGTGCAGGCGCACGGGCAGACTAGAAACGCGCCGGAGGAGTGGGCTGCGGACGAACCAGGAACCCGAGCGACGGCCCAGCCGGACGATGACCCACTCGCCGTGTACGGGCAACAGGTCGGTGAAGGGGTTGACAGCGAGCCGCCACCAGCGGCTCCCAGGGGTAGGGGGCGAACGCTGATCGAGCTTATCGCTGGGCTCGCCATTGCGACCGTCACCGGGTTAGCCGGGATCTGGCAGCTCTTCCGGCGCCGACGGCGACCGCTTCTCCCGCAGGATGAAGGGACATTCGGTCTGCCCCGACTGGAGCGACACGAGGACCGCATTCGGCTTCCCGATCTCACCCCGGTGCGTCGTCAGTTGCCGCGCTTGCCAGCGAGTCGCCTGACCGGGCTCATCGCCTTGGGGATCATCGGGGCACTCACGACGACGCTGGTCGTCTCGATCCAAAGCGAGCGAACGTCCGAGCGTGAACAGGCGTACACGCAGCTGTACCAGTCCGCGGTTGCCGAGCGCCAGCTGGCTGAACAGTCAACCGACCCGGCGATCGCGCGAGCCTACCTGCACACAGCTTCACAGCGTTTGGAACGTGCCGCTGCACTTGGACTGGATCCGCAGCTCGTCACGCAGGAACGGGCGGCGATCGAGCGTGCCCTCGATCGGTTGCTGCATGTCGAGCGGTTGCCGGCGAATGCGGTACAGCTCCTCGGTGCCGTACCCCCGGCTCCGGACGGTGTCACACCGCGTCTCTTCTTCGGGAACGGTCAGCTCTACCTGCTCACCGATGCGCTGTACCGGCTCGATGCTGGTGGAACGCGTCTCGTACGCCTGCTCGGTCCAGGTGACCGGGTCGATGGTGTCGCGGTGGGGACGCTCGTCGGTGCAACCTGGGACGACGGTGTCCCGGTGGCGTTCGACGGCAGCGTCGCGTATCGTTTCGATCCCACGACTGCCCGCTGGAGCGCAATTCCAGTGGGCACGTTTGGCGCCCCGTACCAGAACGTCGCGGCTGTCGGTGCCTTCACTGGGAACCTCTACCTGCTGCAGCCGCAGAGCGGACAGATCCTCCGTTTCCTGAGCGGTTCCTATCAGAACCTGCCCGAGGACTGGACCGGTGGCCAATCAGCTGATCGGCTGCGCGCAGCGGTCGATTTCGAGATCGACGGTCGGATCCATGTGTTGCTCGCTGATGGGACGGTGCTCAGCTTCTACCGTGGCGCGCTGGAAACGGAGGCCAAGCCCCAGATCGACCCACCGGTGAGCGACGCGGTGGCCCTGTCGCAGCAACCGGAGCGCCCCTACCGCTACGTGGGGACGCGGAGCGGCCGGATCATCCGGCTGCGCACGGACGGCACGGTCGTCCAGCAGTTCGTGAGCGGGGCTGGAGCACCGTCGCTCGACGGACTTCTCGACGTAGCGGTGGACGATGTGCAGGGTTTGGCGTACGTGCTGACCGAGCGCGGGCTTTTCCTCGTCCGCTTGCCAGCGCCACCAGCGGGTTCCTAGGCCCACGGCGGATCGCTCACGTCGTCGACTCCGAACCGCACCGATTCCTCGCCGATCCGGACGAGGACGGTGCGGTCGCGTGTGCGGACCGACTGGACGATACCGACGCCACGCGGCGTAACGACTGTCGCACCGATGCGGGGATAGCGGCCGGGTCGCAGGCGGCTCCCCTGCAAGAGGCGGGTCAAAGCTCGCTCGACCGAGCCGTCATCGCGAGCAATGCGCCCGAGGCTACCGTGCAACGCCAGGTCTGGTTCGAGGGTGACCACCGCGATCGGACAGTCGTATCGCTCACTCAGCGTTCGAACCAGCTGGGTGACCTCGCTCGCCGACGACGTGACCAACTCGAGCACGATCCCGCCAGCGAGCGAGGGCCGGATGCCGCGCACCTTCTTGGCCCACTCCGCAGTGAGCGACCGTGCGAGGGTAAGACCGCGCTCCAGGAGTGCTGGCAACCCACGCAGCTCGTCCTCACGCAACGGGCGTGCGGAGAGGAGGTCGCTGTCATCCTCGCAAACGAGCAGTGGCTCCGCACCGACGAGTGCTGCTGCTTCCTCGCCGAGCGGCCCTGGCACTGCTAGCCAGGACGAGTCGGCCGGTGTCTCCGCCCACTCGACACCTGCCGAGCCGAGCCGTCGGACCGCACACCTCATCCGCTCTGCTCCGTCCACACGACCGCCAGCGCATCCAGTGCCAGTCGCGCTTGCACGTTCGCCTCCAGGTCAGCCATGCTCTGGAGTGTCGCCTCGAGTGCTGCGACCGTCCCAGCGAGCCCTCGGCGTCGTGCCAGCGCTTGGAGTGCTGCTCGGGCTTCCTCGTGTACGATCGGTGCTGCCTGGTCGGCGGCCAGCCAGACCGCGTCGCGCCAGAGTTCAGCGGCCAGCAGCAACATCTTCCGCACCGCTGCCCGCTTGCCTCGCCGGTACTGCTCGGTGAGACGTCGCGCGAACCCGACTGCCGCCAACGGCTCGGACATCGCAGCGACGACTTCTCCGACCCGCTGCTCGTACCCGGCGAGGGCAGTTTCGTCCTCCACCAGGCGGAAGGCTTCGGCGATCCGCCCGCGCACGAGGGTGGCGATCCGTTTCGCACGCTCACGACTGACACCGCGTGCGGACAACGCCTCCTGGATCACGTGTGCCGGGAGCGGGGTGAGGTGAAAGATCTGGCAACGCGAGCGGATCGTTTCCGGCAGGGCGTGAGTGTCCTCGGCGATGAGCAGCAGTACTGCATACGGTGGAGGCTCTTCCAATGTCTTCAGGAGCGCATCCGCGGCGTCGCGCGAGAGTCGCTCGGCATCGTCGATGATCGCGACGCGCCAAGCACCTTCGAGCGGGCGCAGCGAGAGGCTCGCACGGAACTCTCGGATCCGATCGATCGAGATGAGCTTGATGTCGTCCGGTTCCGCATCCAGTGCGATCCGCGTCACGTCCGGATGGACGCGCCGGGCGACGCGCTCGCACGCTCGGCAATGGCCGCATGGGCGTTCGGCGAGCGGTGCCTCGCAGAGCAGCGCGCTCGCGAAGGCGTAGGCCAACGTCGTCCGGCCGATCCCCGCTGGGCCGGCGAAGAGGTAGGCATGGTGAACCTGGCCAGCATGGAGTGCGCGGGTCAGCGTGCTGGTGACTCGTTCGTGTCCGAGGACTGGCCACCGCGGCGCTGGTTGCGAAGGAAGCGCATCGATCCGTTCGCTCATTTCGCCTTGGCTGGTTCGCGTGTCGGGAGCGAAATCGGTCCTTCGACCTGTTCGCCCTGCGCGAGTGCCGTCACGATCTCCTCGATCTCAGCGTTGCTCAGTCGCCGCTCGGTACCGTAGGCGCGGATCGCGTCGAGGAGCTCCTTGCGGGTGACGACGGTGATCGGGCTCTCGACCACTTCGAGCTGGGCCTGATCGTTCAGAAAGACGATCAGCCCATCGACGTGCTCGGCTCCGGGCAAGTCGCGCTGCTGGAGAAACGTGCGGAGTGCCTCCATCTGGCGCTGGCATTCGACGGTCGGGTTGCCGAGCGGCGGTCCGCCGAAGGTCAGGAGACGCAGGATAAAGCGATCCAAACGCCGCCAGCGTGTGCCGCGCACGACGATACGGCCCGCCAGTTCCCGTGTCGTGATGTTCAGGATACCCCCGGGCCAGACGAGCACATGTTCCGGTCGCCAGCCGGCGGGGATGTCCGGGTAGTGGACGAGCGTGTAGCGATCGTTGAGACGACGCAAGGTTGCATCCAAAAGCTCGTCAGGACGCGGGCGCCGGTTCCACTTCGCCCACTGTTGCATCCCAGCATTGAAAAAGAGGAAGCCAGTGATGAGGGCAGCGTACGCGAGATAGATATAGAGCAGCTGCTGGAAGAAGGTTAGGGCGATCGAACCGAACAAGCCGGTGAGCCCGACGGCGATCATGACGCGCGACGCGCGCTGACGACGCTTCAGGTAACCGACATTCCGCACGACGCGCATCGGACTCCCCCTGCTCGGCTTACCGCCTTCACCTACGGTCAGTCTAGCATGCCTTTCAGGACGAAGCTGGTGGCTGTGGCGAGGACGGGTGGAAGATCATGACGGTTCGCGGATAAGGGGCACTGATACCGGCCTCGCGCAGGGCGTACAGGATGCGACGGCGTAGCTCCCGCGCGACGCGCCACTGCTCGCGAGGTCGCGTCTTCACCGCGATCCGGATCGTCGCCTGCTGCTGGCCGATCGATTCCACGCCGAACACCTCGCCCGGCTCGAGAACGAGAGGCCCCAGCTCAGGATCGCTCGGCAGTGCCGCCAGAAGCGGCCGCAGGATATCGATGATGCGATCGACGTCCTCCTCCGGGACCAGCGGGACATCGATGATCGCACGTGCCCAATCACGCGACAGGTTCTGGACGATACGGATCTCCCCGTTCGGGACGATGACGTAGGCACCCTCGAGCGTGCGGAGCGCCGTGTACCGGAGTGTCAGCGCTTCCACCGAGCCGCTCACATTGTTGACGTGAATCACGTCCCCGACGTGGTATTGGTCCTCCAGGACGATGAAGATCCCTGCGATGACGTCGCGGATGAGTGTCTGGGCACCGAGGCCGAGAGCCAGACCAACGACGCCCGCACTCGCCAACAACGGGCCGATCGGCACGCCATAGATTGAGAGGATCGTGAGCAGGGCGAGAAGGATTACGGTCAAGCGTACGGCCGATTCAGCGAGCGTCGTCAACGTGCGGACACGCGCGGCTTCTTCGCGCGCGGACAACCGCTCGGATTGCAGCGCCCGTGCAACTGCGCGCTGGATCGTCGCGCGGGTCAGGCGGAGTACGATCCAGGCCAGGAGAATGATGACGAGGGCGAGAATCGTCGGTTCGACGAGCGCCGCCAGGCGGTCGAGGAAACGATCGATCATCGCATCTCCGTTCGCGGTGTCCGGTACCTGGGAGGACAGGAGTTACTCGACGCTCTCGTCCGTGCCGGGGTTACCGAGTATCTGCTCCCATCCTCGGAGTCCCTCCTCGGTGAGGACGAGCGTGCCACGGGCGATCGCTGTTTCCGCTGGGATTTCCGTCCGGATCGGGGCCAAGACAGCGACGACGGACGAGAGTTCTCGACGCAATCGTTCGATGCGTTCGCCGGTGACCGCCAGTGTCGATTCATCCAGTTGCGGAACCACCCACAGGAGGAGCCAGATCGGTCCTTGCCTGCCGGGATAGCGCAGGGTACCGGAGACCGCTACCCGGGCACTGAGCCAGACCTCTGCGGCCTCGCTGGACAGCTGCAGTTCATCGTAGAAGAGGCCAGGTGTTCCCCACCGGAGCTGGGTCAGCCAGCGGCAGAACATGGTGGGAACGTGTCGCTCGATCTCTTGCCCGAGTACGAGGAGCGCGAGGCGCTCCTGCTCGCGCACGATCTGCCGGAGCAACACGTTGACACCGACCAGTTGGCCTGTCACGTGTTCGAACTGGTCGGCCAGCGCGACGACGGCTTGACGGATGGCCGCATCGGCCTCTGCGACTCGTTCGATCTGGTTCGCGACCGTCGTCAAGATCTCGTTCACCCGGCCTTGCGCTCCGGTCATCTCGCGGAACAGCGTACTGACCTCACGCATCGCCTCGGAGACACCGCGTAGCTGATCGGTGGTTTGCCCCTGAACGCGAATCAACTCCTTCAGTTGGTCGACCGTGATCCGGTGCAAGGAGACGATCTCGCGGACTGCATGCTGGATGGCATCGATCGGTGACGAGTGGTTCGGTTCCACGCATTCCCCCGTTCCCGCTCACATGCCTCGAGGATAGCACGCGTGCTCCTGCACTGTAAGCGAGCGCGGTGAACCAGGAACCGAGCGTTGCACGCGTTTCTCACAGAAGCGAGCACAACGAGCGGGGAGAAACATTGTACTCCCTGGTCGCTGCAGCGTGCGCCAGGCCCGACGGTGTGCTGCATGGAGGGCAGGCCTTGCTGGTGGACGAGACAGAAAACGCGACCCCGACGAGCCCTTCGTGTCCCGGCGCGCTCCGCCAGTCTCGAACTCACCCCCTTCCCGGCTCGCGCCGGTCCGGTTGGAGGTCGATTCTGGTGCCGCCCTCTCGGAGCGGCAGTCCCGGTAGGTGGCTACCGGAACCGGATCGGGCTATCCGGTCTCCCGGATGCCCTGCGACGGTCCGACGACGACTCGTCGGGATCGCATCCTTACGATAGCACACCTGTGTCACTGTGTCAAGGGGTCTTTTCGGAGACGAACGAGTCACCGTGAGCGAGCTGTCGCGCGGCGTTCCAAGCGAGCTGGTGGACGAACGGACGATCGAGCCGACGCAGCGTACAGCTCCGGTACCAGGAGGCGCGCTCCGCGCAGCTATCGCGATGGTATGGTTCGCACGAGGGCTTCCAGCCCGAGGGCTCGGCTGCACCGTCTGGGGGTACGCCGCCGCGACGGGAAGGAGTGGAGGTATGACGAGAAAGCTCGAACCCTATCCGGATGTCATCGTTGTCGGGGGCGGGGTGATCGGTGCGACGATCGCGTACGCACTGTCACGCCGGGGCCAACGGGTCGTGCTGCTCGAACGCGAGGCGGTCGGTGAGGGCACGTCGCTCGCCTCGGCTGGTATCGTCAGCCCTCTCGACCAGCGCCAGTACCTGCCCGAACTCGTGCAGTTGCTCTGGCGGAGTATCCGCTCCTATCCCTGGCTGGTCGGCACACTCGAAGAGGAGACGGGCCTTTCGGTCGGCTACCGCCAGTGGGGGAGCTTGCTCGTCGCGGAGACGGACGACGAAGTAGCGACGCTGCGCGAGGTCGGTCATTGGCTCGACGCAGTTGGGTTCACTGTCGAGTGGCTGGACGGCCCGGCTGCGCGTGAGGCCGAGCCGCTGCTTCCGGTGCATATCCAAGGCGGGCTCCTCATCGAGGATGGGGCCAGTGTGCTGGTGCCGCAGCTCGTCCGCGCGGCAGTCGCCGCCGCCCAACGTCGTGGTGCGACCGTCTACGAACACACTGCGGTCACTGCACTCGAAGCGGCTGGGGATCGGGTAGTCGCAGTGCACACGGTGCACGAGCGGCTCCCGACCAGTGCGGTCGTGCTGGCAGCAGGAGCCTGGACGGGGCAACTGGTCGCTCCGCTCGGCGTCTCTTTACCGACCGTGCCGGTCAAGGGGCAAATGGCACTGGTAGAAGGAAGCACTGCACGCCCGCGCCACATCTTGGGTGGGCCGAGCGTTGCCAGCTACGTCGTCCCGCGCGTGGACGGGCTGATCTGGATCGGGACGACGGTCGAGCGCGGGCGCTGGGGGACACGACCGACCCCACAAGGGCTCTGGCAGTGCATCGACACGGCCCGGCGGGTGGCACCGGCGCTCCTCCACGAAGAGATCGTCGCTGTGGGTGCCGGATTACGGCCAGGAACAGCCGATGACCTGCCGGCTTTAGGGCGCCTACCGGGCTGGCGCAACTTGTGGGTCGCGACAGGGCATCTCCGGCTCGGTATCATGCTGGCGCCGGTGACCGCCGATCTCGTCGCGGAAGCGATCGAGCAGGAAAGTGAAGCGGTTTTCCCACCGGCCTTTTCACCCCGGCGATTCGCCGGTGCTACCGGCACAGCCTGAGCCCACAGCACAGACCGGTGAGGCGCCGCGGGAGTGTCCCGCGGCGCCTCACCGACGCGCACGATACCCTCAGTCGCCCACCGTTATCTGCTCGACGTCGATCTGGGCGCGCTGTAAGCGCCCGCTGTAGTCGATGAAGATCGATTGCCACTCGGTAAAGACGTCGAGTGCCGCCTGACCGGCCTCGCGGTGACCGTTCCCGGTCGCCTTCGTACCGCCGAACGGGAGGTGGATCTCCGCCCCGATCGTCCCGGCATTCACGTAGAAGATGCCGGTGTGGACGTCCTCGATCGCCCGGAACGCCTTGTTGATGTCGCGCGTGAAGATCGAGGCCGATAGGCCGTAGCGGACGCCGTTGCATACCTCGATCGCTTCCTCGAGACTCCGGACGCGAATGAGTGCGGTGACGGGCCCGAAGATTTCCTCCTGGGCGATGCGCATATCCGGTCGTACGTCGATGAAGACGGTCGGCTGGTGGAAGTGACCGCGTGACAGTTCCCCCTCGCGGGCGATCTGCCCGCCGGTGAGGATCTGCGCACCCTCCTGCGCGCCGATTTCGACGTAGCGGTGGACTCGCTCGAGCTGGCTCTCGCTGACCAGCGGACCGACGTCGGTCGAGGGATCGAGGCCGTTGCCGAGCTTGAGTCGGCTGACCCGGGCATCCAGCTGGTCGGCCAACTCGCGGAAGACTGCCTCGTGGACGATAACGCGACTGGCTGCCGTGCAACGCTGGCCGGACGTGCCGAAGGCACTCCAAACGATCCCATCGAGCGCGAGCTTGAGGTCGGCATCGTCCATCACGATGATCGCGTTCTTCCCACCCATCTCGAGCGAGACGCGCTTGCCGAGCCGGGCGCACTCGACAGCCACCTGCTGGCCCACCTCGTTCGAGCCGGTGAAGGAGATGAGCGCGACATCAGGGTGCTGGACGAGCGCGGTTCCGACCGTATCGCCGGTACCGAGGACGAGGTTGAGCACTCCGGGCGGAAGGCCGGCTTCCTCGAAGAGCTGCACGAGCCTGACGGCCGAGCGGGCCGTATAACTGGCTGGCTTGAAGACGACCGTGTTCCCGCAGAGAAGGGCCGGCATGATCTTCCAGGCTGGGATCGCCAGCGGGAAGTTCCACGGGGTGATGAGCCCGACCACACCGAGTGGTCGCCGCTGCGTCATGTTCCATTTGTGCGGCAGCTCGGACGGGGTCGTTTGTCCCCAGAGGCGCCGTCCCTCTCCTGCCATGTAGAAGGTCATGTCGATCGCTTCCTGGACGTCCCCGCGGGCCTCGGTCAGGACTTTCCCCATCTCCTCGGTCATCTCGCGGGCGAGCTGTTCTTTCCGCTCGACGAGGAGTTGGCCGACGCGGTAGAGGATCTCGCCTCGCTTGGGCGCCGGCAGCTTGCGCCAGCGGTCGAAGGCCGCCTTGGCTGCCTCGACAGCGGCGGCGACGTCCTCCGGGCCGCTCTTGGCGTAGACGCCGATGAGTTCGCCCGTCGCTGGATTCCGCCGCTCGTAGGTGGCCCCGCTCTTGGCATCGACCCATTTGCCACCGATGTAATTCTTGAAGTCCGCCATCGCTGGCTCCTTTCGGTCGTCTCTGCGCACCAGGTTCGGCACGAGTCTACCGCACCCTGGGCTATACTGCGCTGCGGAATCGGGCGGTCAACTGCCTCGACCAGTGGGTGGAGCAGAGCGGTGGTCGATCAGGAACTTTCGGCACGTCTCCGGCAGCGGTCACGCCAATCGGGGATCTGGCTCGGTCTGGCGATGGGGCTCGCGATCTTCATCGCGCTGGCTGGTTTCATCTGGTTGTATGCGCGCCTCGCACCGATCTTTTCGGATTTTGTTTCGCGATTACCGGCGACGCCGACGGTGGAAGTGACCGTCACGGCCGGAGCGTCCCCGGTCGCGGAACTCGGTGCGAGCGCAGTGACGCCGTCACCGGTCACCACGCCGAAACCGAAGCCAGCTGCGACGCCGACGTGGCAACCGACTCACCGAGTGGCGCAGGGGGCGCCCGTCAACTTGCGGGGCGGGCCAGGGACACAGTATCCGATCGTCGACACTCTCGAACCAGGCACCGAGCTGCGCTTCCTCGGTGAGCAGGAACAGGTAGGAAGCGCGACCTGGCTCCACGTCGAGCTCCGTGACGGGCGTGACGGTTGGATCCGCACCGTCGATCTCGAACTGATCCGGCCTTGAGGTCGCTGTGGTACGATTGACAGAAAGTGCGAACATGCCAGGAGGCAGGTAATGCAACGAGTGACGATCGTCGGCTTAGGGCTGATCGGGGCGTCGATCGGCCTGGGGCTGCGCAAGTGGGCGAATGAGCAGGGACAGCGGAGTAGCCTCGAGGTGGTGGGGTTCGATATCGAGCTGCTTCACCAGAACGAAGCGAAGCGGATCAAGGCGGTCGACCGCACGACGTGGAGCCTGGCGGAAGCGCTGCGTGACGCCGATCTGATCATCGTCGCCACGCCGCCTTCGGCGGTGCCCGAGGTGTTCGACGCGATCGCCGACTATGCGCCCGACGGGGCGATCGTCACCGATACCTGCAGCACCAAGGCAGCTGTCCTGCGCTGGGCAGCCGAGCGGTTGCCGCCGCGGGTGCACTTCGTCGGCGGGCATCCGATGGCTGGGAAGACGCAGAGTATCGAAGGGGCCGATGCGGACCTCTTCCGCGGCGCCATTTGGGTGGTGACACCGTCGCTCACTGCCAGTCGGGAAGCGATCGAGACGGTACTCGGACTGGTGCAGTTGCTCGGTGCCGAGCCGCGCTTCCTCGACCCTGCTGAACACGATTCCTACGTCGCCGCAGTCAGTCATGTGCCGTTTTTGCTCTCCGTCGCGCTCATGCGCGTGACGAGCCGCGATGTTGCCTGGCGCGAGATGGGCCCGCTGGCTGCGGGTGGTTTCCGCGATACGACCCGACTCGCTGCCGGAAGCCCGAGGATGTACCGGGACATCTGCGCGACGAACGGGGAGGCGATCGTCCGCTGGCTCGATGCGACGATCGCTGAACTCCAGGATCTGCGGACACTTGTCGCCGAGGGCTCGGAGGCGGCTCTGGGACGGTTACAGGAGCGGTTCGAGCAGGCACGCGATACCCGGCTGGAGTGGGCAACGCAGGAGCGCCGTCCCGGCGAGCTGCAGCACGACGCGTCCAGCGAGTTGAGCCAACTTTCGGTTGGGCAGCATCTCCAGCAACTCTTCCTCGGTGGGCTGATGAGTCGCCGACGGCCTCGGCTGCGAGACGACGGGAAGTCGAGCGAAAAGCGCTAGGGCAGGATCCGCCACTCGTCCGGGAGGCGGTACGAGTAGAGGATGCGCGTCGGTTCGCCGCCCCGGCGAATGCGGCCGCGATCTTGGCGCAAGAGTTCCCCATAACGATTGACCAGTTGAACGATCCGGCGTGCCTCGAGGTTGTAGAGGACGAGACCCACGCCGACTGGCTGCAGGCTGAGGGTACGCGTCAACTCGTCGAGGACACGGAAGGGCGGCAGTCGTTCCGGTTCGACCGTGCGAGCCACGGTCTGGAACGCTGCGGTATTCTCGGGCGTATTGTGCTCGTCGAAGACAGCCAGCCCGGCCCGGACGCTCGCAACGAAGTCGGTATCGTACGGTGCGGCATACTCGAGCAACTCTTTCACCGTGCGCGGGTTTCGACTGCAGGCGGCAGTCAGCATCTTGATCGCGTGGCCAGGTCCGAGAAAACTCACGGTCCCGTCGCGATCGACGACAGTCAAGCGAACCGTAGCCACGAGTCACTCCTGTTCGGCAAGTGCGCGTCGGTCGGATAGCGCTTCCCGATCGCTCACCATCGGCGAGAACTCGGCATGGTCGTCATCGTTCCGGGAAGCGGGCGCCTTGGGGCGCACCGGTCGGCAACTGTACCATATATGGCGAGAGGGCGGGGTCCACGCGATGACCAGCGAGGAGCAACGAGGGCGCCATCACCGGCAGATCCTCCTTCCTTCGATCGGCACGGCTGGACAAGAGCGGTTGCGCAAAGGGCGTGTCTGTCTCCTCGGTGTGGGCGCGCTGGGGAGCCAGGTGGCTGCGCTGCTCGTTCGTGCTGGGGTCGGGTTCCTGCGCCTGGTCGACCGCGACGTGGTCGAGTGGACGAACCTGCAGCGGCAGGTCCTGTACGAGGAGGCCGACGTCGAAGCCGGGCTACCCAAGGTGGTGGCAGCAGCCCGTGCGCTGGCGCGGATCGACCACTCGGTGCGGATCGAGCCGGTCGTGCAGGACGTCGACGCGTCCTCGATCCGCGCGCTCATCGAGGACGTGGACGTCGTGGTCGATGGAAGCGACAACTTCGAGCTCCGGTATCTTCTGAACGACGCAGCCTTGGAACTCGGCAAACCGTGGGTCTACGGCGGTGCCGTCGGCACGCAGGGAACCACGTTGACAGTCGTGCCAGGCGAAGCGGCCTGCCTCCGTTGTATCTTCCCCGATCCGCCGCCACCCGGTGTCGCTCCGACCTGCGACACTGCTGGCGTGCTCGGACCGGTCGTAGCAGTCATCGGTGCACTGCAGGCGAGCGAGGTGATCAAGCTGCTCGTCGGTGACCGGGCAAGCCTCAACCGGTCGCTCCTGTCCCTCGACCTCTGGTCGCTGGAAATCGCCCGGATCCCAGTGACCCGGCGTGTGGATTGTCCCGCCTGTGGCCGTGGCGAGCGTGCATTCTTGCAGGCGACGGCGCCGAGTCGGACAGTCCAACTGTGCGGGCGGGACGCCGTGCAAGTCTCCGTCTACCCGCGACCGGAGCTCGATCTCACGGAACTGGCCGCACGACTCGCGCCGCTCGGCGCGGTGCAGCATAACCCATACCTGATACGATTCATCGTGGACGGTTATGAATTGACCGTCTTCCGTGACGGACGGGCGATCGTCCGCGGGACGACCGATCCTGCCGTCGCTCGAACGCTCTACGCGCGATACGTCGGGATGTGAGCCTGGTGGTGAGCTACTTCGACAACGCGACGACGAGCTGGCCAAAGCCGGAGCCGGTGTTGCGGACGCTCGGTCGCTTCCTGGAGGATGCGAGTGGCGTTCCGCGGCGGCCGAGCCATCGTCTCGCCGTCTCGACCTGGGAGGCGATCGAGCGGACGCGCGAGCGACTGGCAGCGCTCTTCGGTCTGGCTGACGCGCGGCGAGTGATTTTCACGGCGAGCGGGACAGACGCGCTCAACCTGGCGATCAAAGGGTTGCTGGGCTCGGGTGATCATGCGGTGACGACTGCGCTCGAGCACGCGGCAGTACGGCGTCCCTTGCGCGCGCTGGAGGTCGTCGGCGTCACCACCACGGTGGTCCGGGTCGGGCCATCCGGGATCGTGGACCCGGACGATGTGCGGCGGGCGCTGCGTCCGAATACGCGTCTGGTCGTGGTGAGTCATGCCTCGAACGTGACTGGAGCCGTCCAGCCGGTTCGGGAGATCGCCGAGCTGGCGCACGCGCACGGTGCTCTCGTCCTCGTCGACGCAGGACAGACTGCCGGAGCCCTTCCGTTCACGCTCGATGACCTCGAGGCGGACCTCGTCGCGCTGAGCGGACACAAGTGGCTGTTCGGTCCACCGGGAACCGGTGCGCTTATTCTCGGCCCGCGCGTTGAGCTCTCGGAACTGACGCCGCTTCGGGAGGGCGCGACCGCGAGCGACTACCCGGAGATCATCCAACCTTGGTCGTTGCCGGAACGATACGAAGCCGGCACAGTGAATACACCAGGGATCGCCGCGCTCGGTGCCGCACTCGAATGGCGTGCCTGTCTGGGTGCCGAGACGCTGCGTGAGCGCTTGCGCCAACTGACCGACCGACTGACGAGCGGTCTCGCGCATATCCCCGGCGTGGAGATCGTTGGCCAGGCGAGCGAGCGGGCACCGCTCGTTTCCTGCGTGGTGCAGGGCTGGCGGCCAGCCGATTTCGGTGCGATGCTGGAGAGTGGTTACGGTATCCTGTGCGGTGCCGGGCTCCACGGTGCAGCGGAAGCGTGTCGCGCTCTCGGGGCGTTCCCGCACGGGACGGTGCGGTTCTCGCCCGGCTGGAGCACGAGCGACGAAGAAGTCGACCACCTGCTCGCGGCGGTGGCTGAACTCGTGCGAGCACCCGGCCGCGCGGACTGAGGAGGGCGACCATGCCGCAGGAGCGTCGTCCGTCGCGCCTCGAAGAGCAAATCCTCGAGATCCTGGAGAAGGCGGAACGCGAACCGCGCTGGCGACGTCTGCTGCGCCAGCTGCGTCGGCCTCGCGTGCGGATGCCTCGGCCAGGACGGCGGTGGCCGCGTCTGGAGCTGCCGCGCGATACCGCTCTGCTCGCTGCAGCGTTTTTGATCGCGCTGCTCGCCTTACTGATGCGGGACTGGTCGCGTACGCTGGCACTCTTCCTCGCGATCCTGAGTCTTCTAGCCTTCTTTACCCCAGTTGCGCGGCAGTTGGTCGCTGGCGATCGCTGGACTCCCGACCGGCCGCGCCGCTGGCGCGGTCGCGATATCGACTTGCCACCGCCGCGACGCGGTCTCTCCGGCTGGATTCGCTATCAGTGGTGGCGCCTGCGCAATCGTCGGTAACCGTATCCGGCGGGCACCGCCAGAGTGAGCGCTCCGAATCGGCACGCTGTTTTCCTGGCGAGCGCTGCGGGTCGATACGGTCGGATCGAGCCAGCATCGTCTGCTAGGCATGCTGGGGTGCCTACCCGAAGCCACCGGTTACGGTTCCAGCGGCATGGATGGGTGCGGCGTGTCTCGCTTCCTCTCAGGGAACGAGAGGTGCCCTTCTCGCCCGCCAGCGAGGTCAGACGAGCGTCATCGCCCGGGCGTGAGCTCCGGGTGGTGTGTGGTTCCACCGTGCTTGGGTCGAGCGCGTTCGGCACTGAGGGCGCGTGCGACATCCGCGATGCTGCGGAACGCGGGGCCGAAAATCCGGCTGACGAGCGGTGCGTAGGCGAACGTCTCTCCGAGTACGCGTTCCGGCACCCCATCCGCGACGATCCGCCCGTCGGCGAGCAGAAGGACGCGGTCGGCGACGAGAGCGGCGAAATCGACGTCGTGGGTAGTGACGATGACGGCAGCGCCATCCTCGGCTCGTCGTCGGAGTTCGGCTGCGAGCCGTTCCTTGTGCCGGAAGCCGAGTCCGCGCGTCGGTTCGTCGAGCAGGATCAACCTGGGCTGGCCGACCAGCGCGACAGCGAGCGCGGCACGTTGCCGTTCCCCACTGCTGAGGTCAGCCGGGTGACGCTCGAGAAGGCAAGCGAGATCGAGCGCCTCGAGTAAGGCGTGTGCATCTGCCTGCTTTGCGCCGCGGAGTCGCTGGACCGCTGTCAAGTCGTCGACGAGGCGAGCTCCCAGCAGCAACGCGGCCGGAAACTGCGGGACGTAGGCGACCACGCGGCGGATCTCCGGCTCCAGGCGGCGCCCTGCTGGCCGACCGAGCAGTCGCACCTGACCACGCTCGATCGCTTGCAGACCGAGCGCGACACGGAGGAGCGTCGTCTTACCGGCGCCGTTCCGTCCGACGATCGCTGTCACCTGTCCACTGGCGAACGCGACGCTGATATCGTCCAACACCCGGCGTTCACCCAGGCGGCAGGTCACTCGTTCGAGCTCGACCACCGGCTCGCCGCACGCCCACCCAGTCGGTCGGCCCAGCGGTGCGGACGGCAGGGGGCCGAGACGTCGCTTGGCCTCGGCCACGCTGAGCGCCGGTGGTGTCCAGCCGAACAGTTCACTGAGCTGCACCAGGAGCGGTGGTTCGGGAAGGTGCACGACCGTTTCGGAGGGTGTGCCGTCATGCATCATCCTCCCGCCTTCGAGGACAGTGACACGCGTCGCGCTGGCGAGCAGCCGGTCGAGCCGGTGCTCGCTGACGAGCACGGTGATTCCGAGCTCATCGACGAGACGCCGCAGTACTTCGACCAGCGAGTCAGCCGTCCAGGGGTCGAGCTGCGAGGTGGGCTCGTCGAGGACGAGTACCCGGGGGCGCAGCGCCAGTGCTGCTGCGAGAACGACCCGCTGGCGCTCGCCGCCGGAGAGCGTTTCGATCGGCCGGTCGCGCAGATGGGCGATGCCGAGGAGGTCGAACGCCTC
Organism: Thermomicrobium sp. 4228-Ro; assembly: GCF_026241205.1. Classification (NCBI taxonomy): domain Bacteria; kingdom Pseudomonadati; phylum Thermomicrobiota; class Thermomicrobia; order Thermomicrobiales; family Thermomicrobiaceae; genus Thermomicrobium; species Thermomicrobium sp. 4228-Ro. The sequence goes on from NZ_JAPFQM010000001.1 coordinate 1,391,708, forward strand.
TTCGACGCGAGCCGCGATCGTTCCTGGCGGGAAGCCGAGATTTTCCAGCGCGAAGGCGACCTCGTCGCGGACTCGATCGAGGAGCACCTGCGTTTCCGGTTCCTGCCCGATGTAGCCGACGAGGTCGGCGAGTGCGCTGGGACGATACTGGCGCGTATCGCGTCCCGCGACGACGACCTGTCCACCGAACCACCCGCCGTAGAAGTGCGGAACCAGCCCGACCAGGCTCCGCAGGAACGTCGATTTGCCCGAGCCGCTCCGACCAGCGAGCACGACGAACTCGCCAGGCCCGACGCTCCAGCTCGGAATCTCGAGGGCTGACGAGGATCCGGTAGGGTAGCGGTACCGCAGACACGAGACCTCGATCATCGCCGGCCTCTTCCGAGTGCGAGCGCTGGCACGACCAGCGCGAGGTACGCCAGGCCGCTCACGGGAGCGAAGCCGGGCCAGCGGAGCGTCGGATACGGTGAGTAGGCTAGATCGCTGGTGGGTAGGCCGAGGCTGAGCACGAAACAGCCACCAGCGAGCAGCAAGCAGGCAGCGACGATGGAGGCCGGTCGCGGCCAGGGAAGTATCCGGATACCGTGCCAGGCTCGTCGTGCGCTGCGTGTACTGGCGGCCGCGAGGCAGGCGAGTGCGGCGAGGAAAATGAACCCAGATCCGGTGATGGTTGCCCCAACAGCGAGGAATCCTGCGACGAGCAGGAGCAGCGAGCCGAGCGGTCTGCCGCGCTGGCCGGACTGCCGTGCACTGAACCCACGTACCTCGAGCACTTCAGCCAGGGCCAGGCTGTAGTCCATCCCGCGGTAGAGCACGGCCGGTACGACGGTGCGCAGGACGGTCAATGCGCCGCGCTGGCCGCTGAGTCGGACGATGTCGACGGTATCGCGCGCTGCTGCTGCGAACGATGGAAGCACGTTCAGCGCGATCGCGAGGGTGAGGGCGAGTGTCCGTTGGTGCGGTGGCACCAGGCGCAAGACTTCATGCCGATCGAGTACTGCATGGAGGATGCTCAAGCCGAAGAGCACGCACGTGAGGGCCGCGCCGGTCAGCGCACCGTACAACACCGCGTTCCAGGTGATCGGCCCGCCGATGACCGGCCACGCTGGCAAGCGGACGATGACCCGGTCACCGACATGAGCGAGTAGAGCGTTGACGACAGTACTCCAGGGCAGCAGGAAGGCACTGGCGAGGAGCGGAAGCCGCGGCGCTGGCCGGCCGAGCGGCCGTACGGCATCGACGGCGATCCAGACGGCTGTCAACGCTAGCCCGGCGATCGCGAGATAGAAGGGGTTACGCGTGAGCGAGACGCTCGTGGCCAAAAGCGCTGCCCACAGCAACCAGAGGACGCTGTTCATGCTCGCCGACCTCGCAACCGGGTCACCAGCACGACGAGCACGACGATGCCCGCCAGCCCGACGAAGGCCACTCCTGTCCAGGGTGGGCCGGAGCTGCTCGAAGTCGGTTCGCGTGCGACGGTCGGACTGGGCGTCGGCGCTGTGGCAGCGGTCGGTGTCGCAGACGGGAAGACGGACGGAACGGCCGAAGCCATGGGTCGAGCGGTCGGTGAGGGAGCCGCCTGAGGTGCCGGTGTTGCGGTCACCGTGGCCTCGTGCGCGGGAACCTCGACCGACGGTGTCGGAGGCACGGTCGGGCTCGGTGGGAGCGGCGATGGCGCGGCGCTCGTCGCAGGCGTGGTCGGTGTCGGCGGCGGTGTCGGCGTGGGCGTCGGTGAGGGGGATGGATTCCGGTCGACTCCGTGGGCGCGAGCGATCTCGTCGATGGTGAGCGTGGGAAGGCCGCTTTCTCCTGCCGTCCACGACCAGCCGTCCACATCACCGTCGCGGACGATCCGGCTCGACGCACCGACGGGGTGGAGCACCCAGCGCCCGTCCGGCGTCAGTCCATAGTAGTGCCAGAAAGAGGCCGGTTGACTCTTCGCCTGGCAGAAACAGTCCTCGGCTGGGCACCCTTCGCCGGCGATGGCACAGACCGCCAGGCCCAATCCACCGAACGGGGCGACAGTGATGGGAATGCCGGATCGCTCGAGGAGTTCGATCCCGGTGATCGCTGGCTCGCCGAACTCGACATAGGCCGTCACGATACGCCCGTCCCCGAAGCGGATCACGAGCCCCGCCCCGTTCGGTCGCTCGGCTCCGGCCGGACTGCTGCTCGCGCCCGCCAGGGTGACGAGCGCGAGCAGCAGCAGGAGCCACAGCCGGAGCCAGCGGGAGCGTCGGCTCACGAGCCAGCCTCGACGACCTCAGCACCGAGCCGGGTCAGCAGAACATCGAACCGGTCGGGCCACGCACCGGGATGCCATTCGAAGCGAGCCCGCTCGAAGTACTGCACCGCCATCCCGTCCTCGACGAACTCCTCGCTCAGTGGGTAACCGAAGACGGCGAGCCCGCCGAAGCGCTCCCAGTAGGCCCGGAAGCCGGCGCAGAGGTTGTGTTGCGTCTCCGGGAAGTAGACGCAGTCGCTCGCCTGGCTCGGCTCGGCCGGCGCGAACGGCTGGCTCGGTTCCGTCGGCAGGCGTTCGGCACCCAGCCGGCCGAGGAGCACGACTTCGCTGCCGTCTGCCAGGCGATGCAGCTCGAAGCGGACGCGTTCGGTGTACTGGACGACCAGGCCGAGGTGCGGATCGTAGAACGCGCGCGTCAGCGGATAGCCGAAGTTCGGCAGTCCACCCAGCTGCTCCCAGGTCTCGAGGAAGGCGCCGCAGAGGCTTTGCCCGGTCTCCGGGAACGAGCGACAACCAGGCTCCTCGATGGCCCAGGGCTCGCGGGCTGCTGCCAGCGGATCGACGACCGCGCGGAGCGGGAACGGCTGGCGCGCCAGGGCCGGGATCGCCTGCACGGTCGCGAAGAGGTTGTCGTCCGGGGCGTCGTCGCGCCAGCGGAGCGCGCCAGAGGGATTCGCGAACCGTGCGAGGGCATCGAGGGCAAAACGCCAGTCTACTGACTGCGGCTCCTCACCGACTGCGAGCAGGGCCTGTACCACGAGTGCTGTCGAGTTCGCGTCACCGACGAGCGGATCGGCTGGCTGGTAGGCGAAAGCACCATCCGGTGCCTGCACGCTGCGGAGATACTGGAGGGCTCGGGCGACCGCCGGATGGTCAGCATACCCGAGCGCAGCGAGTGCCTGCACGACGAGCGCCGTCGTGTTCGAGTCTCCCGCGCCGGGTTCCGTGCTGCCGTCCCAGGCCCAGCTCCCGTCGCTCGCCTGGCGAGCCAGCACGGCCTGGACTGCCGCTTCGGGAACGTTGACACCGGCAGCAGCGAGTGCGAGGAGCGCGTAGGCGTTGCTGAACAGCTGCTGGTCGTAGAGACCGGTCTGGCGGTCGTAGGCCTGCTCGAGGCGCGCGACCAGGTCGACGCCTCCGAACGCGCGTGGGTTACGCCCGCTCGCCACCGCCGCCAGGGCGAGCTTGGCCGCGCCGCCGGGCTTTTGGCCGTAGCTGTTCGCGGCCGATGCCAGGTACGCGACCGGACTCGTTCCGTGCTCCGGATGCGGCTGTGCCGGGTCGAGTCCAGCCGCAGCCAGCGCGAGCACCGCATCGACCGTCATACCGGGGTCGCTTTCGCCGCTGAACCCGGCGAAGCCTCCGTCCGGTCGCTGCTGTGTGACCAGCCATGCGGTCGCGTTGGCCAGTGCACGGGCTACATCGAGCTGGTGCGCCGAGACCCCGGCAACCGGCACCAGCGCGAGCACGAGAACGACGAACCATGCGAGCGCACGAGGCATGCTCGACCCTCCCCCTCTTCCGAGGTCGGCAAAACTCCGAACCGCACTCGTCATGACTGGGAAAACGAGAACAGCCCGCGCGGGGCGGGCTGCCGGTGGCTCACTGTGTCGAGGCACAGCGGATCACTGGCGTCCTCCCCTCCTTGGCTCGAGGCGGGTCGGACACGGCGGCGACGGTAGACCTGGCTTCGCCGCGCCGTGCGGCGCGACGTCACAGTTGCGGCACAGCCCCGGACTTTCACCGGTGTTCCCCCGTGTGGACGAGCGGATCGCGCTCTGGCGATCGCGCTCGCACTCGCCGCCGTCTCGCACATCCTGTCAAGGTGCACCCGGTGGCCGATCGGCCACCCACATTGTCGGTATCACCACCCCGGCTGTCAAGAGCAGAGAAGCTCCGGCGTCGACCCGACCGGCGGAGCTGTCCCAGAGCGCTGCGGAGTCACCCTCCTCGCGATCCGGTTGCCAGCGCGGTGGGGTGCCGGGTTCCTCACCAGTAGCGCATCGCCTGCTGGAAGATCGCACGCAGTGCCCGCTCGTCGACCGGGCGCGGACTGTTGACCAGGATCCGCTGCTGGGCCAGCGTCCCTTCGACGAGCGCCGGGATATCGCGTTCGCTGAACCCCAACGCTTCCAGCCCGCTGGGAAGGCCGAGATCGCGCATGAGCTGGAGCAGCCCTTCCGCGACCGCCTCCGCGGCTTCCCGGAGCGGCATACCGCTCGTGTCGATACCGAGCATCGCCGCGACTTCGGCGTGCCGCTCCGGCCAGGCGGCTGCTGTCCAGCGCAACGCAGCGGGTGCACCGACGATGACGGCGAGGCCGTGCGGGATCAAGGGCTCGTCGACCTCGTAGTCCGGTGGGAAGTAGTCGCGCACCATCCCGGCGATCGGATAGGACATCGCGTGCGGGACATGCACGCCCGCGTTGCCGAAACCGATACCGGCCGTCAGGCTCGCCATGGCCATGAAGGTGCGGGCCTCGAGATCGAGCGGGTGGAAGAAGGCGCGACGCAGGTACGTGGCGCCCCAGCGGATCGCTTGAGCGCTCCACAGGTCAGCGATCGGGTTAGCGCCGATATAGGCCGGTCGCTCGGCTGGGCTGGCTGGACGGGGCCGGACCTGGTACGGCTTGGCCGTATACGACTCGATGGCATGGCAGAGCACGTCGAGTCCGGCGAACGCGGTGACCATCGGTGGGCAGGTCACCGTATTCAGCGGGTCGACGATCGCCATGGTCGGCCGGATGAAGCGATGCGAGATGCCCGTCTTGAGTCGCTGGTCCAACAGCTCCAGCGCGATCACCGCCGTCGTCTCGCTCCCGGTTCCCGCTGTCGTCGGCAGCGCGATGTGCGGCTTCAGCGGGCCGGGAACCGGCATCCCGCGGCCGACCGGCTTGTTGATGTAGTCGAAGAGATCGGCTGGATAGGTCGTGAAGAGGTTCATCGCCTTGGCGGTATCGATCGTGCTCCCGCCACCGAGCGAGACGTACGCGTCCGGCTGGACGCGCTGGGCGAAGGCGATTGCGTCGCGGAGCGAGCGATCGGTCGGCTCGACGTGCACCTGGTCGAAGGTGATGACCTCCGCACCGGCGTCGGCGACGAGGCGCTCGACGCGCTCGACCAGCCCGTGGGGGCGGAGTGCCCGGTCAGCGACGAGGAGGACTCGCCGGGCACCGAGCCGTTCGAGCTCGAACGGCAGCTCGCTGGTGGCATCGGGACCGAACCGGAACGGGACGAGGTCCATCGCGATGACCGTTTGCGTCAACCAGCCACTCATCGTCGGCCATCCTCTCGTCTACCGGCTGAGCTGACCGATACTCGGCGCTTCCCTTCACCGCTGTCAAGGGGGAACGGACTGGTTGGTGCTCAGACCGATTCCCTACACTATCGAGTCAGGAGGATGCGATGGCCGGGACGATGCCGGAACCACGCACGGTGCGAACGATCGAACTCCATCTCGAAGACATGGCGCATCACGGGGCGGCGATCGGCCGCGAGGACGGACGCGTCGTCTTCGCCGAGTACGGGATTCCGGGAGAAGACGTCGTCGTCGCCATCGAGCGCGACCGCAAGGACCACTCGCTGGGTCGGGTGGTCGACGTGCGCACTCCCTCTCCGGAACGAGTCGATCCACCCTGCCCGTACTTCGGCGTCTGTGGCGGGTGCCAGTGGCAGCACATCCGGTACGAGCACCAGCTCCTCCTCAAGCAGCACGTCGTGCGCCAGCAACTCCGGCGGATCGGGAAGTTCGATGATCCGCCGGTCTCGCCGACCATACCCTCGCCGGACCAGTTCGGCTACCGGAACCATGCGCGCTTTTCGGTGGACGGGAAAGGGAATCTCGGCTACATCTCGCGGCCGGGGCATGGGTATCGGTTCATCCGCATCGACCGCTGCCTCATCATGCATCCGAAGATCAACGAAGTCCTGGGGCGACTCCAGGGTAAGGCCTTCGTCAAGCACCAGCTCATGGTGCGCTACGGGATCAACACCGGTGAGCTCCTCGTCCATCCGGACGTGAGTGCGATCGACCCCGAAATCCCCTCGGGCCAGCGCTTCTACCATGAGGCCTTGCTCGGGCACCGCTTCCGCATTTCGGCCTCGTCCTTCTTCCAGACGAATACCGGCGTGGCTGAGCGGCTGGTGCAGCTCGTCCTCGAGCGGATCGCGCCGACCGGGCGCGAGGTGGTCGTCGATGCCTATGCGGGAGTCGGCACCTTCGCTGCCTTCCTCGCGCCGCATGTGGCACGAGTGATCGGCATCGAGGAAGCGCCATCGGCTGTCGACGATGCGCGCGTCAACCTCGACCAGTTCGACAACGTCGAGTACGTGCTGGCCAAGGTGGAGCAGGTACTCGCGAAACTGGCGGTGCGGCCGGATGTCGTCATCCTCGATCCGCCGCGCGTCGGTTGCGCGCCGGAAGCGATCGCGGGGGTGTTATTGTTGCGGCCGCCGCGCATCGTCTACGTCTCCTGCGATCCGGCGACCCTGGCCCGCGACCTGCGCAAGCTGGTCGATGGTGGCTACCGGCTGCTCGACGTGACGCCGCTCGACATGTTCCCGCAGACCTACCATATCGAGTCGGTCGCCACGCTGGAACTGGCCGTGGAGTGAGCGGTGACACTGGTGCTCGCCTCGGCGTCACCGCGACGACGTGAGCTGCTCGGGGCTTTGGGGGTACCGTTCGCGGTCGATCCAGCCGAGATCGAGGAGCCGGTGCCCGAGCGGCACCCGCATCCCGAGCGCATCGCCCGGATGCTGGCGCGCCACAAGGCACGGACGGTGGCAGCCAGGCGACCGGCCGACTGGGTGCTGGCTGCCGATACCGTGGTCGTCCTGCGTGGGCGGCTCCTCGGCAAGCCGGAGACACCGGAGGAGGCGCGGGCGATGCTCCGCGCGCTCCGCGGGCGCTGGCACCGCGTCATCACCGGGGTCGCGGTGGCGCATGGGAGGCCCCTCTTCGTCGACCACGCGTTGACCTGGGTGCGGATGCGCGAGTACAGCGACGCCGATATCGAGGCGAGCATCGCGCGCGGTGTCCCGTTCGACAAGGCGGGTGGCTATGCGATCCAGGATCCCGACCTGCGGCCGGTCGCGGCCTGGCGTGGCTGCTACTGCAACGTGGTCGGCCTTTCGATCTGGCTCACCTGGCGGCTTCTCCGGCGCAGCGGGTGCGTGCTACCGCGCCCGGCCGAACTGCCGATGGCCTGCCGAACCTGCCCGCTGGCGCCGAGCGCAGCCGTGGAACAGGCGACCGAACCGGCGCCCGCGTGAGCCTGGCAGTGGCTCGAAAGATCGCGGTTCTGGTATACTCTCACAGCGAGCCTCACGCTCGAGCGGAACCGCGTGGCTGCTCGGGTGTGCTGTGCGGAGAGGTGGCCGAGTGGTCGAAGGCAGCCGTCTTGAAAACGGCAGGGCGATGAGCCCCGGGGGTTCGAATCCCTCCCTCTCCGCCCGGGCTGTCGGGTACGGGAAGGTGCCTGAGAGGTCGAAAGGGGTCGCCTGCTAAGCGATTGGGGCGGCTTAAACCGCCCCCGTGGGTTCGAATCCCACCCTTCCCGCCAGCACCGGTTCCGGGGGGGCAACCCGGAACCAGAACGCCCCCGCCGGCGACACGGCCAGCGGGGGCGATCGGCTACACTACCATCGCCGGGTCAGCTCGCCCCTGACCTGGCCGTGTCCCGGCGCTGCACCACCAGCGGCCGGGACGTCTCTTCCCTCGTTCTGTGCACCGTAGCGGCTCGAGTGCGGTAGAAATCGGGCCAGCAGTCAACCGTCCGGACGATGGAAAACGGGGGCTGGTGAGAGCGCTCTCACCAGCCCCTGGCCACGCTCAGAAGGGGTGACGTCCCGCTTCCAACTGGCCTCGTCGATACCCGTCGGGATAGGCCCGAGCCGGGCGTCCCGCTCGGCCAGCTGCCGCTCCAGCCAACGCTGGCGGGCATGCGATCGCGGTGGGGTAACGGGCGTCGCCACTGGCCGAGCGAACGGCTCGTCGAGCAGGTCGAGGGACTCGGCCGCCTTGGGGAACGACTGGACCGCCGCTGCAGCGTCGGTGCGACCACGGTGCCGTATTGCCACTATCGAAGCGGGACTTGCTCGTGCGCGACCAGGAGCGGTGCGCTGTGCCGCGACGGCTCGCTGAACCAGGTAAATTCGGCTGGGCTCGGCCAGCCGATGTGCGAGGCGAGAGCCACGGGCCTGAAGTCCGCGGTCGTGTGCCCCCATCATGCGCCGCGATTCGCATATGGTGCTGTGCCGTGTTCCTGGCGACCGAGGAATCGCGCTGCGCTCGTGAGCCATCCGCTTCGTCTCCTCGGCCCACGGGAATACCTCTATTCCCGTCGTCCGACGATGATGGGAGTAGGGAACCGGATCGCTGACCCTTGACGCGTGTCGAGCGGATGACTATCGTTGAGCGAACTGGTTTCCGATACGGATACGAGCGGGCAGGGGGCTGTGTGCGGCTGGAAATACGGCTGGAACCGGAGCGCCTGGGGATACTGCCGCTCCACTACCGCGAAGCGCTCCAGGCGGTCATCTACCGGCACCTTCCGAAGGAGATCGGGGAACCGCTGCATGACGGTCACTACTGGCCGAGCGAACGGCCGCTCAAGCTGTTCGTCTTCTCGCAGCTGCATGGTGGGGTCCGCTATCGGCCAGGCGAGGGGGTGGAAGTGACCGGGCCGGTCTGGTTCCGCTTCGCCTCGCCGGACCGGACGCTGGCGCTGGGTCTCGCCGCAGGGCTGCTCCAGTTCGGGCGGGTGCGCATCGCGTCGCTCGACTTCGCGGTGCGGGAGATCGCGACGCTGGCGGTGCCGGAGGTCGGCACGGAGGTCGTCGTGCAGGCGCTGTCGCCGATCACGGTCTACCGGACGCTCGAGGTCGAGGGGAAGCGTCGGACGCAGTACTACAACCCCCTCAACGAGGAGTTCGGGGAACTGGTGGCGGCCAACCTGGAGCGCAAAGCGCGGGCGCTCGGTCTCGTACCGGAGGTGGAGGCGACTGCTGCCTCGGCAGGTTCCGAAGCCGGGCCGGATGCCGGGATGACGCAGCGCGGCCCGCTGCTGCGGGTGCGACCGCTCGGAGTCCATCCGCGGGCGAAACGGTTGGAGCGCTACAAAGGGACGTGGATCGAGGGGTGGGTCGGGCGGTACCGGCTGGAAGGCCCGCCGGAACTCTTGCGGCTGGCTCTGGAGGCCGGCCTCGGCGCCAAGAACAGCCAGGGATTCGGGTACGTGGTGGAAGCAGATCTACGGCGAACGCGAGAGGCTGGTGCTGGATGATTCGAAGCCTGCATGCGTTGGGTCGGCACATCCGAAAGGCGCTCGGCGATGATCCGTCGGCGATCGTCGAGCAGCTCGCCTTGACCAGTGCCGACGAGGAAGCGGCAAACGGCACCGAAGTGGGCTCGGGACGCGAAGCTCGGCAAGAATACCTCGGCGTTTTGGACATCTGTCCTGCCTACGGGCTTTTGAGGCATCGCCTCGAAGAAGTGAGTACAGATACGCTGCGACGCTATCTGTGGCTTCAGCTCATGAAGTTCTCGCCTGGTGGTGACGTGCGGGATGTTACAGTGCGGGATCCGAAATACCTTCTCGGGCCAGTCTTCGCCGGCCTCGCGCCCCGGCAATTGGGCTTAGCTCCAACACAACACGAGGCGCTTGACGAATTAGCTCCTGTACTGGAACCGGTGCTCGGGCGTATCCGGGATTTCGGTGGAAGTCGGCGCGACCGCTATGTTGTCGATCTCAGCGGGCTGCGAGTCGAGCCAGCAGTGCACGGCGACTATTCCGGACAGTATCTCAGTGTGCGCGGTGGGGCTCTCGACATCGCATGGGAAAAGCTGGGAGAGGTCGAAGCGAAAAAGCGGACTGAGGTGCTCGCGAAAGAGCTTCGCGAGATACTCGGATGGAAGCGGGGTGTCCGCTACGTGACCTTGAGCATCGAGGGACGGCTGATCACCCAGGAGCCGGCCTACCGGCGGTTCGTCCTTTCGATACTCGTCGACGAGCCGTTTAAAGATGCCGCAGTGGGAACGTGCCACCTGTGCGGCACGCAGACTGAAGTGACGACGAATTTCGTGCCGATGCGTATCAAGGTCTACATCAACGACAAGAGAAGCTTCGCTGGTCGATTGCTTCCTGAAGGGTTTTTGGAGCGGTATAGCCTCTGCAGGGAGTGCTATACCGATCTTCTCTTGGCCGATCGTCTGCTGGAGCAGGAGTTGGAGTCGCGCCTGTTGCAGACTCCAGTATTCCTCGTTCCGGATTTCGTGAGCGAGCCGACTGGCGGGCTCGACGAAGTACGACGCCGCCTCCAGCGCATTCGGCAAGAGTCGACGGAGCTGGCCCGGCTCCGTGCGCTGCGCAGAACGCCCGAGGATATCGCCCAGGCAGCGCAGGAGCGCGCTGGCCTGTACGCCGCGTTGACGTTGCTGTTCCATGAAAAGCAGAACATGGCAGTGAAGATTCGCGAAGTGATCGCCGAAGTTCCTCCATCCCGTATTCAGGAGGTCATCCGCGCCATCAATGTCGTGAATGACGCAGCAGAGGGTGGCGGCTGGGCTGCACCTTTCGTCCTGCGCGACCAAAGGAGCTGGTTCGCTGGGCTCGATGACCTCCTCGATACGCTGCCGCTGCGGCGTAGTGAGGGTGCACCTGTCGTCCGTCCAGCGTTGACGCTCGCTCGACAGCTCCTGCAACGGGAGCCGATCGACCTCGCGGCCCTCCACGCCGATTTCCTGGAGGGGGCGCGTGCGATCGTGAGTCGGCATGTCGGCTATTGGGTCGTACCCCGTGAGTGGGAGCAACGAACCCCGAGTCCTGACCGGGTCGATTGGACGCTGCGTCAGTTCATCGGGCGGACACTCGCGTTGCGGCTGATCGCACGGCACGTCGGTTGTGTTGACCTTGGAGGTGCTCGAGTGGAGATGGTAATTCCCGATCTCTACCGGAACGCGATGCTCGGTCTCGAACTCGACGAGCAAGAACAGAGTCTCTTCTTGCTCGGCATCCTGGTTGCTCGAGTCGCTTCGGAACAATATCGAAGCGATCAGTCCGGAACGAAGCCGATCCTGGAGAAGCTCAACTACACCGGTATGTCGTTGCCACGTGTCACGGTGTTCGCAACCGAGTTGTTCGACAAACTGCGCCAGTACCGACTCCTGAGTGGACCAGGAGCCGCGGAGAACGAACTGCTCTATGCCGAGGCCTTGCAGCGCCTCACCCGGCACCGGGGCCGCTGGCGACTGAGCGATGCCGAGAATGTCTATTTCATCCTCGCGGGCTACTCCTACGAGACCGGTCGCATCATTCAAGCAGGAAAGGAGAAAAGGGCACAAGCACAAGAACCAGTAGAAGAACTCTCGCGCTGACGTACTGTCGGTGAGGTAGTTGATGTGAAGGGGGAAGAAACGATGACGAACGAGATCCGCAATGCGGAGATTCTGTTCATCTACGACGCGAAGCTCACCAATCCCAATGGTGACCCGGACGACGAAAATCGGCCACGCATGGATCCCTTCACTCGCCGTGCCCTGGTGAGTGACGTGCGCTTGAAGCGGTATCTCCGGGATTACTGGATCGATCGTGGTTACGATGTGTGGGTACGTACCCGGGAAGACGGGAGTCATGTCGACGCGACCACGCGAGAACAGGACCTGCGAAAGATTTACGAGCACGAGACAGGCCAGCAGCAGCGACAGAAGGGTGGCACGCGAAGCGACGAGGAGTATCGACAGTGGTTTCTCAGCCGCCTCGTCGATGTCCGGCTTTTCGGTGCCACGTTGCCGATCAAGGGTGGTGACGGGGGCCGAGGACTGTCCGAGCAATACACGGGGCCGGTCCAGTTCAACTGGGGATACTCCTTGCATCCGGTCGAACTCAATCCATCGAACAGCATCACTTCCACCTTCGCTGGGCGTGGCGGTGAGAAGGGCGAATACGGGACGATCGGCAAGGACTGGCGCCTCCTCTATGCGTTGATCGCGTTCTGGGGGCACGTGGCGGCACAGCGTGCTCGACTCACCGGGATGACTGCTTCCGATTTGGACTTGCTGGAAGACGGTCTCTTGCACGCTCTTGCCAGCGAAGCGACGACCCGGAGCAAGATCGGTCAGACGCCGCGTCTGTACTTGCGCGTCGACTGGAAAGACCGGACACCGTCGTTCGGTGACCCGCGTGACGGATTGCGTCTCCTTCCGGTACAGGAAGATCTCCCGGTGGAGCGCTGGCGCAGCATCGAAGAATTCGTCCTCGATCTCCAGCCGCTGGTCGAGCGTCTCGCACGGTACCGCCAGCAGATCGCAGCGATCCGCTACTGGCGGCATGACGAGTTGAACCTCCGTGGTGAGGATGCCTTGCTCGAGCTACCGAATGTCACACGCATCGCGGGATGATGAACGATGAACGAAGTCGTGCTGTGCGATCTCCGTGGGAAGTTCGGACACTTTCGGCGATTCTATACCAACTCTTCGTCACTCAGCTACCCTATCCCGCCGCCGACCGTGGTGCGTGGCATCGTGGGGGCAGCCCTCGGGCTCGAACGCCACGAGTATCCGGATCGACTCGCCGATTTGCGGATCGGTATCGGCGTCCGCCAGCCGCTGCGAATGATGATGCAGACGGTCAACGCGCTGAAGGTAAAAGGCACCAGCGAGAGAGACCTCCGTGGTTTCGAGGGCCGGACACAGATCCCGACCCAAATGGTGCTTCCCGATACTCGGCAAGAGGACTGGGACAGCACAGCACTCTGCTATCGGCTCGTCCTCGTTCCGCCGGCCTGGCTCTCCGCGCAGGAATTGGCCGCAGCGCTGCAGGCTCCCGTCTATCCCCCGGCGCTCGGGGTTGCGTACTGTCTCGCCTGGTTCGAAGCGGTCGAGATTCGAGAAGGAACTCTCGGTGCGGATGACCCGGAACTCGCTGACTATCATGGGGCACTCGAGGCAGCGGCGATCGTCGAATTTGCCCTCGACGATCGCGTTCGCCGGAAGCTCTCGCGTGACCGCTATCCGTTGCGGCTGGACAGTGGCCGGAGACTCGTCGCGGCGACCGATCTGATCGTCGATCTCCTGGGAAACCCGATCCGTTGTCGGTATCGTGGCGCCTGGGTCCAGCTGGGGAGCGAGCGGTGGGCAGTGATCGGTTGACGAGTGCGGGATACTGGCTCGCTGGGCATGGCGAGCAGCTCGTCGAGCATCTTCGGGCCGTTGCTCAGCTGGCATGCTCGTACGCTCCGCGGGAGCTTGCCGAACTGGCGGAGCTGGCGGGGCTGGTGCACGACCTCGGTAAGGCCACACCATTTTTCCAGAAGCGCCTGGCAGATCCACAGTATCAGGCAGCTGAAGCGAATCACTCGTACATCGGTGCACTGTTCGGCGCTTGGGTCGCACGGCAGCGAGAGTTGGACGCACTGGTCGTCTTCCTCGCGGTGGCTCGCCATCACGGAGCGTTACGCTCACCCTGGGAACTCTTACCGAACCCGCAAGATATCGATCCGCCCGATTTCTTCGAGGTTGACCGACAGGGTTTGCGACGAACGCTGCGTGCGCTCCCGAAGCAATTGGAGGCGGTTCGGGAAAGCTGGCCGGTATTGTGTCCGGCTCTCGGGCTGCCGGATCCCGCACCGTTCTGTGACGGTGAGATCTGGTCCACGCTTCGGAGTTTGGCGGAGGAAGCAGCGCGTCTGAGCTATCTGAACCTTTCGGCTCTCGAGGATGCTTCCTTGCGGCACCGTTACTGGATGACGAATATCGTGTTCTCCTGCCTCATCGACGCGGATAAGAAGTTGGCTGCTGGCTATCGTCCACCCCCACGGGAACCGCTCGCCCCAGATCTCGTCAGACGCTATCTCGCCGAACACGTTTCCTCGAGCGGGACACTCCAGCCGTTTCGCACACAACTCTTCGAGACGGTCGACCGGCATGTAAGTACCTGGCCTCTTGCCGCACTCTACCCGGCTCAGCTGACACTGACCGCGCCCACTGGTGCTGGCAAGACGCTGACGGCGCTGCACGCAGCGTTGACGATACGCGGGAGAGTGGAAGCGGAAACCGGTCGAAGACTGCGGATCATCTACGCTTTACCCTATATCAACCTCATCGAGCAAACGGACGGTGTTCTCCGTGCTGTCCTACAGCATGCCGATATCGAGCCGGACCGCGTGCTTCTCGATCATCACCACCTGGCACCACTCAGTTCACGCTCGACTGCCCCTGTCACCACGGCACAGGGGCCGAGGGGCGCGAGAATCGTGCCGGACGAAGAAGACATCGAGGTGGACGATGCCCTTCTCCTCGCAGAATCGTGGGACGCCGAAATAGTCCTCACGACCTTCGTGCAGGTCTTCCATACCCTCGTCGGATATCAGAACCGAGCGCTGAAGAAGCTCCATACCCTCGCGGAGGGATCCATCCTGATCTTAGATGAAGTTCAGGTACTCGACGCACATTATTGGCCACTCCTGCGCGCACTTCTTGCCGATCTGCCACGTTGGAACGTTACCGTGATCCTGATGACCGCGACACAACCCCGGCTCGCGGAGCCAGGGCAGGCACGCGAACTCGTTGACCCGCCGCTCCAGGGCTATCCGAGCCGTGTGCTCGTCCGCCCAGCTGCCCCACGGTCCGTGCCGGAACTGGCCGAGGCTCTGGCGCTCGCTCGCGACCGGAGTCAGCTCATCGTCGTCAACAGTGTGCGCGTCTCGCTCGAACTCTACCGAGCACTCGAGCCCTATGACCCGCCCTTCCTGTTCTACTTGTCCACCAATATCACGCCTCGCGACCGCGCATGCCGTTTGTCCGAGATTCGGCAACTCCTGGATGCTCGCCAACCTGTGTTGCTCGTGAGCACACAAGTTGTCGAAGCAGGGGTCGACGTTGACTTTGCCACCGGTTGGCGCGAGTGGGGCCCGCTCGAGAGTCTCCTGCAAGTCGCTGGCCGCATCAACCGGAACGCGAACCGTGATCTCGCCACGCTCGAACTCGTGGCGCTTGCTGAAGGGCAGGGAGAGCGAGTCTATGGCCGGATTCTGTTGGACGCTGCCCGCGAATCGATCGATGGACCCCGCCGGGATATCGAGCTCATGCAGATCCTACAGGAATATTTCGCCAGAATCGAACGGCGCATCAGTCAGGCGCATGCCGAGAGCTTGCTCGCTGCATTACCGCGTCTCGACTACGATCGCTCGAACGTGGACTGCAAGAAGCGTACCGATTCCATTCCTGTCAGCTGTTTTCGGTTGATCGAAGAACTGCCCTCGTTGAGTATCGTGGTCGAGCAAGACGAGGGTGCCACCCGAGCCATCGCTGATCTTCGTCGAGCGTTGGAAGTGAAGGACCCGCACGAGCGGCGATTCGCGGTTCGCCGGGCATACCGGAGTCTCGAGGCCTATACCATCACACCGCTCTTGCAGCGTGCGGTCGGCAATCTTCCGCCTCCGCTGCTCTACGGACGTGAGGACTTGCGATTGATCTCGCGTGATCAGTTGCCGTCGTTCTACGACGAGAAGACAGGGTTCAAATGGGACCTGAACCAGTTTCTGTGACCGGTACGCTTATTTGGTATGTCGCAATCTGCCGTCGCCAGGCCTGGCTCATGGGACATAACATCGAGCCATACCGTGACCACGAGCTGCTGGCGCTGGGGCGCTTGCTCGCCGAATCCGCCTATCCGCGCGAGCGCAAGGAACTGGCGTTACCCGGTATGAAGGTCGATGTCCTCCGACGGCGTCCCGCCGATGCCGACGAGGACGAAGCACTGGTGATCGGCGAGGTCAAGCGTTCGCCGCGTGCCCAGCATGCCCAGCGCCTCCAGCTCGGCTATTATCTCCTGCGACTCCGCGAGGCCGGTCTCCACGTCCGTGGGGAACTCCGCTATCCCGAGCAGCGTCGCGTCGAACCGGTCGAACTCACCCCCGAACTCGAAGCCGCTGTCCGTCAGGCCATCCAGGAAGTCCAGGAGCTCCTCGCCCTCCCGCAACCACCACCGCCGGTTCGGATTCCCGCCTGCACGCACTGCGCCTATTACGACTTCTGCTGGGTCGCTGAAGATCCACCCCCGTCACGGGCAGTGCAGCGGCGCGCGCGCAAGCAGGCCGACCACGGAGGGCCAACCGTGACCAAGCCGGTCTACGTGTTTTCCTCCGGTCGCCTGGCGCGTCACCAGAACACGATCGTCCTGGAAACCGAGGAGGGGAAGCGTTTCCTTCCGGTCGAGCAGGTCAGCGAGCTGTACATCTTCGGTGAGGTCGATCTCAACAAGCGGTTTCTCGAGTTCGTGGCGCGCGAGGGGATTCTCCTCCACTTCTTCAACCGGTACGGCTACTACACGGGTACGTTTTACCCACGCGAATACCTGGCCAGTGGCGCCCTGATCCTGCGCCAGGTCGGGCACTACCTCGATGCAGAGCGCCGGCTGGTCCTGGCGCGTGCGTTCGTCCAGGGGTCGCTCCGGAATATCCGGACCGTGCTCCTCTACTACCGCCGGCGCGGTATCGACGTGCAGGGTGCGGTGGAGATAGTCGATCAGTCGCTGGCCGGACTGGACCGTGCCGGTTCGCCCGCTGCACTCATGGCATTGGAAGGGCAAGCGCGCGAGGCGTATTACGCGACCTGGCCGAGTATCATCGAGGCCGAGTTTCCCTTCGGCCCGCGCACCAGGCGACCCCCACGTGACGAGACGAACGCACTCATCTCGTTCGGTAACTCGCTGCTCTATACGGCTGTCCTGGCTCAGATCTATCAGACGCATCTCGACCCGCGTATCGGGTATCTGCACGAGACGAACTTCCGTCGGCACACACTGAACCTCGACGTGGCCGAGGTCTTCAAGCCGGTGCTCGTCGATCGCCTCATCTTCCGTCTGGTCAACCGGGGGCAGCTGCAACGCCGTCACTTCGTTACCGGCGCCGAGGGTGTCTTCCTCGACGATGAGGGACGCAAGCTCGTCGTCGAAGCCTGGGAACAGACGCTGCAGGAGACGTACCGTCATCCGGCGCTCAACCGCTCGGTTTCCTACCGCACGACGTTGCGGCTGGAACTCTACAAACTGGAGAAGCACCTGCTCGGTGAGCAACCGTACGCTCCCTACGCGCTGCGCAGTTGAGCTGACGCGGCCGAGTTATCCTTGGGGAACATGACGCGAGAATAGGTTGCTCGACGGGCAGGGGCGCGCATGTACGTGATCGTGGCGTACGACGTCGGGGTGGAGCGGGTCGCACGCGTCCTCAAGATCTGCCGCAAGTACCTGACGTGGATCCAGAATTCACTCCTGGAAGGTGAGTTGACCCCGGCACAGCTCCGCCGGCTCCAGCACGAGCTGGAACAGGTGATCGACCAGGACGCGGATAGCGTGCAGTTCTATATCCTGCCCCAAGCCTCAGTCGCCAAGCGGGTGACGCTGGGGATCGTCAAGAACGAGCCCTCGCAGGTGATCTGAGGGGCGCCATATCCAGGTCACGGGCATGCTGCCCCGTACCGTGTGCGCGCGCACGGTTCGCCCGGGTTCCATCCGCTAAGGTCGGGCGCCGAGCGTGCGAACCACCGCAGAGGCGAACCTGCTTGACAACCGATGCGGAGTCTGCTAAACTAAAGGTTTATCGTCTCAAGAGGAATGCGCATGGTGCCACGGCTCACCGGGTTCATGCTCGAACAAGTTTTCAGGGGGGGCGTGATCCGCCTCTCGTTCCGCAACGCTGCCTTCCGTGATTCGCGGCATGCGGAAGAGGAGGTACGAGCATGGTTCGGATCATTGCCCTCCTCGTTGCGATCGTGTTGTTCGCTTCCCTACCACTCGTCGGTGCTGCCCACGTCGTCTACGTCTTCGAGGGATCGGACTCTGCGTATGTAAACAGTGGACATACCCTCGTGACGGTGTGCGACATGGAAACGGACGGGAATGGTGCCTACGCACGCTACACCCGGAGCGGCACGAGTGTCATCTCCCGTATCGACGAACCTAATGGCTCCTCAGCAGGTTGTGGCCAGACGAACCCAATCTATTCTATTCTCGCCCTCCAGGTCTGCGAGGACGTAGCGTTCCAGACCGATCCCTGTAGTGCGTGGGCGTCCGCGTAGCTCGGCGGGTTCAGCCCCGGTGCTGGTTCTGGCGCTGGGGCTGAACCCGATCTTCCTGATAAGGGGGTCCGATGTCCGCTGGTCTGGTTGTCGAGCAGTTGACCTTCGTGACACCCGAGCGTCGCCTCCTCGACGGCGTCGATCTGGTCGTTTCTCCCGGCACAGCGGTAGCGATCATGGGCCCTTCGGGTTCAGGGAAGACGACTTTCTTGCAGTGCCTGTGCGGCATCCGGCGACCGGGGAGCGGCCGCGTCGTGATCGACGGAACCGATATATGGCGTCTCCGCGAGGATCGGCGCGCTGCTTTTCGCCTCTCCCGCGTCGGTCTGGTCTTCCAGTTCGGTGAACTTCTACCCGAACTCTCGGCAGTCGAGAACGTCACGCTCCCGCTCCGGTTCCTCGGTTGGGAGCGCTCACGCGCCGAACAGCGCGCGCATCAACTGCTGGCAGAGCTCGGCCTTGCGCATCGGGCAACCGCTCATCCGGAACAGCTCTCAGGTGGCGAGATTCAGCGCCTCGGCATCGCCCGGGCGCTCGCGACCGCGCCAGCCCTCGTGCTGGCCGATGAACCTACCGGGATGCTCGATGAGGTGACTGCGCGGGCGGTTGCCCAGCTCCTCGTCTCGATCGCACACCAGCGGGGTACCATCGTCGTTATTGCCACACATGATCCGATCGTGGCCGGAACCTGCGACGTTACGTACCGACTCCGAGACGGCCGACTCTGGCCGATCGCACCTGGAGAGCGACAGGAGATCTCACAATGCTCTTGACACTGGCTGTGCGTCTCGCCTTGAGCCGTCACATCGACTACCGCTGGAGGCAGGTGGCGCTCGTGACGGGCTGCTTCCTCGGTACCGTGCTCCTTCTGGGGGGCATCAGTATCGTGCAGCTCTTTGCACGCGAGGACGCTCGGGATCGGAATCGGTTGGGTGTCGTCGCGTCGACGCCAGCTCCGACCGATCTCCTGATGCAGTTGTCGTTCGAGAACGCTGATGGCCAGTCGATCATGCTCCTCTGGGTGGAGCCAGCCACGTCCGAGCCGCCTGTCCTGCCTCCTGGACTCGAGACACTCCCTGATCCCGGCACGATGATCGTGTCTCCGGCACTGGCACGTCTGATCGAGCGGGACGAGGCGTTGCGTGCGCGCTTCCGGGTCGCAGGTGTACTCGATGCCTCGAATGTTCCTTCGGCGAGCGATCTGTTCGCCTATGTGCGGCCAGGGCCGGGCCGGACGCTGCGAGGAGACGTGCAGACGGTTCGCATCGCACGATTCGGCGGACCCGATGGCGCGTTCCCGCCGTCATTGCGGATGGAGGCTGATCGGGCTTTCGTCATGGGCCTCGTCTTCTGCCTCGGTGTCCCGAGCATCATCGTGCTCACGGTCGTGCAGAGTACAGCATCTCGTTCGCGTGACCGGCGCCTGGCGCTCTTGCGAGCACTCGGTGTTGCGCGTGCCCGCTTGGCGGTACTCGCGGCGTATGAGGCGACGATACTCGCTACCCCTGGTATCCTCGCCGCTGTGGCTACCTGGATGCTCTTGACTCCACACCTCGACCACGTCCCGCTGACCGATCGACCGGTGTTCCCTGGTGACCTCTCACTTCCCCTGCCCATCGCTGCAGGTGGTGCGCTGGCCTTCCTGTTCGGCGTGTTTTCGATGAGCCTCTTCACGACCTGGTGGTCGCTGGCCTGGTCGCGACCAGTCGGGCGGCCGAGTCTGGTACGGAGCGAGGGGCGGGTTGTCCGGTTCGCACTCCCGATCGCGGCACTCGCGTCTTTTGCCCTCAGCGTCCGCTCATTCGGTCGTGGGCAGGAAGGTGCTTTCGTCTGGTTCGTCGTCTCGGCTGTCTTCTGCATGCTGACCGTTCCAATCCTCTACGGGGCCCTCGTACGGGCGATCGGTGCGTTCCTCTCCCTGGCGCGGACCGCGGAGGTCTAGCTAGCCGGTCGCCAGCTGGCCTGGGATCCGGTGCGCTTGACCCGGCCCTATGCAGCGCTGGGAACGGTCGTGCTTCTCGGGATCACGCTGGTGACCTACCGTGCTTTGCAGACACGCGTCGAAGTGACACGTTCCGATCTTCCTCATGGCCCGGTTTCCGTCGTCCTCTTGAGCTGGTCGGATCCCCGGCCTGGAGATATCGCTGCCCTGCGATCACAGCTGCCGGGGATCGCAGTCTTTCCTGGCCAGTTCACCGAGGACGTCATCGCGCTGGGAGTCACCTGTCACGAACTCGCCCAGCAGTTCCGCCACGATCCCACTGTTTGTTCGGCCGGACACTTCACGCTGCCTGATACGCTGGCTCAGGAGCTGCTTACCCTGATTGGAGGCGTTCCCTTCCGTCTCGTGCCACCTGAGGAAGTCCGTACTGCCGATGCCGCTCTCGTCGTTGCGCCGATATCCATCGATGAATTGGATCGGCGTGTCGCGGATGCAGCCTGGGCTACCGGACTGGTCGCGCCGTCCCGATTGAGCCTTCTCGACCGACTGACGCGGTTGCATCCGGAGGTCATGCAGTGGGTCGATGGTGGGATCGATACGGTCACACTCTCCCTGGGTATCGGTGCGCTTCTCGGCCTCGTGGATCGCGTGCTGTTGGTCCGCTGGACGAGACTCGTCCTGTGGCGTATCGGGCCCACCCGAGGGCAGCGGCGCCGTATCGATTTCGTGCAGGTGATCGTGCCAGCGCTGCTGGTCATTCTGCTCAGTGCCATCGCTGGAATCGGTTTGTCCGTGCCGTTGAGCCTGATCGCGGATGTTTCGCTGCCAGCTGAGTCGATCCTCCTCGTGATCGCATTCGCGACCTCCGGTGTGATGGGAACGGCGTTCATCGTCGTCATGCTCGGCGAGCGGATCGACGCTGCGGTGCGCGAAAGCGTGACGCCGGTGTAGCCACGGTTGTGGCCGGACTTATCCCGCCTCCCCCATCGCGCGGCTGAAGGCGGCCCAGAAGGGGTCGACGCGGGGATGCTCGAGACGCTGCTCCTTCCCGTCGACGATCAGCGTCAGGCCCTGCTCGGGCGGCACTACCTTGCCGACCACGCTCGCCGCGATCCCTTTCGCTGCCAGCGCTGCCAGCAGGGCATCGACCTTGTGCGGCCGGACCGTGATGATGAGTGTCCCCTCGCTGATCGCCGCATATGGGTCCATCCCGAACAACTGGCAGATCTTCGCCACATCCTCGCGCAGGATGATCCGCTCCCGCTCGATGCGCAGCCCGACACCAGAGGCCTCAGCGACCTCGACCAGCCCACCATACACGCCACACTCGGTCGCATCGTGCATGGCGGTCACACCGTCGTCGCGGACACCGATGCTGGCTGCGGTCAGGGCATCCTCCACCACGCTCATCTGCCAGAAGAGCGCTTGCGCCCGCTCGGCGAACTCCCGACCGTAGGCCGCCGCGATCCGCTCCGGAAAACTGACGGCGAACAGTCCAGCCGCCTCGATCGCCGCGCCCTTGGTGACCACCACGAGGTCGCCGACCCGCGCCATCTTGGGCGTCACGTAGCGGTCGGCTGGCCCGATCGCCATGACGGTCGCGCCTCCGACCATCGGGTAGTTGCACCCCTCGTAGCGGGCGGTGTGCCCGGCCACGATCGCGATGCCGAGCTCGCGGCAGACCCGGTGGATCGTCGTCCATACGGTTTCGAGCTCGTCGGCCGTCATCGTGAGCGGCAGGTTGAGGTCGATCGCCAGGAAGGTCGGCTTCAGGCCGCTCGTCGCGGCATCCGAGGCGAGGATATGCACGGCGAACCAGGCGGCACGCTCCCAGCCATACGCTGGGACGATGAAGACGGGATCGGTCGTCACGGCCATGACCTGCCCGTTCCCGAGGTCGACGATGCCCACGTCGACGCCATGCTGCGGGGGGACGAGGACCTGCGGTGACGGCGCACCCAAGTTGGGCAAGATGATCCGGTCGAAGACGTCCCGGGAGATCTTGCCGAGCGTCGGAAGTTCCAGGCCCATACGGTCGCTCCTTTCCGCTCCGCTCACTATCATCGCAGAGCGGTGCGGCTGCAGGACACCCGCTCGGGGACGCCGCGCGGGCGGCCTGGTCGGGTGGAGCCTGACCGGAGACCCGGCGCGGCGCCCCTGGCCGGTGCCGGTCGTGCAGCTCAGGTCACCTGAAGAGTCGCTCGTTCGGCCAGCGAGCAGAACCAGGCGTGGAAGCGCAGGTCGTCGGTGAGTTCGGGATGGAACGCAGTACCGATCACCGTTCCCTGCCGGACGGCGACGGGTGTGCCGTCCGGCAAGCGGGCGAGTACCGCGACACCAGGGCCGACCGCCGAGACGACCGGCGCACGGATGAAGACCGCACGGATCGGCGGGGGCCCGAGTGGCTCGACCAGGAGATCGCACTCGAAGCTCTCGCGTTGGGAGCCGAAGGCGTTGCGGCGCACGGTGACATCCAAGAGGCCGAGGAGCGGCTGGTGCCGGGCACGCGTTTCCGGGTCGACTTCCCGTGCGAGCAGGATCAGGCCAGCACAGGTGCCCCAAACCGGCATCCCGGCTCGTGCGAGAGAACGGATCGGCTCGACCAGGTCGAAGCGCTCGAGCAGCCGACCGATCGTCGTGCTCTCTCCGCCCGGGATGATGAGCCCAGCCAGTCCGGTGAGGTCGTGTGCCGATCGGACATCGCGCGCGGGGACGCCGAGCTGCTCGAGCGCTGCCAGATGTTCGGCGAAATCGCCTTGCAGGGCGAGGACACCCACGGTCACGCTCATGGGCTCCTCCTCACCAGCCGCGCGGTGCCAAGCGTTGCTCGGGCGCCAGTGTCGCCAGGTCGATCCCCGGCATCGCCTCGCCGAGACCACGCGAGACGCGTGCCAATACCTCAGGATCCCGGTAGTGCGTCACGGCCTCGACGATGGCTTTCGCACGCGCGAACGGGTTCTCCGACTTGAAGATGCCGGAACCGACGAAGACGCCCTCGGCCCCGAGCTGCATGACGAGTGCCGCATCGGCTGGAGTTGCCACGCCGCCAGCGCAGAAGAGCACGACGGGCAACCGTCCCTGTTCGGCGACCTCGCGGACCAGTTCGTACGGAGCGCCGAGCTCCTTGGCAGCCGTGACCAGCTCCTCGCGGGGCAGTGCGGCGAGGCGTCGGATGCCGTCGAGGATATCCCGCAGGTGCCGGACGGCTTCGACGATGTTCCCGGTACCCGCTTCGCCTTTACTGCGGATCATCGCGGCGCCTTCGGCGATCCGGCGGAGGGCCTCACCCAGGTCGCGGGCCCCGCAGACGAAGGGGACCCGGAACGGGTGCTTGTCGATGTGATAGCGGTCGTCAGCTGGGGTGAGCACCTCGCTCTCGTCGATGAAGTCGACCCCGATCGCCTCCAGGATCTGGGCCTCGACGAAGTGGCCGATGCGCACCTTGGCCATGACGGGAATCGTCACGGCCTCCTTGATGCGCAGGATCCGTTCCGGGTCGGCCATGCGGGCCACGCCACCCTCGCGCCGGATGTCAGCCGGCACGCGCTCGAGCGCCATCACGGCGACGGCTCCTGCCTCTTCGGCGATCTGGGCCTGTTCCGGCGTCACCACGTCCATGATGACGCCGCCCTTGAGCATCTGGGCCAGGCCGACCTTGGTCCGCCAGGTGGCCTGTTCTCTCGTGCTGTTCGTCTCGTGCATCTCCTCGCCTCCTTTCCGCTACACGATCGGTGCCGGAGCATGCCGAGCCAGTGTCCGCGTCTCGCGGACTGCGGTGATCGCCTGGGCGAGTCGCCGCACGCCCTCGACGATGGCCGGTGGGTTGGGGTAGGTGAAGTTCAATCGCATCCAGTGCCGCCCGGCGGTGGGATCGACGAAGAAGCTCTCGCCGGGCGCGAATGCGACGCCGCGGCGAGCTGCCTCGGGGAGCAGGTCACGGACCCGGACCTCGTCCGCGAGGCAGCACCAGAGGTAGAGCCCACCAGCTGGGACGGCGAAGCGTACCGTCTCGCCGAGTTCGCGGCGGAGTGCCTCGGCGAGGAGGTCACGCCGCGCGCGGTAGGTGGTGCGGAGTTCTTCCAGGTGCGGCCCGAGCAATCCTCGCTGCAGGAATGCCCAGATCGCCCACTGGATAAGCGGGTTGGTATCGAGGTCGACCAGCTGTTTGACCACCGTCAGGTGCTGGACCACCGGCCAGGGGGCGATGAGCCAGCCGATCCGGAATCCGGGGAAGAGGATCTTGGAGACGGTGGTGAGCGAGATGACGATCCCCCCATCATCGAGCGCAGCCAGAGGCGGTGGTGGCGGGCTCTCGTACCAGAGTTCGCGATAGGGATCGTCCTCGACGATCGGGATGCCGGCTCGCGCGGCTACCTCGAGGAGTCGGTGGCGCCGGTCGAGAGAGAGCGTGGCGCCGGACGGGTTCTGGAAGGTCGGCAGCGTATAGATGAGCTTCGGCCGGCGGTGCTGGAGTGCCTGCTCCAGGACGCTCACGCGCATACCGGACTCGTCGGTCGGGATCGGCAGGAGGCGTGCACCGAGCGCACGGAAGATCTGGAGCGCACCGACGTAGGTCGGTGCTTCGACGGCGACGAAATCCCCCGGTTCGAGCAGGGCGCGAGCGATAAGGTAGAGTCCCTGTTGCGACCCCGAGACGACCAGCACCTGGTCGGGTGTGCAGCGGATGCCGGCGGTGCGGGACCAGGCGGCGATCGCTTCGCGCAAGGGCGGATATCCCTCGGTCGGGCAGTACTGCAGGAGACGCGGCCCCTCGCGGTGAAGCGCCTCGTCGAGGAGCTGGCGGACCACTGGGATCGGGTAGGTTTCTGGCGCCGGTTGGCCGGTCGCGAAGGAGATCACATCGGGACGAGCGGAGGCGGCCATCGCGTCCTCGAGGGCGGGGTCGTAGAGTGCGGCTACGAGTGGAGCGAAGAGTTGGGGCCACGGAACACCGTTGGCTCGGGCGTCGACACTGTCGATCCGGTTCGGGTCGACCACGACCGTGCCGCGACCGACGTGGCCGGCGATAAGTCCCTCGGCAGCGAGTTCGCGGTAGGCACTGACGACGGTGGATCGGTTGATGCCGAGCATCGCAGCCAGCCGGCGTTCCGGTGGGAGTCTCGTGCCCGGGGGGAGCTCACCGCTGAGGATGCGACGCCGGAGCTGGTCGGCGAGCTGCCGGTAGAGCGGGACGCGTGTCGTTCGGTCGAGCCGGATCTGCATCGTACCTCCGTGCAACGTCAGCCGACAAGACCGTAGCTGGCGGCATGCGCTGTGCCAACGTCCATTGTGGCCTGACCGAACGAGCCAAGCCAACCAAACGACGCTGATTGGTCGGCATGGTTGGTCGGCTTCCGGGATGTGCGGGAGCGCCGAACAGACGGTCGACGGAATTGAACAGAATGTTCGTGCTTACAGGTAGGTCACGGGGAGGGTGGTGCCTCGTTCTGGGATGTGCGATGTTTCGCGTCATGCTGCCGAAAGTGTCGAGCATGGTGACCGTGATGAGGGGTGCGCCGGGAGCTCGGTGTGCACGGTGCGGGGAGGGAGGGCTCGACGTTGGATCCGTCGACCTCCGGTCGTGCAGAAAGGCCGGGGGGTCGACGGAAGCGAATGGATGGCGCGCCTGCGCAGCGTGGCGCGGAAAGCGTCTCGACGTACTGGCTTGATCCAGCGGGAAGCTGCCGCTATACTCGTCACGGAGGATCCGCGGAGCCACGCCGTCGGCCTTGGTTTCGACAGTACCTATGAGGGCTTGAAACGCTGTAGTCCGCGTGAACGGATTCTAGCGTCCATCGAGTTTCGACAGTACCTATGAGGGCTTGAAACCTGCTCAGTTTCCGGCAACGGTGACGTGTCGGCCAGTTTCGACAGTACCTATGAGGGCTTGAAACCCGGATGGCCCGGAGCCGTCCGGTTTCGACGAACCAGGTTTCGACAGTACCTATGAGGGCTTGAAACGTACTGGAGCTCGAAGTGGAGGTGCGGGCCGGTCGAAGTTTCGACAGTACCTATGAGGGCTTGAAACCGCAGGCTCGGCGCGTTGGAATGGGAGAGACGGTATGTTTCGACAGTACCTATGAGGGCTTGAAACGGGAACCAGACGCCTTCGACGATATCGAGCGAACAGGTTTCGACAGTACCTATGAGGGCTTGAAACATAATCATACGCACAATCGTCACACAACCAGTCGATCGTTTCGACAGTACCTATGAGGGCTTGAAACTGAGTCGGCCGAGTGGGATGAGTCCCGAATATGGGGCGTTTCGACAGTACCTATGAGGGCTTGAAACTAGTCCGAAGGGGGGCCAAGCGGTGCAAGAGTGGCGGTTTCGACAGTACCTATGAGGGCTTGAAACTGGTCACGTGATACTGGTCATTGTTAACCTTGACTCGTTTCGACAGTACCTATGAGGGCTTGAAACGAAGGAGGAGCCGTGAGCGGGCAGGCGACCGATATGTTTCGACAGTACCTATGAGGGCTTGAAACAGTAGGCGGCACGCTTCCTGGCAGTGGGCCTCGACCGTTTCGACAGTACCTATGAGGGCTTGAAACCCCGACCAGGACGACACGTGGCTCGTGCCGGTCTCGAGTTTCGACAGTACCTATGAGGGCTTGAAACTTGACGTGGGTGCGGACGTCGAGGGGCGAGCTATGACGTTTCGACAGTACCTATGAGGGCTTGAAACTTTTCGACATACTCGCGTGCACCCTCGAGGTGCCACCGTTTCGACAGTACCTATGAGGGCTTGAAACCATCACTGCACTCCCTTCAAGACTAAGGGAGTGGGAGTTTCGACAGTACCTATGAGGGCTTGAAACGTCAGTCCAGCAAGTGTCACTCCGCGATCATAGTAGGTTTCGACAGTACCTATGAGGGCTTGAAACCGAGACTCCCGTCGCGACTCCCACTCCCTTCATCGAGCGTTTCGACAGTACCTATGAGGGCTTGAAACAGCCATGCTATGTTCGGTGACAGGAGTGAGGTGATAGGTTTCGACAGTACCTATGAGGGCTTGAAACTTCGGCCCTGGCCAGAAGGGGCCGGTCGCACGGATCGGTTTCGACAGTACCTATGAGGGCTTGAAACAGACGCTGGGACAGGCGTCGAAGTTGTCGTCTGGTCGTTTCGACAGTACCTATGAGGGCTTGAAACTTGGCCAGGTGCGCTCGACACCTGGCCAGGACATGCAGTTTCGACAGTACCTATGAGGGCTTGAAACTCATAGGAGCGACGGACGGACGGACTAGCGTGGAAGGTTTCGACAGTACCTATGAGGGCTTGAAACAGCGAAGGTGAGGTGACAAGGCGTTCAAGGTTTCGCGTTTCGACAGTACCTATGAGGGCTTGAAACACGTCCAGTTCTCACCTGGGAGCAACTCGCAAGCGGGTTTCGACAGTACCTATGAGGGCTTGAAACTCGTCTGGAGAGAAAGGAAGGGAGTCGTCGCATGTGTTTCGACAGTACCTATGAGGGCTTGAAACGAGATCGCGTTCACCTTCTCTTCGATTGACGCCCGGGTTTCGACAGTACCTATGAGGGCTTGAAACACACGTCGAGGGGCTCGCGGCAACCTCATGAGCATCGTTTCGACAGTACCTATGAGGGCTTGAAACAGCGAGAAGACGACCGCCGTCGCGGCCGTCAGGTCGTTTCGACAGTACCTATGAGGGCTTGAAACACAGTGACAGTGCGACTGGCACTGGCACTGCAAGCGGGGTTTCGACAGTACCTATGAGGGCTTGAAACACCACCTCGGAACTGCCCGAGGTGCCGAACCACCACGTTTCGACAGTACCTATGAGGGCTTGAAACGAGCGAGATGCAGAGGTGCAGGAGTTCGCCATCTTGTTTCGACAGTACCTATGAGGGCTTGAAACTCGGAGCGTGCACGCGTTCAACAGGAGGTACGCTCGTTTCGACAGTACCTATGAGGGCTTGAAACACTACGCCGGACGCCTGCTCGCCGACCGAGAGCGGAGTTTCGACAGTACCTATGAGGGCTTGAAACGCCAGAGTAGGACCGTCAACCAGAGGCCGACCGTGGGTTTCGACAGTACCTATGAGGGCTTGAAACCCTCACGCGGAACGGCAAGAGACAGGGGTGGCTTTGTTTCGACAGTACCTATGAGGGCTTGAAACTGGTGCCCGCCGGACAAGGACCGCACTAATATCACGTTTCGACAGTACCTATGAGGGCTTGAAACGTGAGGTGTGAGCCGGAGTGCCGGACTCGGTGCTCCGGGTTTCGACAGTACCTATGAGGGCTTGAAACTGCGATAATGATGATGTCGGTCGTTGGTTGGTGACCGTTTCGACAGTACCTATGAGGGCTTGAAACCCACCCGCTGGCCGTAGTCCGGTGACGGGGCCCAGCGGTTTCGACAGTACCTATGAGGGCTTGAAACCCAGATCTCGGTCACGATGCCGTCGGCGTCGCGGGTTTCGACAGTACCTATGAGGGCTTGAAACGTCCGGGCAGAACTCGTCGAGGTAGATAGTTACTCGTTTCGACAGTACCTATGAGGGCTTGAAACCCGGGTCTCGCAGGAGTTCGGGTGGACGGAATACGCCGTTTCGACAGTACCTATGAGGGCTTGAAACTTCCCGGCGCCGGATCTCGACGCGATCCGGCGCGCGAGTTTCGACAGTACCTATGAGGGCTTGAAACTGCGGAGCGCGACGTGCGAACGAGTGTGCGAGTGACGTTTCGACAGTACCTATGAGGGCTTGAAACCCGGCGCGTGCGGCTCCTGCGGCTCCGTGTCCAGAGTTTCGACAGTACCTATGAGGGCTTGAAACGAGGTCGAGTTCGCGGGAGAGCGTCGGTGCCTCGACGGTTTCGACAGTACCTATGAGGGCTTGAAACTTTCTTCCGCGAGGGGCCCACCCCCTCGCCGGTGACGTTTCGACAGTACCTATGAGGGCTTGAAACTCGCCGACTGCGACGGCACCGACGACGAGGCCGTCCGTTTCGACAGTACCTATGAGGGCTTGAAACGGCCGGGAGCTGATAGATGCGTTGCCGCGTTGCCGTGTTTCGACAGTACCTATGAGGGCTTGAAACAGGTCATAGCCGTCGAAGAGCCGCGCGGCTGGCCGGCGTTTCGACAGTACCTATGAGGGCTTGAAACCGCGAGCACCGTGACGGCGACCAGGAACGCGCCACCGGTTTCGACAGTACCTATGAGGGCTTGAAACCCCATAGTCCCTCGGCTGCGGCGTCAACGGCACCTGGGTTTCGACAGTACCTATGAGGGCTTGAAACCCGCCTCGAGCATCCGTCGCGGCGGTTGCGGCACAGGTTTCGACAGTACCTATGAGGGCTTGAAACCACTCGGAGTCGGAGTCGGAGTCGTGAATCGAAGTCGAGTTTCGACAGTACCTATGAGGGCTTGAAACTGGTCGATGACGGGAGTGAGGTGATAGCGCGAACGGTTTCGACAGTACCTATGAGGGCTTGAAACGAAACCTCGATCACCTTCTCGGCGACCGCGCGTTCGTTTCGACAGTACCTATGAGGGCTTGAAACTAACCTAGCACTTCTGGTCAACAACATTGAAGATGAGTTTCGACAGTACCTATGAGGGCTTGAAACTCGTCAGTGTCAGTCCGTTCCACTCGAACATTGTTCGTTTCGACAGTACCTATGAGGGCTTGAAACACGGAGTGGCACGAATGTGCGATCATGATGATGACGTTTCGACAGTACCTATGAGGGCTTGAAACTGGTCGATGAAGGGAGTGGGAGTCGCGACGGGAGTGTTTCGACAGTACCTATGAGGGCTTGAAACCGGCACCGACGACTCGCGGAAAGAGAAGCTCGTGAGTTTCGACAGTACCTATGAGGGCTTGAAACCACGGTGACGGGGCGGGTGAGGCGCACGGCTTCGAGTTTCGACAGTACCTATGAGGGCTTGAAACGGCCGAGAACGTCCCGACCTCGTTCAGCTCCCAGCGGAGTTTCGACAGTACCTATGAGGGCTTGAAACGGACACTGAGGAAAACGGCTACAACTCCATATCACCCGTTTCGACAGTACCTATGAGGGCTTGAAACGCGTCAGCGGCGACCCTCGGGGTCGCCTCGAGGGGTTTCGACAGTACCTATGAGGGCTTGAAACCTACGCGCTCACGAATGCCTGCGAAGAGGTGATCGTGTTTCGACAGTACCTATGAGGGCTTGAAACGAGGCGAGCGACAATATCATCGGCAGAAACGCGCGGGTTTCGACAGTACCTATGAGGGCTTGAAACCGGAGGCGGCGGCGAGGGCCTCCGCCTCGCGGAGGGTTTCGACAGTACCTATGAGGGCTTGAAACGGCGGCTGCGCGGTCGGCACGAGCTCGCGGCACGGCGTTTCGACAGTACCTATGAGGGCTTGAAACCTCGCTGGTCGTGGCGTGGTGGGGCGCGCTGGCGCAGTTTCGACAGTACCTATGAGGGCTTGAAACTTCGTCACCGCGACGCGCGCGTAGCCGCCGCCGCTGTGTTTCGACAGTACCTATGAGGGCTTGAAACTACTAGGAAACCGAGGACGGCAAGGCCAGCACTCATGAGTTTCGACAGTACCTATGAGGGCTTGAAACTAGCGAAGGTGAGGTGAAACGCGGATAAGGTCTCGCGAGTTTCGACAGTACCTATGAGGGCTTGAAACTCGCCTATGAGCCGTACCCGGCTATGACGCGCATTGAGTTTCGACAGTACCTATGAGGGCTTGAAACGACGCGGAACAAGACGAACCATTCCGCCTCCGAGAGGGTTTCGACAGTACCTATGAGGGCTTGAAACGAGGAGTGGCCGAGCTGACGCCGGCGCGCCGGCCGAGTTTCGACAGTACCTATGAGGGCTTGAAACCCGATGCAGAAATCTTCCTCTACGTCGTTGATTCTGTTTCGACAGTACCTATGAGGGCTTGAAACCGAGGATTGTCGTGTCGGGAAAGCGAGTCTTGCGCGTTTCGACAGTACCTATGAGGGCTTGAAACCGTGCCCCTCGAGATGGGTATTGCAGTGAGTGTCGCGGTTTCGACAGTACCTATGAGGGCTTGAAACCTCGTTTCGAGCGTCCGTGCCGCGCTCGGGATCGAGGTTTCGACAGTACCTATGAGGGCTTGAAACCCAGATCTCGGTCACGATGCCGTCGGCGTCGCGGGTTTCGACAGTACCTATGAGGGCTTGAAACGGTCAGCGCCGATGAGGCCGAGCCGGCCGGTGGCTAGTTTCGACAGTACCTATGAGGGCTTGAAACAGGACGGCACGCTCGAACACCTGGTACACCGCCCCGTTTCGACAGTACCTATGAGGGCTTGAAACCAGGACTGACTAAGGTATGCGATGACGAGTCGGCATGTTTCGACAGTACCTATGAGGGCTTGAAACTGGCGATCGCTGGACTGGTCAAGGTATCTGAGGACGTTTCGACAGTACCTATGAGGGCTTGAAACAAGGGAGTCGATCGATGCAGTCGCTCGAGACTCGATGTTTCGACAGTACCTATGAGGGCTTGAAACTCGGAGTCTCGTTCAGCTCTAGGGGAGGGAGCATGAGTTTCGACAGTACCTATGAGGGCTTGAAACTAGTCCGAAGGGGGTTCAGCAATGGTGGGTCGAACGGTTTCGACAGTACCTATGAGGGCTTGAAACTCGTTCAGTAGGGCAGGCGACGACGCAACGACGCAGGTTTCGACAGTACCTATGAGGGCTTGAAACTCATACGACCCATCGTACTTGCCCCCCCTTCGGGCGTTTCGACAGTACCTATGAGGGCTTGAAACCCGGATCGGCAGAACGCAACGCGCAGCGAGCCGGTCGTTTCGACAGTACCTATGAGGGCTTGAAACCGCGCTTGCAGCCGCTCTTCGCGCACTGGGAGCCGTGTTTCGACAGTACCTATGAGGGCTTGAAACCCGTGCGCCGCGCTCCGCTACACCGACCCGGAAGCCGTTTCGACAGTACCTATGAGGGCTTGAAACAAGATTTCTGCATCTTCGCCGTAAAAGATGCGATCGGTTTCGACAGTACCTATGAGGGCTTGAAACGCAGTGGCAACGACAACGGCAGTGGCAACGACAAGTTTCGACAGTACCTATGAGGGCTTGAAACACGACGGAGCGGAGAGCGTGCACAGAATGCAACGGCGTTTCGACAGTACCTATGAGGGCTTGAAACAGTTCATCAACGAACACGACCGCGCGCGCGGCGCGCGGTTTCGACAGTACCTATGAGGGCTTGAAACGCGAAACAAGTTCCGTATGCACTACGCTTGCGAACTGGTTTCGACAGTACCTATGAGGGCTTGAAACTTCCTCGGCCGTTAACCGCATAGTCAGGCTCCTTCGGTTTCGACAGTACCTATGAGGGCTTGAAACTGGCCGGAACGGGCGCCGTCGCGGTCACCGTGGCGAGCGTTTCGACAGTACCTATGAGGGCTTGAAACGCAAGTGTGTTGTCGTCAATCGTCACGTGCCACTCGGTTTCGACAGTACCTATGAGGGCTTGAAACCACGATTCCCGCATGCCAGTAGAGTTTCTTTCCAGCGAGGTTTCGACAGTACCTATGAGGGCTTGAAACGTGGGAGGTTCGGGACATTCGACGCCGGGTACTGCTGGTTTCGACAGTACCTATGAGGGCTTGAAACCCGCTTCACGCGCCTCCGCGTACCAGCGGAGGCCCTCGGTTTCGACAGTACCTATGAGGGCTTGAAACGCGGCCTACGCGTCGTTCCGCGGCAGTCGAGACCGGGTTTCGACAGTACCTATGAGGGCTTGAAACGGAGCACTGCGCTCGTCACAGTCAGTGCGGTCGCCTGTTTCGACAGTACCTATGAGGGCTTGAAACCACAAAAGTTCGTCAGTCCGAACGGGACCCCACCCACCTGTTTCGACAGTACCTATGAGGGCTTGAAACCCCGCCGCGACCGGTGCGCCCGCCTCGGCTCGCTCACGTTTCGACAGTACCTATGAGGGCTTGAAACTAGTACCAGGTGCGCTTCGTCTGCTTCGCCATGGCGTTTCGACAGTACCTATGAGGGCTTGAAACTCTATCCTCGCATTTCTGCTCGAAAAGGCGTTGAGTGTTTCGACAGTACCTATGAGGGCTTGAAACATGTCGTGCTGGTGGTCGCCATCCACCGTACCGTACAGTTTCGACAGTACCTATGAGGGCTTGAAACGTGACCCGTGGGGCGAGAATCCGTGGGTCACGGCAAGTTTCGACAGTACCTATGAGGGCTTGAAACTGGTCCGCATACTCAACGGACAGAAACCGAGTCGTCGTTTCGACAGTACCTATGAGGGCTTGAAACCTTGTCCGAGACTCTCCGTCCGAACCAACGTTCGAGGTTTCGACAGTACCTATGAGGGCTTGAAACGTGGAGATGGCGCAGTTTCCGCGTCTCGGTGCGGAGTTTCGACAGTACCTATGAGGGCTTGAAACGGGAACCAGACGCCTTCGACGATATCGAGCGAGCAGGTTTCGACAGTACCTATGAGGGCTTGAAACAGTCATGCTATGGTCGATGAAGGGAGTGAGGTGAGAGTTTCGACAGTACCTATGAGGGCTTGAAACGTAGTCTTCGACGACCTGGCGCGCTCGCTCGTCCGTGTTTCGACAGTACCTATGAGGGCTTGAAACGACGGACAGGAGAGTCCCGATGCCTAGCCGCTGGCGTTTCGACAGTACCTATGAGGGCTTGAAACCCCGTTCAGGTCGTCGAGGGCCCGGGTGTACTCGGCCTGTTTCGACAGTACCTATGAGGGCTTGAAACTTCCTCCTCCGTGCGCGGGAGCGCATGGAGGAGGTGGTTTCGACAGTACCTATGAGGGCTTGAAACCGCGCTTGCAGCCGCTCTTCGCGCACTGGGAGCCGTGTTTCGACAGTACCTATGAGGGCTTGAAACGCAGTGGCAACGAGCAACGGCAGTGGCAACGACAAGTTTCGACAGTACCTATGAGGGCTTGAAACACGAGCAGAGTTCGTCGACGTGCGACCACCTCCTCGTGAGCAGTACCTGTGCGCGCTTGCAAGACGCCGAGCAGAGCGCTTCAGTCCTCACGCAGTGACCGCTGGGAAGCGTTTCGACAGCAACTATGACGGCATCAAACGAGGCTGCCTTGGGTACGACTTCGGTGAGGCGTCTGGATACCGCGTTCGACAGTACTTGGCTTGGAGAGTGCGGCAAGAGGACAGGAGGCGACCCTGATGGCTGCGAGGGCCGTGGCCATCTCCAGTCGACGACGAGGATCTGGAGTGGGGGTTGGAGCAGCTGGAGAGCCGGTACAAGCTGGAGGTCACAGACCGCGAAGCGGTACTCAAGCCGAGCCAGCGAACTCACCGACGAAGCGTACCAGCAGCTCAAATGGGAGCTGGCTTCCAAAGTGTCACTGGACGCAGTCGACGGAGGCTGCGTCGCTCTGGCAGCAGTGGGGATGGCTCTCGAAGAACTGGGGTACGCTTTCGTGGCGGAGGACGGGTTTTCGGCAGCGGAATCGCAAGCTGTCGTCACCTACACTAACTGGCTTGATCTGGATCTCGACGAGTACGAGGAGATGCTGGAGGAGGGGACACTCGAGATCGAGTGAAGCGAGAGGCAACGAGGTGGAGCAGAAAACGCCAGGCAGAGCGCCTGGCGTTTTCTGTCAAGAGGAGGCGAAAGTGGGGTGCACAACGGAGAGGGGACTAGCCGCGGGTCGAGAGCCGGAGCCGGGAAGGTGCCGGGTGGGGGTGCCTGGTTTCGACAGTACCTCTGAGGGCTCGAAGCAGTGCTTCGGTGGTTTGCGTTGTGGCATCCTACCAGAGGTTTCGACAGGTGCCGCCGAGGGCGTGAAACAGTCGGACCAGGAAGGGCTTCTGCTCGGCGCGGACAGTTCTGACAGGACCGTTTGCGGGCTCGAAACCTGCGGGGACTGTCTCGTGAGTCGGTGGTATCGCAGTGTCGGTAGCACCCGCGGATGTTCGCGCTGGGCAGCGGGCTCTCGGTCACTGAGCGGAAACCGGTCTCGTCGAGGAGCGCTCCGCCAGCCGCGTGCCGGGTTCGAGTGAGGGAGGGCGATGACTCCGGTGAACAAGGTTCCGTCCCTCCATGAGCACGGGCTCCCTCTGGAGGTGCACTGGGATCGTATCGCCGAGACGGTGCGGCACTGCCTGCAGCTCGATGCACCCTTCCCACCCGAGCAGCTCTGGGTGATCGCACCCGATGGCGGACTGCGCGGGCACTACCGCGGTGATGACAGCTCCGTACGGGTACCGTTTCACGAGCTCGGGAAGCTCTATCAGGCTGTCTTCCTGCACACGCACCCACCTCGGTTCGGACCGAACGTTTCCGACCTCTATCTCGCGGCGATCGCGTCGTCCCCGCTCCTCGCCGTCATTGCCGGTGACCAGGCCCATCTCGTCTTCGTCTGGCACCGGAGTGCTCCTGGCCTGGTGGGCGCACAGATCGCGGCGGCGGGGGAGCTTCGCCCTGCGCTGGAGGCAGTCGGCGGGCGGTGGCTGCAGTGCCCCACCTCGGAGATCACCAACGCCATCCGGCGCGATGTCGCCGGTCTCTGGGAGGCGTTCGTGCGCGCTCTCGCGTGGTGAGCAGGCGACGGTGACGAGCGTCCGCGGACGAGGCTCCGCCTCGTGCGCTGCTCCCGCCTGGGCGGCGCGCGCTCGCAGGATGCGGCCCGAGCGCATCGCCGTGCGAGACGAGTCCTACCCGCGGGTCGGCGAGGGGAACGAGAGGACGCGTGGAGGTCCGCGATGTGGCCCGCACGCTGGACGGTGCGTCGCCAGAACCAGGCCGTCGCAACGGCTTCCCGCGACGAGTGCAACACGGCTCGATGGGGTCGCGTCCGCGCGTGCGGCGTTCTTCCCTCCAGGCGGACGCCGATCCTGAAGGGGATACGAGCTTGCCGCAACATCGGCTAGAATCGGGTCGTGTGCGTTGCCTGGCAGTCGCCACGCTCACGAGCCGTCGAGTCCATCCTTCGGGGGTAACTGCGATGACGCTGGTGGCGATCGCGATCTATCTCCTGGCCGTCGTCGTCGCCAACCTGGTGATGACCGCGGCGACCGGTCTCCCGCTGCAGCAGTTCGTCGTGGTCGATGCGGTCGTCTGTTTCCTCTTCATCGCGGTCGACCTGGTCGTGCGCGATGCCTTGCACGAGCGTTGGGAGCGCTCGGCGCTCTGGCCACGGATGCTCGCCCTGGTCGGCGCTGGCTCTTTGCTTTCCTTCCTGCTGAACGGTGCTGCTGGCCGGGTCGCGCTCGCCTCTTTCGCGGCATTTTTCGCTGCCGGCTTGACCGATACCGCCGTCTATACGCTGCTCCACGGCCGCCCGAGACTCGTCCGCATCAACGCGTCGAACGTGGCGAGTGCGCTCACCGACTCGCTCGTCTGGCCGCTCATCGCGCTCGGTTCCTTCGTCCCGCTGGTGACGGCGATCGAGTTCGCTGCCAAGGTCGGCGGTGGGGTGCTGTGGGGGTTCCTGCTCGTCCGCACGCTCTGGCCAGCATTGCGCCGCACCGCGGCGCGGCCGAGCGGCTGATGCCAGGGCTCCTGGGGTCTGCCTGGACAGGAACCGGTGCGGTCGCCGCGGAACCAGGGGCACCGACCGGATGCGACGCCCGCAGCTAGATGACGCACAGGCCCCTCGCTGCATGGATGCCGAGGGGTACTTCAGTTCCTCGGCTGCGTCCCGTCGGTGACGACCCAAACGTTCGCCGCCAGGTCGTGCAGTCCGCGGCGGTCTGCCCGGGAGAGGGCCGGCCACCAGGGGAGCAGCAGGAGCCACCACAGGAGAACAGCGACGATCGTGCGACCGAGCGCCTTCGCCTGACCGGGCGGACGGCCGGTTTCGTCGACAGCTCTGATCGAGACCGCTCGCATCCCGATCGTCGCTCCCCAGCGGCCGACTGGATAGATCCAGAAGCCATACACCAGGGCGAGCGGCCCAGCGAGGGCGAGGAGTCCGACGATCGTGTCGTACAAGGTAGCATCCAGCAGGATTATCCCCTGTGCCGAACCGGTGAAGAAGAGCGGCGCAACTGCCGTACCGAGACCGAAGGCCGCAAGGAAGGCGACAGAATCGATCACCCAGGCGACGAAGCGCTGGAGAACCGGAGCTGGCTGACCAGGGATGCTCGGTGGCACGGTCTGCGAGGGTGCCGTCTCGGTACGCCGGTGCGTGGCACTGTGCGACACTCCTGCGGGTTCGGACTGGCTCGCTCCAGCTGCTGTTGCCCACAGGCGCGCGGACAGGAGCGGATCGACCAGTTGCTCGAGGAGCACCTGCAAGCGGGGCGCTGTGGGACCCTGCCTAGCCTGTTCGGCCAGCCAGCAGAGGTCGTCGAGGCGGGAGCGGAGGCGGAGCGCGTCGTCCGAACCGCTCCGTTGCGCGGTGGCCAGCGAACGCTCGATGCGGCCGAGACGTTGCCGGTCGTTACCCTGCGCCCGCAGCCCCAGTGTCCGCAGGAGCGGCGCGAGTTCTCCGGTCGCCTGCTCGCGCGGAAGCCACCAGGTCAGCTCGGTCTCCAGCGGGACAGTCAGCCAGAGGCGCAGACGCGCTTCCTCGAGCAGCGCGTTGTCGGTTCCCGCTGCGCTCCGGCGCAGGCTGCCGAGCGCAGCGGCCAGGAGGCCCAGCGCGTCGGGACCGAGCGCGAGCCGCAATGGCCGCTCGCCCCAGCGTGTCGCGCTGAGTTCCTCGCGCACGGCTGCCAGCAGCCCGTACCCGGTGATGCGCACCCAGGTGGCATACGGCGGTTCGTCTCCGGTCGCCTCGACGAGTTCGGCCGCCCGGACGATCAGGTGTTCCAGCGTCGGCACGAGAATCTTGACCGCGACCACGTGACTGATTTCGACGGTCACCGGCAAAGCGCTCGCCATCGTGCGGGTCCTCGAATCCGGTGGGAAAACGCTTCCCGCGGTACAGTACCAGAGAATCGTTCGTCGCGCAAGCGGGAGTGGGCCGGTCGGACGCCTGACGCCGGGTGTCCTCGCGTATACTCCCGCGTGAGGGGTGGAGACGATGCCGATCGTCCGACTCGACGAGGCGACGGTTCGACGGATCGCTGCCGGCGAAGTCGTCGAGCGCCCAGCGTCGGTCGTCAAGGAGCTGGTCGAGAATGCACTCGATGCGGGTGCTCGCACGATCCGGGTCGAGGTCGTCGCCGGCGGGCGCGAGCTGATCCGCGTGCAGGACGATGGCTGTGGGATCCCGGCCGAGGAACTCCCGCTGGCTGTCGAACGGCACGCGACGTCCAAACTCCGCCGTTTCGAGGATCTCGCGCGGCTGGCGAGCTATGGCTTCCGGGGCGAGGCGCTGGCAGCGATCAGTGCGGTGAGCGATTTCGAGATCGCCAGTCGGCCGTCCGAGGCGAGTCATGGTGGGCGCTTGCGCGTCCGCTTCGGCAAATCCGGCCGAATCGAGCCGGTCGGGATGCCCGTTGGGACCATCGTGACGGTACGCGATCTCTTCGCCAACGTGCCAGCCCGGCGGCGGTTCCTACGGCAGGACGCGACCGAAACGGCATACATTCACCGCGTACTGGCTGCGCTGGCACTGGCTCGCCCAGATGTCCGGGTGGAACTCGTCGTGGATCGTCGTACCGTCCTCACGACGCCAGGGAGTGGTCGGCTCGTCGATGCACTCGCTGGTGTCTACGGCGCGGAAACCGCTGCCAAGATCGTCCCGCTAGAACCCACCAACAGTGGCGATGTCGTGGTGCACGGTGCGATCGGACTGCCGGTTGTCGCACGGGCCAACCGGCAGGCGCTCTTCGTGCTGGTCAACGGGCGGTGGATCGAGAGCCGGACGCTGGTGGCCGCAATCGAGCAGGCCTACCACACGCTCTTGATGGTCGGGCGGTACCCGATCGGTGTCGTGGCGGTCTCGCTGCCACCAGATCGGGTCGATGTGAACGTGCATCCGACCAAGCGCGAGGTGCGCTTCGCTGACGAGCGGGTCGTGGCAGCAGCGGTACACGAGGCAGTGCGGCGGACACTCTTGTGCCATCTTCCTACGCAGCCGCCCCCGGCGGTCACCTTCAACCCGCTCGAGCAACCGGTTGTCCAGCGACGACTCCTGGTGGCTGACCCCTCTCGTGTGCCGGTTCCGGCGCCCCTGCCATCCTCACCGACTGCGAACAGCAGGGAGGCTTCAGCCGGCGCGTCGCCGGCAGAAGGACGCTTGCCGGTCCTCCGCGTGCTCGGCCAGGTGCGTCAGTCGTACATCATCGCTGAAGGCCCGGATGGGATGTATCTGATCGACCAGCATGCTGCGCACGAGCGGATCCTGCTCGAGCAGTTGCTCGAGCAGCTGGCGACGCGGGGAGTCGAGCAGCAACGATTGCTGGAGCCGCTGGTACTGGAACTGTCACCGCAGCAGCTCGAGGCGAGCGAGCGGTACGCGGGTGACCTGCGGCAACTCGGCTGGGAGGTCGAGCCGTTCGGCGGGGCGAGTGTCGCAGTACGGGCGGTACCGAGGGTGGTGCAGCGCAATATCGAGCGCGTCCTGACGGCCGTGCTCGACGACCTGGCCAGCGGTGGGCGCGGGACAACGCCGCTCGAATGTGTCGCGATCAGCACGGCCTGCCACTCAGCGATCCGGGCTGGGCAGGAACTCTCGCTCCCGGAGATGCGAGAACTCATCCGCCAGCTCGAACAGTGCCGGGCGCCGAATGCGTGCGGTCACGGTCGCCCGACGGTCGTCCATCTCAGTACCGAGGAACTCGAGCGGCACTTCGGCCGGCGCTAGCGGCGTCCTCGTTCTCGGAAGCTGGGAGCCGATCCGGGTAGGCTGTCCTCCGTATCCTCGAGCTTGATCCAGCCGTGACGGAGCGCGTAAATGACTGCCTGTGTCCGATCGTTGACTGCCAGCTTGCGCAGGATCGAGGTGATGTGGTTCTTGACGGTCTGGTCGCTGATGTTGAGGGCCTGGGCGATCTCTTTGTTACTGTAGCCGCGTGCCACGCAGTCCAGGATCTCGATCTCGCGGGGTGTGAGCGGTGAGAAGAACCCGCTCGAGGTGCGGTCGAGTCGCGAGAGCTCCCGGAACTGGTCGAGCACACGCGAGGCGACGAAGGGGCGCGAGAGCACCATCTCGTTGATGAGATACTCGCCGCGCGCCACCCGCGTGATGGTGTCGATCAACTGATCAGGTTGGATGTCTTTCGTGCAGTAGGCGGACGCACCGGCACGAATGGCGTTGAAGAGCTGCTCGTCGTCCTGGTGCATGGTGAGGATGATCACGCCGGCCTGAGGCTGCCGGCGCTTGAGCGCGCGGGCGACCTCCAGGCCGTTCATTCCCGGAAGACTCAGATCGACGAGAATGACATCGGGTGAGAACTCGTCGGCGAGCCGCAGGGCCTCGCTCCCGTCCGAGGCTTCTCCGACCACGACGAACTGGGGATGTTGCTCGAGACTCCAGCGAATGCCGCTCCGGAACAACGGGTGATCGTCGACGATGAGGATATTGATCGGACTCATGTGCGCCGCTCCTTACGGTTCTGTGCCCGCATGCCGGTCAGCTCTCTCCTGCCCGCAGGCTCGTTTGCTGCATCGCGCTGACTGCGAGGGGAATCCGGAGCCGGATCGTCGTCCCCTGGCTGGGCTGGCTCTGGATATCGAGCTGGCCACCGACGAGTTCCGCACGCTCGCGCATTCCCTGCAACCCGAAGCCACCACTGGATGTCGGAACGACTGGTTCGGGCCGGAAGCCCTGGCCGTCGTCCGCAACTTCGATAACTATTTCGGACGGGTGCGCCGAAATCCTTAGCCAGCAGTGCCGCGCGTGGGAATGCCGTTGCACGTTGTGCAGTGCCTCCTGGACCACGCGGAAGGCGGCGAGCTCTTGCTCGGGCGTGAGCGGTGGTAACGCTTCAGGCATCTCGACGTGGAGTTCTGCCGGGAAGTTCCGCCGTAAAGTGTCGAGATAGAGCGTGACGGTGCGAAGCAGGCCATGTTGCTGGAGCGTGGTGGGCTGCAGCGCGAACATGAATTGACGGGTCTCGCTCAGTCCCTCGCGTAACGTCTCCTCGACGCGCACGAGTTCCTGGTGCAGTGTCTCGATCTGGACAGTGCCCCGCTCGATCAAACGTGTCAGGTACTGCACGGTGAGAATCGCGTTGGCGAGTACCTGGGCAGGTCCGTCGTGGATCTCGCGTGCCAGCCGGCGCCGTTCTTCTTCTTGCGCACGCACCATCGCTTGCCGCACCAGGAGATCTTTC
Organism: Thermomicrobium sp. 4228-Ro; assembly: GCF_026241205.1. Lineage (NCBI taxonomy): Bacteria > Pseudomonadati > Thermomicrobiota > Thermomicrobia > Thermomicrobiales > Thermomicrobiaceae > Thermomicrobium > Thermomicrobium sp. 4228-Ro. Next base: position 1,433,180 of record NZ_JAPFQM010000001.1, read on the forward strand.
GCAGCGTCGAGATCGGGGAGCCGCTGGTTGCGGCTCAACTGTTGCCGGCTGACTGCCAGGAGCTGCAGGAAGCCAGCGAGTTGTTGACTGAACGCTTGTGCCTGAACGAGTACTCCCGCCAAGCGATCCTCCGCCGCACGCAAGTCAGCGAGATCGTCGGGGCCGAGCGATCCAGCTGCATCCATCAGGCGCTCTTCGATGTGGAGCTGAAGCCGGACCCGCTGTTGCTCGAGTTCACTCGCCAGCGCATCCACCCGCGTCCGGATCGCTCGAAGCTGGTGCTCGAGCGCCGTGATCGCGTCCTCAGCTTCGTGCACGAGGTCAGCCAAAATCTGTGCGATCTGGTCTCGCACGAGCCCCACCGCTCTCTGGAGGTGCCGACTCGACGGCCGGAGAGGGCTCCGGATGGCGGAACGCACTGCTCACGGTTACCGCCGCTGCTTTATCATACCACTTTCGGCACCAGTCCCTCGAAGCACGCGATCCGCTTCGGGCAGCCCGTTCACTGTTCGACGAGGTTGCGCAAGACGCGGAGGTTCTCCACATCCTCGTGGAGATCCGGGCTCTTCTCAGTTTCGAGCAGCCCGGGATGCTCGCGGAAGCGGGGATCGTTCACCAGCAGCCGGAACCCATCGAGGCCGATCTTCCCCTGGCCGATATGCTCGTGCCGGTCGATCCGCGAGCCGAGTTCCCGCTTGGAGTCGTTGAGGTGGAAGACGAAGAGACGCTCGAGGCCGAGGATACGGTCGAACTCCTCCATGGTGGCTGCATAGCCTTCCGGTGTGCGCAGCTCGTAGCCGGCTGCGAAGACATGACACGTGTCGAAGCAGTAGCCGATGCGTTCTGGCTCGCGCACCCGCTCGACGATCGCCGCGAGGTGCTCGAAGCGATAGCCGAGGCTGGTTCCTTGGCCGGCCGTCGTCTCCAGGAGCGTCATGACGCGATAGCCGGGGAGGTCGGCGTGCAAGCGGTTCAGTGCCTCGGCGACGCGTTGGATACCGTACTCGAGTCCTGCCTCGCCGAAGGAGCCCGGGTGCGTGACGAGATACGGAATCCCCAGGACTTCGCAGCGCTCCAGTTCCTCGCGGAAGGCAGCGATCGATTTTTCCCACAACGTGTCGTCGGGACTCGCAAGGTTGATGAGGTAACTATCGTGTGCCACGACCGGGATACCGAAGCGGGCTGCCTTCTCCTTGAAGCGCTCGATCTCGTCCGGCGAGAGTGGTCGAGCCTTCCATTGGTTGCTGCTCTTCGTGAAGAGCTGCACCGCCTCGCACCCGATCTCGATCGCCCGGTCGATCGCCCGGTCGACTCCACCCGCGATCGACATGTGCGCTCCGAACCGCATCCGCTCGCTCCCTCCTGGCTTCCCGCAGCCGGCCTTCGTTTTGCACACGCTATAGTAACCTGTCGGAGAAGGTGGCGAGCACGGGGAGTAGGTATGCGTGTCCTCATCACTGGTGGGCATGGGCAACTGGGACGCGCGCTCGTGCGCACCGCACCATCGGACAGCGAGGTGGTCGCGCTCGGCGCTAGCGACTGCGACGTCACTGACCCAGTGGCAGTGCGGGCAGTGCTGGCGCGCCTGGAGCCCGATGTCGTGTTCCACTGTGCAGCCTGGACCGATGTCGATGGCTGCGAGCACCATCCCGAGCGGGCCTGGCGCGTCAACGCGCTCGGGACACAGCATGTCGCGGCAGCCTGCTTCGAGGCGGGGGCGAGGCTGGTCTACATCTCGACCAACTACGTCTTCGATGGCGAGCAGGACGAGCCCTACCACGAGTTCGCCCGTCCGCATCCATTGAGCGTCTATGGGGCCAGCAAGCTCGCCGGTGAAGAGGCAGTGCGGGCGCTTTGCCCGCAGCATGCGATCGTCCGGACAGCGATGCTGTACGACGCGACAGGGCGGAACTTTCTGACCACCGTGCTCAGACTCGCGGCCGAGCAGCCGCGCTTGCGCATGGTGGCAGACCAGTACGGGAATCCGACCTTCGTCGACGACCTCGCTCGCGCGCTCTGGCAACTGGTGGAACGTTCGGCTGCTGGCACGTTTCACGTCGTCAACGCGGGAAACGCCTCCTGGTACGACTGGGCGCAGGCGATCGTGGAGACGCTCCAGCTGCCGGTCGCGGTGGAGCCGATTCCGGCGAGCGAGTACCGGCGTGCTGCCCGACCACCGCGCAACGGGACGCTGGTGAGCCTGGCTCTACCGACTCTCGGAATCGAACTCCCGGACTGGCGGGACGCGCTCGCCCGCTGTCTGGCACGTCGCGATTGAAGCGGTGGTAAGCCGATGGGTGGTCGCTCGCTCCCGCGCTGGCAATGGGTGCCGCAGCGTCCAGGCGAGGGAAGCGACGTTGGCCACCAGGGTAAGGGTGAGCAGGCCGAGCACCAGCGGTAAGAGGTCGAGTATGAACGGCCGCCGTATCACGTGCGCCTGCAGGATGCCGCCGCGCGCGTCCTCGGCAACGATGGTCAGGGTATGTGGTCCATCAGACAACCCTTCGGCGACGGTGAGGCGTACCGGCGTCGGACCGCTCGCCTCGATCCGGCGTGGTGCAGCGTCGTCGACCTGCACGGTGAGGCGCGTGCCGGGCAGCAGGGTGAGGTCGAGGCGTGGACCACCGAAGGGGAAACGGAGTCGTGCCATCGGCGCGGTCGGGACGAGGGCAGTGCCGTCCGGCGTGTCCTGGAGTGTCCAGTTGGCGTCCGTGGACCAGTACCGGCTGCTCGCTGGGTAGATGCCGGTCCAGGCCCGGTCGAGTACTGGGCGCGCACGAGCGAGCCAGTCGTAGGCCGGGCGTGGGGTCAGGTCCCACTCGACGATAGCGAAGCCACGAGTCGGGTCGGCCCAATTGTCGGGATCGTCGGGTGGGAGCCACCAGCGGAAATACCAGACGCAGAGGACACCCATCCACGGCCACTCCCGCTGGGCGCGGAGATACCCTTCGTAGAGATAGCGAGCCTGTTCCGCGAGCGAGACCGGTCGACCCCATACGGAAGGCAGCCCCTGCCAATCGGGCGGGAAGGCGACCCAGTTGTACTCGGCGACCCAGAGCGGCTTGTCGCCGTCACCGTACCGCTCCATGATCTCGCGCGTCTGGATGACTCGGGAGAAGTTATTGCGGGTGAAATCGACTCGCCGGTCAGCCGGTGGGTAGCCATAACCGTAAACCATCGCGCTGGCGATATCGAAGTACGGAGCCGCACCGGCCCGATACATCCCTTCGAGAAAGAGCAGGTCGCTCAAGTTCTCCGGCCCTGTCTGGTCGGTCGGCGCCAGTCCCGGCATGAGGACGAGCACGTTCGGGTCTGCTTCCTTGGCGGCACGGTAGGCCAGCGCGAGCAAGCGCGTGAAGGCGGCCGGATCGATCGGCTGGCAGCCCCATTCATTCCGTAAGTTCGGCTCGTTCCAGATCTGGACGTACTTGATCTGCCCGCGGTAGCGGGCGACGACAGTGGCAACGAAGCGTGCGTAGTCCTCGTACCGGGTCGGTGGGCCGTCCGGGCACTCGTCGAGATGCGGTTGCCCCGCACGCGCCCAGCGGGGTGGCTTGTCCAGCCGGGCGATGATCTCGAGGCCGCGCTCGCGAGCGAGGCGGACGATCCGGTCGTACTTTTCCCACGTGCTCATGCCCCATTTGGCGTCCCAGAAGACGCCGGGCTCCGGCTCGATTTCATACCAGAAGAACGGCTGGCGGATGTAGGTGAACCCGGCAGCGGCGATCATGTCGAGCATCCGCTCGACCTTGGCCGGATCGGGCTCGGCCTGCAGGAAGGTATTGACGCCGAGCGGGTTGACGTCCGTGAGCGGAATCGGGTTGCCCTGCTCGCCCGTCTCGATACCGCGGGTGACCATCCGATGCGCGAGGACACTTGCCGGTATCGCGACGACGAGGCCGGCGATGACCAGCCCATGCAGGAGAACGAGCGCCCACTGGCGCCATGGCTGTGGCGATCGCTTCCATCGCTCCGACCAGCGTCGCATCGTCCCCTGCTCTCGACGCCGCCCAAGAGGATACCGAGGGAACAGCGAGACACGGTATCGTTGATCGCGTCTCCTCGGTCACGTACGCTTGGCGGTGAGGAGATCGCGATGCCCATCCGGCTCATCCTGTTCGATCTCGACGATACCTTGTGCGACCATGCCCGGTCGTTCCGGTTACGCGTCGAACGGGCGATCAGAGCTATCCCGCCGGAGTACGTGCAACTTCCGGTCGAGACGATCGTCGAGTTCGCACTGAGCCAGCCGAGTCACACCTGGGAAGCGGTTCGAGTAGCGTTGGAACGTGCCGGCGTGAGGGAGCAAGCGCTGCTCGAGCGCGCGCTCGCTGCCTACTCGAGCGACCGGTACTACGGGTTAGAACTGTTTCCCGATAGTGTACCGGTCGTGTGGGCTCTGCAGCAGCGGGTATTGACTGGCCTGGTGACGAACGGCCCGAGCGAGATCCAGCGAGCGAAGCTGGAACGGCTCGGCATCGCGCGGTTGTTCCCGATCGTCATCGTTTCCGAGGAAGTCGGTGTCGCCAAGCCGGAGGCGACGATCTTCCACCTGGCCCTCGCCCGAGCCGGTATGCGGCCAGAGGAGACGCTCTTCATCGGTGACCATCCGGTCAACGATGTCGCGGGAGCAGCGCGGGCTGGTCTGGTCAGCGTGTGGTGCAATCGCTCCGGTCGGGAATGGAACGGAGAACTGCCGCCGGCCGTCACGGTTCGCTCGCTCTGGGAACTCTATCGGCTCGTCGAGGCGTGGGCGAGCGGGAGCATGCCGGAACCGCAACCCTGGAGAGCGACCGTGCGCGGTACCGACTGAGGCTCGGGGAGTACAGCGACGCAGTCGGTTCGGCCTCTCGAGAGGGTATACTCGGGCTCGGCGGTGGAGCCGGGCGCGAGGAGGCGAGCGATGGCCGTTGCGGCGACGGAGAAGCGGATCGTCTTGGCCGACGTGATGGGCTACTGCTGGGGAGTGCGCCGGGCGCTCGAGATCATCCAGCAGGCAGCCCGACAAGGCCCGGTTGCGACCGTCGGTGACGTTATTCACAATCCGCAAGTGGTCGAACGTTTGCGCATTCAGGGGATCGAGCCGGTCGGTTCGGTGCAGGAAGCTCGCGAGCGTGGGTTCCGCCGCGTCGCGATCACTGCGCACGGGGCTGGCCCGCAACGCGCGCAGGAGGCCCAGGAGGCCGGGCTGGAACTCATCGATACGACCTGCCCGCTCGTGACGAAGGTTCAGCGGTTGGCTGAAAAACTGGTGCGCCAGGGGTACTTCCTCGTCGTGTACGGCGATGCCAACCATCCTGAAGTCCGAGGTGTGCTCGGTTGGGCGGGTACGAGTCGGGCTGTCGCAGCGAAACATCTCGAAGACCTTCCCTGGAACGGGCCGCGCGGTCTGCCCGGCGTGACGGCACCGCCTCGCAAGGTTGCGGTGGTGAGCCAGACGACCAAGCAGACGGATGAGTTCCTCGCGTTCGCGCTGGGTCTCGCCAATTGGGTCGCTCGGCACGGTGGCGAGATCCGCATCGTGAACACGATCTGCCAACCGACGTGGGAGCGGCAAGAAGCACTGCGCGCCTTGGCTCGGGAAGTCGATGTGCTCTTCGCGGTCGGTGGGCGGAAGAGTTCCAATACGGCCCGGCTGGCCGAAGTCGGACGGGCGTGTGGCGTGCCGAGCTACCACATCGAGCGACCCGAGGAGATCGATCCAACTTGGCTGGAGGGGAAGCGCGTCGTCGGCGTGACGGCCGGCGCTTCCACCCCCGATGAGGTCGTCCTGTCGGTTGTCGATCGCTTGGCCGAACTCGGCTTCCAGCGGCCGGATCGGTTGTGGCGCTACGAGGCACCGGACCTCGACGATTTCGCTGAATGAGCGTCCAGTACGAGGAACCGATGCGACGCAGGCATTCGCTTCCGGGACTGGTGGCTGTGCTCGGTGCGCTCGCGGCGTATGCCGGGCTGGCAATATGGGTTCGCCGCCACCCCGAGTCACCCTGCGAACTTGTGGTCACGCGTCGCCTCCAGGAGAGCACGCCGCCAGCAGTCGGTCGCTTCCTCGAGTGGATCAGCTGGCTCGGGTTCCCGCCTCAGAGCGTCCTCGTCCCGAGCGCGATCATCGCGGGATTCTGGTTGCGCGGCGATCGGCGAACTGCGACGCAACTGTTTTTCGCTTGGACAGCGAGTACCGTCAGTTTCGTGACCAAGCGGTTGGTCCGGCGACCGCGTCCGAACCATCCGGACGTCCGGGTTCCGATCGCACAACCGCGTGACGCGAGCTATCCGAGTGGGCATGTGGTGACGTATACCGCGTTCTGGCTCGCAGCCCTGGTCGCGCTCGCTGAGCGGGCACGCTGGCTCTGGCTCCGGGTGGTGCTGGTCGCCTCGGCAGTGGTACTGGTCGGAACGGTGGGGCTTTCGCGGATCTATCTCGGTCACCACTGGCTCACCGACGTGCTCGGGGGGTATTTGCTGGGAGGGAGCTGGTACGGCCTGGTGCGCTTTCTCGGCGGTGGGGATGGACAGAAGGAATGAAGACAGCGACACTGCCCAACTTCACGGTCATCGCGCACCGCGGAGGGAGCGTCGCGCGCGGCCAGAACTCGGCCGCTGGCTTCCTGGCAGCGGTGGCAGCTGGCGTCCCAGCGCTGGAATGCGATGTGCGCCTCACTGGTGATGGCGAACTCGTCTTGCTCCACGACAGCGTCGTTCCTCTGCCGGATGGTGGACGGCTAGTCGTGCGGCACGCGAGTCTGCCCGCGCTTCGTGTTGCCGAGCCGAACCTCTTGACACTCGAAGAGTTTCTCGAGGAATTCGGTCATCGCGCGCTCGTCAACCTGGACCTCAAGGGCAGCGGGTACGAGCGACACCTGGCGCGCGTGGTCGAACGGTGGGGGCATCCCGAACGCGTGTATATCACGAGTCAGCACGCGGCGAGCCTGCGCCGGCTCGCGAAATTGCTGCCGACGGCGTACCGGGGGCTTTCGCACGGCCATGCCTTCACGCGCGTGCCACGGCGCGTTGCTGGACGCAGCGCGTTCCCCATGCGCTCCCTCATGGCGTTCCAGCTCGCCGTCACGCTTCGCTTGGCGCGCGCCCAGTTAGTCGCCTTGCACTACCGTGTCGTCACACCGTGGCTCGCTCGTTGGCTCCAGCTACAGGGATGGCTGCTGACTAGCTGGACCGTCAACGATCCGCGCGAGGCAATTCGGCTCGTGCGAACCGGTGTTCGTGCGGTCACGAGCGACGTACCGGTGCACTTGCTGCACGCGCTCACGGCTCGACAGTTGCGTCCTGTTTCGTCCTGGACCTGGGACGAGATCTTCCGTCAGGGCGTGCCGGCAGTGGGCTGAGGGAACCGCTCAGCGAGTTGTGCTGCGAGCCATTCCAAGAGTTCCCGATCGTCCTGGTCGAAGGCGGCGAGACGGTCGCTGTCGATGTCGATCTCGCCGAGCACTCGTCGATCGCGCAGGATCGGGACGACGATCTCGGAACGGGTCGAGAGAAAGCACTGGAGATACCGCGGGTCCTCGCGGACGTCGGGAACGATGATCGTCTGCCCCTCGCGTGCGGCTGCACCACAGATTCCTTGCCCGATCGGGATGCGCACGTGTTCGGTAGCTGCTGGCCCCCGCCAGGCAGCCAGGACGAGCTCGTCTCCATCAACGAGATAGATCCCGACCCAGTCATACCACGGGACAGAACGCTCCAGAATGTGGCAGACGTCCTCGAGCAATTCCGGCCCGGCGGTGGATTGGGCGAGACGCTCGCGCAGTTGGTTCCGTGCCTCTTCGAGCACGACCCGGCGTTCTGCTCGCTGCATCGACTGAACTCCTCTCGTGCCAAGCAGCAGTCGCTCGACCCTATCGCTCGCGCGATCACGGTATCAAGGGGCAGCCGGTGGCGCTTCCCCGTACCGCCACTCGTAATACTGCCGGCCGACGTTCCCCATCTCCACTTGCCAGCCAACCGGATTGTCCGGCGTGTAGGTGAGAACCCGGCGTTCGAACGCTTGGACGAGTACCCAGCGAGGCTGCCCGCTGACCCGAACCAGGATCCAGTACGGCTCGGCGATCGGCCTGCCGACGACGAAGAGCGAATTCCACGGTCGTGTGGCCAGCCATTCCGTGAACGGGCGGGCACTGTTGTGGCCGGTCACCGGATCGTAGCCCGCGTACTCCACACCTGGTCGTTCTCGTGCGGGATCGACGACCACCGTGCCATCCTGCCGCAGCACCTCACGAATCGCTTCACCGGTCCGGTCGGACCGCGCGACTCCGGTGACGAGGGCGCTGTGGGGGCGCAGGCTGGCGTAGGTCGGGGCGTCGGGATTGGACGGCGCCGGGTCACCGGCGAGCGGGACCTCGGCGGGAGCACGGTCGACGAACCGATGGTCGCCGACTTGGACTTGACCGAGTAGCATCTCGCGGGCGAGTAGGCCACTGGTGACGAACCATTCCGATGACGCGTCGGCGCGTGGATCGTTCACCTCGAGGCGCGCCTTGTCGAGGTAGACGACCTGGCGACGCCCGCCAGGCGAGTCAGCGTACGGTTCCCACCGCACGGCCCAGGCGTCGGGGCCGAAGGTCCAGCTTCCCGATCGACCAGCCGCGACCGGGCCGTCGATCGTTTGCCAGAGATCCTGCACCTTGGGAGGCGCCTGGCTCAGGCCAGGCGGAATCGGGACGCTTGGTGCTGAGAACCGAAGTTCTTCGTCGGCCGATCGGGCGGTGCGGAAGCTTCCCGTGATCTGAAAGGGGCGGCTGTCGATCGTTCCCTCGATGACGTAGCGATAGGTGACACCAGCGTCGAGCGGCTCGGTCGCGGCCAGGAGAGCGGTTCGCTGGCTGAGCCAGCCGCTACCGGTCGCGAAGTGCACGGGGATCTCCCGATTTTCCTCGAAAAGGGAGCCGCGGGTGAACGCCACCGTGCCGGGGCCGAAGTATTTGGCGGTCACGGGATACCCGAGCGGATACTGCGCTCGGGGGAAGGGGTTCGGTGCTTCACCCCAGAAATGCGTTCCAACCCCGCTGGTACCGTCCGGTGGCCAGACGACCCAGTCCGGATCGCCTTGTTCAGTCCAGTCGTTGAGTGTCCCGACCATGAGCACTTCGATCCGCACACCGTTCCGGTTCACGGCTCCAAAGCCGATGTGCTGGTAGCGCGGATCGATGAGCGGGAGACGGTGATTGACCGTGGCCATGAAGACTTCGACGGACAGGAGAAGCGAGCCAGTGAACCCGATGTTCTCGTTGACTGAGCCGATGTAGCCCTGGGCGCGTGCCCGGTCGATCATCGTCTCACCAGTAAAACCAGGCTTACCCGGCTCCTCACGATGCAGACCCAGGCCGGCCAAAGAGGGATCGCCGAAATTCAGCTGGTAGTACTCGGCATGCGCTTGGGCTGCTGCGTCCAATGCCGGGTGACGGCTCAGCGGTGGGATGCCGAGAGCTGCACGCCATTCGTTGATCCGGTTCAACGCGAGTGTCGCCTCGTCGGTCGCTGCTGCCACCGGCTGCGCGGCGAGCAATGGTACAAGCGCGGTGACCAGACTCCAGAGTGCCAGGAATGTAACCATTCGATTTTGCGCCCTCGACCGCACCCCGAGCTCCCTTCCCGATCAGCCAGCGTTCGGCTCCTATACTACAGAAGCAGGAGAGAGATGCCGTCACCCTTCGGTCCTCGTTCGAATGACAGGGGAGAAGCGTGGCGCTGGATACGCGCGACATCCGGGTCGGGATGGACGTCTATACGGCCGACGGTGTGTACGTGGGTACTGTCCGGAAGGTCTCTTTCGGTCCCGCGCCGCAGCGGGGCGAGCCAGCGGTGGCAGTTCGCGAGGTGAGTGTCGTGCCAGGAGAACTCTTGGGTCCGCAGCCAACCGCGCCGCTCGGCAACCCAGGACCGGAGACGCAGGGAGCACGGAATGCTTTCGCGACGGTGCGCGACGATGCGCTTCCCCTGGGGGCGGGGCGATTTGCCGTCGGTACGCTGCCGATTCCGCTTTGCTGGCGCTGGTTCACGTGCGATGCGGTCTTGGTCGTCTCGTTCGAGCGCGTGGTACTGAAACGAACGGCAGCCGAACTCGGTCTGTACCCGCGCCGTCGCCCTGCTCACTGAGAGACGTTCGGCTCCGCGGGCGGCAGCATGCCGAGGAGGAAGGCCAGCTCGAGCAAGAAGCGATCACGCGCGTCACCGAGATTGCGCCCTGTCCGCTCGGTTGCCTGCGCCAAACGGTAGGCGACCGTGTTGCGGTGAATGCCGAGGCACGCTGCGACCTCCGATGCGCTGCCATAGGCGAGGAAAGCAGCGAGGGTTTGCAGGAGTTCGCACGCTCGCTCGTCCGCATCGAGTAACGGGCCGAGCGCCTGGTGACGGAAGGCTTCGATCTCTGGGTTTCCCCAGAGGAGATACAACAGCGCGAAAGGGCCGGTATCCTCGAGAGCGTCGAAGCGCACGACGGATCCTGTTAGCGCGCCAGTGCGGAGGAGTCCGGTCAGGAAGCGGGCCTGGCGCAATCCCTCGGGAGCGGCCTTGAGGCGGGCGACCGGACGAGAGAGGACGAGGAACCACTCGGGATCCCGCCGCGCGTCCGGGCCGAGGATCGACGGGGCAAACGGCAGTCGTTCGGCGGCGACGGAAGCGCCAGCCAGGCCACGGGCACGGCTCTCGATGGATTCGGCTTCCTGCTGGGTCAGGAGGAGCGCGATCTCCTCGCCGAGTGGCGTCGTACGGTCGCGCGCGCTCGGTTCCAGTACACGCCGGAGAACATCGCCACGTGTCGTGGCCGAGCGGCCACCGAACAGCGCGACAACGACCGGTGCGTTGGGATCGAGGCCGAGTCGTTGTGCGGTATGGGGAAGGACGGTCTCACTCAACCGGCCCAGCAGGAGATCGGCGACGAGCTGGCTCAGCGGAGCTGGGCGCGTTGCGCGCCCCTCTTGCGCGAGGAGGCTGGCACAGAGCCCAGCGACGAGGGAAAGCACCAGCCGGTCACGCTCGGTCGTTGCGCTTCCCGAAGCGAGCAGCGACAGATACGCCAGCCGGCCACTCACACTGATCGCGGTGAGCAGTCGTTCATCGTCACCCTCAGTGAGAGCCCGGACACTCGGGTGGGGCCGAGCGCGAGCCAGTGCTGTCGGTGCGGCGGGCGACGGTGCATCGCCCCCGGCTGCGAGGATGCGACCGTCGCTGTCCTGGAGGACGAGGCTGCGGTCGCTGGCGAGTGCAGCAGCCTGGAGGACGGCGTCGATGCCACCGGTCAGTGCAGCACGCGACAACTCGCGGGTCAGTTCGGTCGAAAGGCGGTAGAGTGCGCGGCGTTGCTCGGTGAGCAAGCGATTGAGGGTCGATTCGAGATCGAGCGGGATCGGGCCGGGAAACAGCACGAGCGGTAACGATCCGACTGGCTCTTCGAAGAGATTGGGTTCGGTCACGAGTGCAGCGACCGGGGCTTCGGCCAGTGTCTCGAGGAGCTCATCCGCGTCTGCTAGACCGGTAGCCTGAATCTCACGCAGGATCCGTCCACTCAAGATGATGAGCTCATCGCCACGGAGCGGGGGAAGGAACGGTGGCACGGCGCGGACACTCACGGCCCACGAGACCGGACGATCGAGTACCGCTTCCTCGTTCGCTCCGGGGGGGTAGAGTATGGTGAAGCGTCGATCCCACCGACAGAGGTCGCGGAGAATCAACTCAGCCATCGGTCACCCTCGGCATCCTCGCCGGAGCGCAGAAGTGCTGGCGCCGTTGCCAACGCACCGTTATCGAGTGTAGCAACAGTGAGACTAGAAAGGCGGCAAACGACGCTAGGTGCGAGATCCTGTTTCGCGTCCCGACCGAAAGGCGGCGCTCACCCTTCGCGACTCGTCCGGTATCCGATCCGTCCGTGGTAGGTCGCGGCCTTCGCCGATTCGCTGTTGGCGAGCCCTCGTCTGGGCAGCCGCAGTTGCGCGGATCGGAGCACGGCCTCTAGGACGCGCAGGGCAGCAGCGGAAACGCACCGGTATGCAAGGTACGAGAACCTGACGAGCGTGCCGGGTAGGCTAGACTCGCGGAAGTGGCCGTCGGGATTGCCGCTTCCAGCACCTCGAGCGTCCACGATGGCCGGCACGCTACGACGGCGAACTTCCCGTCAAGCGTTCGCGGATGCGCTCGATGCCGGCTTGCAAGCGGCCGGTGCACCACCGGATCAATCGTCGGCGCAGCTCCTGGCCGCTGGCTGGCGCAAAGAGCAGGCCGAGGAGGAGCCCCCACGTGAAGAATTTCGCAGCGGTACGCAATCGTGCCAACATCGCCTCAGCTCTCAGCTTCGACAGCCACCTCAGTATCGCTCGCCGTTGTTTCGGTTCGCTCACCGGGCGTTTGCGTGCCAGCGATGCGCGATTCGATCGCCTGCCGGGCAGTCAAAAGTTGCGTCCGCAGGGTCGTAACTGCTTGCTCACCTTGTGCGCGTGCCTGCTGGAGGAGCGTCCGAGCACGCTCGCGGAGGGCAGGCGGAATAGGTTGCTGTTGAGAAGTCCTCAACCAGGTTGCTAATGCCCCCAGGATCGTTCCGAGCACGAGACCGCCCAGGAAACTCCGGAGCGTTCCTCGTCGCATTGTCGCTCTCCCTTCCCGGAGTGACCTCCGTTGCTCGGACGGGTACCGAGTTCGTGTACTCGCAGTGTAATCGGTCGAGGAGCAGTGCTGCAACCGATCCGTCCGGTGACGGTAGCCTCCGCTGCCTGGGAGGCGGATCGGCTACGCTCGATCGCGGCTGCATGCACTGCCTGCAGAGCCCTTCGGCAGGCTCATATCTCGTCGCGTCGCTTCTACCGGTGTTTGGGCGCTCCCCAGAGGCTTGACGAATCGTGATTTAGTTATTAATATACCTTAAGTTGTTCGACATCACGAACGCGAGGAGAGTGACCGTCGATGAGTGAGGAGGAGCTGAGCGTGAACCGTCGGTACCTGTCCAGGCGCAAGCTCGTCCGGTATGCTGTTGCGCTCGCTGGGGGGTTACTGGCTTCTTGTGCAGGTGGTGGCTCGACACCAGCGACTGATGTGCCAGGTGCTGCGAGCCCGACAGTGTCGACCCGCTCATCGAAGCACGACGCCAGGACAGTACGCTCAGGAGAAGCGGTGCGGATCGGGATGCTGGTAGCGTTGTCTGGACCCTTCGCGTCGCTCGGAGAGAACCTGGTCCGTGGGCTCGAGCTGGCGCTCGCGGAGGTGAACGCCGAAGTCGCTGGCCGACAACTCGCCGTGCACGTCGAGGATTCGGCCGGTAATCCCGATCAAGCCTTGGCCAAGGCGCGACAATTGGTCGAGCGCGATCGGGTGCACGTGCTGGCTGGCGTCACGTTGAGCAGCGAGGCCGGAGCGCTCCGCGACTACGTCGTCTCGTCCGGTGTGCCCTTGATCGTCAGCAACGCAGGATTGCCCGGTTTGACGCGCGATCCCAACATGCGAAGCTCCCTCATCTTCCGCGTCTCCTTCGCGAACGGGCAGCACGAAGCGCCATTCGGTCGTTATGCCTACGAGAAACTGGGCTTCCGCCGGGTGGTCTTGACCGGACTCGACTACTCGGCAGGTCATGACAAGGTGGGAGCGTTCGGAAAGCATTTCCAGGCCGCTGGTGGAACCATCGTCGGCGAGGTCTACGCACCAGTCGATACAACCGACTACGGCCCGTATCTCCAGCGGATTGCCCAGTACGATGCGGATGGGGTGTTCGCGTTCTACTCGGGCGTCGACGCCGTGCGCTTCGTTCAGCAGTACGCGGAATTCGGCATCGAGGAACGTATCCCGCTCTTCGGTTCCGGCGATACGGTCGATGAGAGTATCCTGCAGGAGCAGGGCGAGGCAGCGCTCGGTTACGTCAGTTCTTCCCATTATGCAGTACTCTACGACTCTCCGGAGAACCAGGAGCTCGTCCGTCGGACTCGCGAGCGCTACGGTGTGGTGGCGAACCAGTTCGTCTATCAAGGCTATGTGACCGGACGGGTCCTCGTGGAAGCGCTCGCAGCGGTGGAGGGGGCGATCGAGGATACGGCGCGTTTCCTCGAGGCGCTGCGAGCTGTCCGCTTCCGCGGTCCGACTGGAGAGTTCCGCTTCCATCCCGAATCGCAAGGAGCGATCATCACAGTCTTCATTCGGCGGGTGGAGCGCCTGCCGAGTGGTGAACTCGGGAACGTGGTGCTCGACGTCATCCCCGAGGTGGACGACGTCTCCTTCTAGCCAGTTGATCGTCCACGTCGTGGCGGGAGCCGAGGCGGCCGTTGCCCGGGCTCCCAATACGGTTTTCGTATTCCACCATGCTGAACGAGAGTCGAGATGGTTTTCGGCAGCGTGGTATGATCGCCTCGGTTGTCGAGTCGAAAGGTGGAGCGATGGATCTCCACGAATACCAAGCTGCGGAGATTTTCGGACGATACGGGATTCCGGTGAACCGGGGGATCGTCGCCCGGACACCGGAGGAAGCACGGAAGGCTGCAGAACAGCTCGGTGGCCGGGTGGTCGTCAAGGCGCAAGTCCATGCTGGTGGGCGTGGGAAAGCAGGAGGGATCCGTCTGGCGAACGGCGCTGCCGAAGCGGAAGCGGTCGCTTCCCGTATCCTCGGGATGGAGATCCGCGGCCGCACGGTTCGGAAGGTGCTGGTCGCGCCGGCGATCGCATTCGATCGGGAGTACTATCTGGGTGTCGTGCTCGACCGCGATGCGCGACGCATCGTGGTGATGGCCAGTCGAGCTGGCGGTGTCGATATCGAGGAGGTCGCGCGGGAGCGGCCTGAAGCGATCGTGCGCGAGCATGCCGATCCTTTCCTCGGCTTCCTCGACTACCAGGCGCGTCGGCTGGCGTTCCGGTTGGGGATCGAACCCGATCTGGTGCGCGGCTTCGCGGCCATCGCGCGGCAGCTCTATCAGGCCTACGTCGACTGCGATGCCTCGCTGGCGGAGATCAATCCGCTGGTGTTGACGCATGACCGGACCTGGATGGCCCTCGACAGCAAGATGGTGCTCGACGATAACGGTCTCTTCAGGCATCCGGATCTGGCTGAACTCCGTGACCCGGAAGACGAAGATCCGTTGGAACGGGAAGCGCGGCTAGCGGGGATCAGCTTCGTGCGTCTCGACGGCACGGTGGGGTGTATCGTCAACGGGGCGGGCCTCTCGATGGCGACCATGGACGCGATCAAGCTCTACGGTGGTGAACCAGCGAACTTCCTCGATATCGGCGGTGGTGCCTCGGCGCAACGAGTCGCTGCTGCGCTGCGTATCGTCGTCGCTGATCCCAATGTCCGATCGATCCTGGTGAACATCTTCGGGGGGATCACGCGCGGTGACGTGGTCGCGCAAGGCTTGTTGGAAGCGTTGCGCGAGGTTGAGGTGCGCGTGCCGATCGTCATCCGCCTCGTCGGAACGCGCCAGGAGGAAGGGCGTCGCCTGCTCGAGGCAGCCGGGTTCACGGTCGTCGAGACCATGGAGGAAGCTGCCGAGCGCGCGGTCGCGGCGGCGAAGGTCCAGTAGGGCAGGGGGAGCGATGGCGATCCTGGTCGACGAGTCGACGCGGTTACTGGTTCAGGGGATCACGGGTCGCGAGGGATCTTTCCATACGCAGCAGATGATCGAATACGGGACGGAGGTCGTGGCCGGTGTGACGCCGGGGGCGGGTGGTCGCGAGGTGCACGGTGTCCCAGTGTTCGATACAGTCGCCGAGGCCGTAGCGGCAACACGACCGAACGTATCCTTCGTGGCGGTACCGGCTCCGTTCGCCCCCGATGCGATCCTGGAAGCGGCCGACGCGGGTATCCCATTGATCGTCTGCATCACCGAAGGGATTCCCGTTCTCGAGATGGTGCGGGTCTACCACGCGGTGCGGGCGCGCGGGGTGCGACTGGTCGGACCGAACTGTCCTGGTTTGATCTCGCCAGGGAAGGCGAAGGTGGGGATCATGCCAGGTTTCATCCATGCACCGGGGCCCGTCGGAATTGTCTCCCGGAGCGGTACGCTGACGTACGAAGTCGTCTGGGCGCTGACCCGGGCAGGAATCGGACAGTCGACCGCGGTCGGGATCGGTGGCGATCCGGTCATCGGTACGTCGTTCATCGAGGTGCTGGAGTTGTTCGAGAACGATCCGGAGACACGGGCGATCGTCCTGATCGGTGAGATCGGTGGAGCGGACGAGGAAGCTGCGGCTGAGTACATCCGTCACCACGTGACGAAGCCGGTCGTCGGCTTCATTGCCGGTCGGACGGCACCACCAGGACGCCGGATGGGACATGCCGGAGCGATCATCAGCGGGGGACGGGGAACAGCAGCTGAGAAGATCGCTGCGCTCGAAGCAGCCGGTGTGCCGGTCGCCGAACGTCCGGCTCAGGTGGCTGACCTGATTCGCCGAGCTCTGGAACGTGCGTGACAAACGAGGAGGTACGATGCCGGTCGAACTCGTCCCGCATCAGAATCTGATCGTTTTGGGGAGGCTGGCCGGCAGTCGGGGATACCTTTGGGGGACCGGCGGGAATTTCAGCTTGCGGCGCAGCGAGTCGCATTTCCTCATCACGATGCGTGGTACTGCCCTCGACCAGCTGGATTCCCAAGATTTCGTCCTGGCCCCCCTGCACGGTGAGCCCGGCGAACCACCTGAAGCCTCGACCGAGATCCAGTTGCACCGGCGTATCTATCAGACACGGCCGGATGTCCGCTGTGTGATCCATCTCTCGCCGCCGTATACGACGCTCGTCGCATGTACGGACCTCGCGCTGCCGACTGACCTCGTCCCCGAAACCGCGATCTATCTGGGCGAGTTGGCTCGCGTTCCCTACATCCAGCCCGGCACAGATGACTTGGCCCGCGCGGTGGCTGAAGCGCTCGGCAAGGAGCGCTGGGTGGTCCTCATGGAAAACCATGGTGTGGTAGCGGTGGGCGAGACGCCGCTCGAGGCATTCCGGCGCATCGAGGTGCTCGAGTTTCTCTGTCGCTTGGTGGTGACTGCACGGAGTGCGGGACTGACGCTGCGCGGCATCGGTGAGGAGGCGGTTGCCGCATTACGTGCTTCCTACGGAGCGAAATCCCGGCGCTGACTACCTGTCGGGCGCTCTGCCGCTGGCCGTGCTATCGCTCGGTCATGACGTTGATGGCTGGCGATCGGTCAGTCCTTTCGGTCCTGTGTCAGTGGTCGCTTCCCGTCGAGGGAGCGGCAGCTGCCAACGAATCGCCCGGACTCGTTGTCCGGTGTCCGCGGTTCGCGGTCGTTTCGCGTCGGCGCCCAACTGACCAGCCGAGAACCAGGGAGAAGCTCAGCGCGAGCAGGCCGAGCAGGGTGACAGCGAGTGCCCAGCCGAGCAGCGGTGGCCAGTAGGTGAGGACGACGGTGTGCTGGCCGGCGGGCACCCACAGCGCCTGGTAGATCCCGTCGGCGGTGGCGAGCGGAGTCCAGCGGCCATCGAGCGTCGCCTGCCAACCAGGGTCGGCCGTGACAGCGATGACGAGATAGGCCGGGGCGCTGGCTTCGACTGCGACACGCAAGCGGTTCGGTCCGTCCCAAGAGGCTCTCGCCTGCCCAGTGGCACCTGGCTCGGCCGGCGAAAGCGGCCGGTTGAGGTACAGCTCCTGGCGTGGATCGAAGGCATCGTTGCACACACGCTCGAGCGCGGTCTGGACATCGGTCACGACTGCACGATCGCTCAGCCAGACGCGAGGCAGCGCGGACGGGTTCTCCCAGAGAACGAGGCCGGTCGATGAGGTCAGCCGGCGCTCGAACGATGAGCTGAAGTCACCGTCGTCGGCGCGGGTCAGCACGAAGCGCACATTGAGGAGGTCGAGGAGTGCACGCTGGGGAGCAGAGCGGGTGCACGCGAGCACCCGTGCATAGGCTGCCGGCTGCATCGGGTCGAAGAGTCCACCGGCGTCCTCCAGGCCATGCACTGCTGCGGCGCTCGGTTGCCAGCGGATCGTCAACGCGAGGAGGCGCCAGGGACCGTTCTCCTGTGTCGCCTGGCGGAGGTATTCGACCACCTCAGGATGCCGGAAGTCGGCGAGGAGGTCGTCCGGTGTCGGGTTGAACGGACTCGTCGCGCTGAAGAGATCCAGCACGACGAGCCCCACCCCGGCCAGTGCCGTGGCCTGGTTCGCTCGGCCACTCGCGAGCACGCGGAGCCAGACCGCTGTGAGTCCGAGCCAGAGGACGAGGAGCAGGATCCCGTCGAAGGCACGGACGAGCGGTTCGGCTGGTGTGGCGCTCGTCACGATGGCGAGGAGGAAGAGCGGTGCGACGAGCAGAACCAGTGTGCCGATGGCCAGAACGAGCGAGCGGACCAGGTGGTGCAGGAACTCGAGCCGTTCTTGGCCGCGCTCGAGCGCAGTGGCGACTCCTATTGCCGCGAGCAGCGCCAGTGTCAGATCGACGAAGAGGAGCGAGCGCGCTGGTGCCCGAAGGAGATCGGCGAACGGCAAAAAGCGGTAGACCCACCCGTGGATCGGTGTGGCTGGCCCGAGTGCGTGCAACAGGGCGAGAGAACCGATCGCGGCGAGTACCCAGCGCAGCGGGTCCCGGCTCAGCACCAGCCCGAGCCCGGCGAGGACGAGCGTCACGATCCCTGCGTAGCCCCACACCTCACCGTTGGCCCACGGGCCCCACCAGTTCGTCGGGTTGTCGCCGAATGTCCGGGGAAGCACGAGGTTGACGAGCGCGGTCGGCTGGAGGGCGAACTCGCTCGCCTGCTCGTAACTCAGGCCACCGGACCGCACGGACCGGCGTGCCAGTTCGAGCGAGGGGAGGAGGGCCGGGGCTGCCAAGGCGAGGCCACTCGCGATGCCGATACCGGCCCGAAACGCGTCACCCGCGAGCAGCCATGCTGAGTGGACTGCTCCTCGCGCGTTGCGGTTCTGAAGGCTGCTCGCGAACGCGGCGAGTGCAGCTCTGCGCTCATGGGCGAGGTAACCGAGCCACCACACGCCAGCAGCAGTGAGGCCGTAGAGGACGGTCTGCTGGTGGCCGCCTGTGGCGAGCAGGAACGTCGCGACGGCGATACCGACAGTCCAGCGCCTGCGGTGCGTCGCGACCGAGCGTGCGAGTGCGACCCACAGCCAGGGAAGCCACACCGCGGCGGCGAGCATCGAGTAGTGACCGAGGTGGGCGACGAGGAAACCGCTGTAGGGAAACACGAGACCAGCGAGGAGCGAGGGGACACGAGCGAGCCGCAGGCCGAATCGTGCCAACACGTATGCGCCGAGGCTCGCCACGGGATAGTGGCAGAGGACGAGGAACTCGAGTGCGGCGTAACTGAAGGGGCGTGCGAGGAGATAGGCGAGCCAGTTCGGTGGGTATAGGATCCCGGTTTGATAGTTCGCCCAGTGGGGCATACCGCTGAAGAGTGTCGGGTTCCAGAGTGGGAGCTCTCCACTCTGCACCGTACGGGCAGCGAAGGCGTGGAGCGGGAAGAAAAAGGAATTCAAATCCCCACCTCCACGCGGCACATGGGCAGCGGTGAACAGCGGGCGCCAGAAGAACAACAACCAGGCGCCCACGAGGCTGCCGACTGCAGCGAACTCGGGCGCGGACCGGCTCCGTTTCCACCAGAGGGCGAACGTGCAACCGATCCAGAGGAGACCGCCTGCCAACACGAACCACGGGGGAAGCAGGCCAGTCGTCCGCGGAGCCAAATCGATGCCCACGGTCGTGCTCCCGGCGCGTCCGATCAGACGTTGAAGAGAATGTGCAGGATGTCGCCGTCTTCGACGACGTAGTTTCGCCCCTCGAGCCGGAGGGCCCCGAGCTTCCGTGCCTCGGCGAGGCTGCCGGCGCGCACGAGATCGTCGTAGTGAACGACTTCTGCTCGGATGAATCCCTGAGCGAGATCGCTGTGGATCGTGCCGGCTGCCTCCACAGCCGTCGCACCGCGGCGAATCGTCCAAGCGCGGACCTCGTCCGGACCGACGGTGAAGAAGGAGATCAAACCGAGCAATCGGTAAGAGGTGCGGATAACTCGGTTCCGCGCAGGCTCGCTGATACCCAGCTCTTGCATGAAGATGACTGCCTCCTCCGGCGCGAGCTGTGCCAGTTCTGCCTCGAGCTTGCCCGGGAGTGCCTCGACGGCAACGCCTGGGCCGGCTACACGCTCGCTGACGGCAGCGAGCGAGCTTTCCGCCTCGCTCAGGCGATCCTCGCCGAGGTTGAGCAGGATCAAGAGTGGCTTCTGCGTGAGGAATCCGAAGCCACGCAGGAGCCTTTCTTCGTCCGGATCCAACTCGACTGCCCGGAGCGGTGTCCCGTCGCTGAGCGCGCGATGCAGCCGCTCGAGCACTGCTCCTTCCCGCTCGTGCGCCTCGCGCTCCGCGCCGCGGAGTTTGGGGATCATAGCACGAATCCGCTGGAGACGCTTCTCGACCATCGCGAGATCGGCGAAGAGCAGTTCCATATCGATCGTCGCGATGTCGCGGAGTGGATCGACCGATCCCTCCGGGTGGGGAACGGCTGGATCATCGAAGGCACGCACCACATGAACGAGTGCGCTCGCTTGCTGCAGATACCCCAGCAAGCGCCCTCCGAGACCGCGCTCGTGGATACCCTTGGCCAATCCGGCGACGTCCCAGTACTGGATCTCAGCTGGCACGGTGCGACGGGGCTTGAACATCTGAGTCAGCACATCCAAACGAGGGTCGGGGACTTTCACCGTTGCCAGGTTCGGTTCGTCCTCAGCACCGCTGAAGGTGCCGGTCATGGCGTGGGCGCCGGTCAGTGCATTGAAGACGGTCGTCTTCCCGCTTTGTGGTAGTCCGATCAAGACCAGTTGTACCGGCATTCGTCGTCCTCCGCTCGATGTGCCGTGCCCTGTTGTACCACGGTGCCGTGCTCAGTCGTCGAGCAGCGGGTCAGGCACACCGGCTTCAGCGAATGCTCGTGCCCGCAAGCGGCATGAATCGCACTGCCGGCAGGGGCGCTCTCCGCCACGGTAGCACGACCAGGTCAGTCCGTCGTCGACACCGAGGCGAAGGCCGAGGCGGACGATGCTCGCCTCGGGCACATCGAGACACGGGGCCTGCACAGGGATGCGCCGTCCGGTCTCGACGAAGCGCCGGGAAGCCAGATCGGCAGGATGCTGGTAGGCAGCGGGGAATCCACCGCCGCAGTCCGGATATCCATCGACTCGACTGACAGCGATCGCGACAGCATCGGCGTCGGTCGCTTCGGCGCAGGCATGGGCGAGAGCGAGACAGATGAGATTCCGGACAAGGACGTACGTGGAAGGGATGTCGCTCGTCGGCTGACCCGGCTTTCCCTGGCGCTCACGAGCGAGGATCCGCCTCACTGTGCGAGATCGATCGTGACGATGCGGTGTTCGGCAAAGTGGAGGCGTTCAGCGACTGTGCGCGTAGCGAGCAGTTCCCGCTCGTGTCGCTGGCCGTACGGGAAGGGGAGTCGATAGGGCTCGAAGCCATACGCATCCAGGAGGTACGCGAGTGTCGTGCTGTCCAACCCTCCCGAAAGCATGGCGACCACGCGACACGCTCTCCGTTCAGCGGCCGTCATGCTCGACTCCTTCCCGTCCAGCGTTCCTCTCGGCTCGAGTATGCTGGCAGCGGAACGAGGGGAGGGGTGACGATGCGGCGGTCAACGTGGGGCGCCGCAGGGACGTGGCTGGCCGTCGCGATCGCTCACCGGTGGTGGTCACGGTCGCCAGCCGGTTCGCTCGCACGCGCCATCAGCGACGGCCTCGCGCACGCAGCGCTCGGTCTGGCGACCAGCTTGCCAGCTGCCCGGTGCACGCCGGATCCCAAGCGCGTTCTGGCCGGTGCACTGCTCGGTGCTCTGGTGATCGACCTGGATCACATCGCTGCCGCGCGCTCGATCCGTCTTCAGACGTGCATGACTATGCCCCAGCGACCGGTGACCCATTCGCTGGTGATCGCTCTTGGGCTCACGGCGGCGGCTGTCCGTGCTGACCGCTACCTGGGAACCGGCTTCGGACTTGGCTTAGGATCGCACCTCCTGCGTGACCTCGTCACGGGTGGAGTCCCGCTGTTCCATCCGCGTCGGGTCGTGCAGCTCCGCGAGCACCTCGCCCTGCCACTGGTGGCAGGCTTGGCAGCTGGTGGCTGGTGGCTCGTACGGGTGGTGCCGAACGAAGCATCGTCCCGCAACTCCGTGTTAAAATAGCGCCGGGAAGGGGGAGCGGATGGACATTGTACGAGCCATTCACGGTGCGCTTGGCGAGGGGTTGGCGGTCGTCTACCTTGCAATTGCGCTCGGCAGTTATCTCAGGCGCCGGCAGGGTGGGCTGCCGATGTGGCTCGTCGGGCTCGCGCACCTGCTCATCGCCATTCAGGTGATCTTCGGTACCGTCCTGTATATCCGTGCGCCGCAGGTGATCAGTGTCTGGCACCCGATCACCGGCTATCTCGCACTCGCGGCGCTCGGGCTGACTGTTGTGTTCCGCAACCGACTCGGTCGGGCGAACAGCGCTGCCCTTACGGCGCTCATCGTCATGGTGCTCGTGATCGTGAACGTCCTGATCGCCCGCCTCCGCTGAGCGTGCCGGGAGCCGCCGCCGGTCCGCTCAGAGCTCGCTGATCAGCGGCAGGATGAGCGGCCGGAACTTGGCACGCCGGTAGAGCTGGCGACCGAGGACGCTCTTGGTGCGGCTCACCAGATAACCGTGACTGAATCCACCCTTCTGCTTGGCCAGGAACCGTTTGAATTCCTCGGTCACCTTGGCGAGCGTCTCCGGATTGACTTTGCCGTTCAGTCCTTCAGCAGTTACTTCCGGACCGGCGATCAGTTTGCCCGTCTCGCGGTCGATCACGAACGCGGCGATGATCACACCACTCGATGCCACTTCATCGCGGCGACGAAGAACTGGGTGCGTCGGCGTGACGAAGTCGACGAGAACGGGACCGCAGTCGACGGTGCCCTCGCGACGGACGTCCTCGCGACTGAAGCTGAGCACTGCTCCGAGTTCCGGAATCACGACGCGCTCCGGTAGATAACCGAGTTCGAGCGCCAGTTCCCGGTAGAGCGCTAGATGCCGGTACTCACCGTGCACCGGGACGCAGAAGCGCGGCCGAACGAGGCGGAGCATGTGCTTGAGTTCGTCCCGGCTCGCGTGCCCGGAGACATGCACGGTCGGCTCGATGTCCGGATAGATCACCTTGATGCCCATCCGGAAGAGCTGGTCGATCGTCTCGCTGACCGTCTGCTCGTTGCCCGGAATCGGCGTCGCCGAGAAGATCACGAGGTCACCGGGAGTGAGGCGGATGTGCGGGTGATCGCTGCTCGCGATGCGAGCGAGTGCAGCGGTTGCTTCACCCTGGCTACCGGTGGTGAGGAGCATCGCTTGCTTGCGTGGTAATGTCATCGCGATCTCGACAGGGACGATCACGCCGGGCGGTGGTTGGAGATACCCGAGCTCCTGAGCGATCCGGGTGCTCTGTTCCATGCTCCGACCCGAAATCGCGACCTTCCGTCCGTGGCGGTGTGCCGCGCGGATGGCCTGATCGATACGCGTGATGTTCGAGGCGAAGGTCGTCAGGATGACGCGTCCCTCGGCCGCGCCGATGATGCGGTCCAGCGTCTCGCTGACGACGGCCTCAGAAGGGGTGCGGCCCGCGCGCTCGACACGCACCGCATCGGACAAGAGAACGAGCACACCCTCGCGCCCGATCTGCTTGAGCCGCGCTTCGTCGGTCTTTGGCCCGAGTGGTGGCGTGGGGTCGAACTTGTAGTCACCGGTATGGACGACCCAACCGAGCGACGTCTTGAGCGCGATCGCATAGCTCCCGGGAATACTGTGCGTCACCGGGATGAACTCCACCTCGAAGTGCTGGCCCAGCCGATAGCGCTTGCCTGGCTGCACGACACGAAAGTCAGCCAGCTTCGGATCGCTGAAGTCCTCGACCTTGGCCCGGGCGTAGGCGATCGCGAGTTCGGAGCCGTAGATGGGCACGGGTGCGATACCTTTGAACTCGTTGAGGATGAAGGGGATACCGCCGATATGGTCCTCGTGCCCGTGGGTGAGGAGGATACCGCGCAGCTTGCTCATGCGTTGCTTGATATAACCGACATCGGGGATAATCAGGTCGACTCCGCGTAGGTCTTCTTCAGGAAACTTCGCGCCGGCGTCGACGACGATCAGTTCATTGCGATATTCGTACACCGTCATGCTTTTCCCGATCTCGCCGACGCCGCCGAGCGGGATAATCCGTAGACGTGGTTTGGCCATGGACTGTTCCTCCGATTGTGTGTGGCGGCGCTCGACAGGGTCGCCGCACGGTTGCGTCAATCATAGCCTAGTCTGGCCGAAAATCGAGTGACAGGTGACGTGTGGGGGTGGGGCATGTTTCGTGATCGGTTCGAAGCAGGGCGGCAGCTTGCCGAGCGACTCCGAGACCTTGCTGGGCAACCGGCAATCGTGCTGGCGCTTCCCCGTGGTGGCGTGTTGGTCGGATACGAAATCGCCCGAGCGCTTCGTCTGCCGCTCGACGTCATCCTGACGCGCAAGATCGGTGCTCCGTTCAATCCCGAGTACGCGATCGGTGTAGTTGCCGAGAATGGCTTCGTCTCAGTGAATGAGGAAGAACTCGCGCTCGGCGTTGCCGATGAGGACTTCATCCGACGCGTCGTACCGAAGCTCATGGCAGAACTGGAACGTCGGCGCCAGCTGTATCGAGGCGGACGACCGCTCCCTGACCTGACCGGTCGAATCGCGATTCTCGTCGACGACGGCGTGGCGACCGGTTTCACCATGCTGGGAGCGATCGCTGCGGTGCGCGAGCAGCATCCGGAGCGCATCGTCGTCGCCTTGCCCGTCGCGCCGCCGGTCACCGTCGAGCGGTTGCGGAGAGAAGTCGATCGTGTGGAAGTCCTGCTCACCCCGGAGCCGCTCGACGGTGTGGGAGCGTGGTACCAGGACTTCCATCAGGCGACGGACGAGGAAGTGCTCGAACTCCTGCGCCGGGCACGCGAAGCACTCGCCCAGGGGGAGCGCGAGGGAACAGCGTGACGGTGGAGTGTTTGACGAGCTGCGGTCTCGCGCCTATCATCGCCGCGGAGGACGTGACGATGCCGCCGACACTGTTGCTGTGTCTCGAAGACAGCTACCTCCGCGAGTTCGACGCAGTTGTCATCGGTGTGACACCCGATCACGGCGTCGCCCTCGACCGGACAGCCTTCTTTCCTGGTGGTGGGGGGCAACCGCACGATACGGGCGAGCTCGCCACGCCTGACGGTCAGCGTTGGCGAGTCGTCTCGGTCCGGAGAGGTACAGCACCGGGGGAGGTCGTGCACCTGCTCGATGGTCCACCACCGCCAGTCAGCACAGTGGTCCAGGGTCGGCTGGACTGGGAACGGCGGTACCGCTTGATGCGTTTCCACACCGCCTTGCACGTGCTCTCGGCGGTCGTCTTTCGCGAGTTCGGTGCGCTGGTCACTGGCGCGAACCTCGATGTCGACCGAGCGCGGATGGATTTCGAGCTGGAGGATCTCGCTCCAGAGCGAGTCGCGCGGATCGAGGCACTGGCCAACCAAGCGATCGCCCGTGGTCTGCCGGTGCGGTGGTGGACGATTCCACGCGAGGAAGCCGAGCAGATCCCCGATCTCATCCGCACCAAGGTGAATCTGTTGCCGGCAGGGATCCGCGAGGTGCGCGTGGTCGAGATCGAAGGGTTGGATCTCCAGGCCGATGGTGGGACGCATGTCCGCAATACCCGGGAAATCGGGGGCATTCGGATCGTTGGCACCCGGTCGAAGGGGCGCAGCAACAAGCGTCTGGAAATCGTGTTGACGGACGACGGAGCACGCAGCGAATCGGAGGCGTCGTGAGGCTGGAGTGGGAGCGTGTTCTCGCCAAGCGCGTGGCGGCCTTTCGTGCCTGCACGCGGACGGATTTCTCGCAACTGCCTTGCCCACCAGGAACGATCCACTTTACTGGGGGTGCACCACCTGTCGAGTGTTTGCCGGCCGAAACGATCAGCGATGCTTTGGTACGAGCTTGGCACGCCGAACCGACTGCCCTCTGGTACGACGAGACCGACGGCTACGAAGGGTTACGCGTCGCGATCGCTGACCGCATGCGGCAGCGTGGCGCGAGGGTCGACCCGGGTCAGGTGTTGATTACCCAAGGGGCGCAACAGGCGATCGATCTCGTCGCGCGGCTCCTGCTCGAACCCGGTGACCGGGTGGTGGTCGAGGGGCCGACCTACTTCGGTGCTCTCCAGGTCTTCGAACCGTACGACGTCGCGATCGAGGCGGTACCCCTCGACGAGGCCGGTGTCGTCTTGGATCGACTGGAGGATGCGTTCCGGCGCGAGCCGCGTCCGAAGCTGTTCTACACGGTTCCGACGTTCCAGAACCCCGCAGGTGTGACGCTCTCGGCCGAACGGCGGAGTGCGGTCGTCCAGTTGGCGGCCCGCTACGGCGTCCCGATCGTCGAGGACGACCCTTACGGCGAACTCTGGTACGAAGCACCGCCACCTCCGCCGCTCCGGGCGTACTGGGAAGAGGTGCTCTTCATCGGAACCTTCTCCAAGACGCTGGCGCCGGGGCTGCGGCTCGGGTGGCTCGTCGCTCCGCCGCGCCTGATGAAGCCACTGATCGACGCGAAGGAG
This sequence comes from Thermomicrobium sp. 4228-Ro, assembly GCF_026241205.1. Lineage (NCBI taxonomy): Bacteria > Pseudomonadati > Thermomicrobiota > Thermomicrobia > Thermomicrobiales > Thermomicrobiaceae > Thermomicrobium > Thermomicrobium sp. 4228-Ro. The sequence goes on from NZ_JAPFQM010000001.1 coordinate 1,459,753, forward strand.
GCGGCCGATATCCAGTCCGACCGTCTGCTGCAGCGAGCCGTCGCGGCGGTCGTCACGAGTCCGTGGTACGAGGCGCATCTGCGGGCTGCACGTGCCGAGTATGCTGAACGATGCCGGCTGTTGGCCGATGCGCTGTCGCATGAACTCGGTGAACTGGCACGTTGGTCGTTACCCGGCGGTGGCTTTTTCCTGTGGGTCACGCTCACCGGTGAGGTCGATGCAGCGACGCTCCTGCCCCGCTGTGCCGAGGCGGGCGTCACGTACGTACCGGGATCGGAGTTCTATCCGGAACACCGGCCAAGCCCCAGCTTGCGGCTCGGTTTCACGACGCTCGGGCGCGACGAGTTGCTCAGAGGGGCGGAGCGACTCGGGCGAGCACTGCGCCGCCTGCTGACCGAGGCGCGGCCAACGTGAATCGATAGGCAGTCCAGCAGGGCTTCTGCTCCGCCTTACCAGACCCGACAGATCAGCCCCTTCAGGTATTCACCCTCCGGGAAGCTGAGCCGGACCGGGTGATCGGGCGGGTGACCGAGTCGCTCGAGAATCTGTACCTCGCGTCCAGCGTCCTCGGCTGCCGCGAAGACGATCTTCTGAAAGAGATCGATCGAGACGAGCCCGGAGCAGGAGAAGGTAATCAGGACTCCCCCGGGCTCGATGAGGTGAAGTGCTTGTAGGTTGATGTCCTTGTAGCCGCGTGCAGCACGCTCGAGATGCGCGTGCGCGTAGGCGAACTTCGGTGGGTCGAGAATCACGGCATCGAAGCGGCGGCCGCCGGCACGAAAGTGCCGGAGGAGGCGGAAGGCGTCGCCTCCGATCTGCTCCGCCCGATCCGCAGGAAAACCGTTGAGGGCCAGATGAGCCGCCGCTTCAGCGAGGGCTTCGGCTGACGTATCGAGATTGACCACATGCTCGGCGCCGTTTGCCAGGGCGTAGATCGCGAACGCACCGGTGTAGGCGAACGCGTTGAGCACACGCCCGTGTTTCAGATAGGCCGCTGCACGTCGCCGGTTCTCGCGCTGGTCGAGGTAAAAGCCGGTCTTCTGCCCGCGCCGCACGTCGACCTGGAAGCGGTGCCCGTACTCCTCGATGAGGATCCGTTCCGGAGGCTCCTGGCCCCAAAGCGTACCGTCAGCGGGCGGCAGCCCTTCCTTCTCGCGAACGTCGAGGTCCGACCGTTCGTAAATGCCGGCCGGTCGGCACCGCTCCGCCAGGAGGCGAACCAGGAGTTCCTTGCGGCGTTCGATTCCCAGCGTGAGCGACTGGATGACGAGAAAGTCGGCGTAACGGTCGACGATCAGCCCAGGGAGCCAGTCGCTTTCGGCGTAGATCAGGCGGTAGGCGTTCGTCACCTGGTCGAGGTGCAAGCGGGTGCGGGCAGCGAGTGCTCGCTCGATCCGGCGCGCCCAGAACGACTCGTCGATCGTCTCGTCCCGATTCCAGGAGAGGAGTCGCACGACGATTTGCGAGCGACGATTGAGGTAGCCGCGGGCGAGCCATTCGCCGTCGCTGCTGTGGACCTCGACGATGTCACCGTCCTCAGCATCGCCGTCGATCCGGGCGATGGCACCGGAGAAAATCCAGGGATGATGCCGTCGGACTGGGCGATCGTGGTCGGATTTCAAGATCAGCCGCGGGCACCTCATGACCGCCGGTCTCCAGACGCTACGGGAAGGAGGTTGAACATCCTCAGGTCTGGCGACATGATCAGGACAGTGGCAGGGCTGCCATCTGATAGGTGCGCCAGACGTGCGCGCCAGCACGGCCGTAGAACGCGGCGAGTTCTGTCCAGTCAATGACCGCCCAGCGCGCACCGGTGTCGCGCAAGAACGCGAGAGCGCCTCGAACCATGGCGAGACCGAAGCCCTGTTTGCGATGGGTGGCAGCAATGCCGAGTGGGCCGAGGCCGCCAACAGGACCTGACAGGACGGGGGCCCAGAAGAGGCTCGGCGGGGGTGGCCACGAACCGGGCGGATGGGCCGCCGCGAAGCCGATAAGCTTGCCGTCGCGACGCAGGCCGAGAACCGTGGCGCCGGCCTCGTAGGCCTCAGCGACGTCGACTTCCCATTCCCCTGGAAATTCCCGAGCTAAAAAGGCGAGCATCTCGTCGCGAGGCGCTGGCTCGAGGGTGACGCCATCGGGCCAGCTGGGTGGCACGGGTAGCACAGTGAGATCGACGAGAAGGTCATGGAAGACCTCACGCGGGAATGCACCGGATCGTCGGAGGAAGCGCCAGGTCGTCAGCGGCGCCTCGAGCGGAATACCCGGGACGAGGTGACCCGGTCCGCCACCGAAGACGAGTACGCGATACCCGTGCCGCGTTGCGTCTCGGCTGGCCTGGGCGAGGAGAGCCTGGCCGATTCCCTGGCGGCGCGCGCGCCGGGCGACAACGAAGAGTGTGACGAACCCGACACCGGCTGGAAACCACGGTCGCGCAGGAAGACGGACCAGTATCGCTCCGAGCAGCTCCGATCGCTGGCAGGCTACCCACCCTGTAGCGAGCTCGTTCGGGCCGATTCGCCAACGATGCAGCAGGAGTTCGGTGGACAGCGGCAGAGCGTGACCGAACTCCTCGTTCCAGAGATCAACCACTCCGGCTGCATTCTGGTCTTGATACGGTTCCAGAGTCCAGCCCATGGCCCTTCCCCGGTCGCCGTGATTGCCTGATCAGGTGAGCGCGGTCGGCCAGCGCTGTGCCAACTCGAGAATCGGGCCCGAGACCAGACCGAGCGCCAGCGTCACTCCGGCCATGACGACGAGCCCCAGCCCCAGCAGCGGGGTGCGAGCCGGCTGCCAGGTTCCGGCAGGTTCCTCGAAGTACATCCGTGTCACGACCCGGAGGTAGAAAAACGCCGAGACCGCGCTCATCACCACGATCGCGACGGCGAGCCAGAGTTGCCCAGCCTCGATGAGTGCCAGGATGACATAGTACTTGGCGTAGAACCCGAGCAGCGGTGGCATACCCATCAACGACAGCATGAAGATCGCCATCATGAGCGCAGCCAGCGGTGCCCGACTCGCCAGGCCAGCGACGTCGTCAAGTGTCGTGCCGAGTCCACGTTCTTGCAGCCAGGCGATGATCCCGAAGGCACCGATGTTCATGAAGGCATAGGCAAACAAGTAGAAGAGGACGCTACCGACGCTGCGATCGCCTGGCTGACCGGTCGTGAAGGCAGCGAGGCCAGCCAGCATGTACCCGGTGTGACCGATGGCCGAGTAGCCGAGCATCCGCTTGAGATCACGCTGCGCGATCGCCACGACGTTGCCATAAACCATCGTGACAAGCGCCAGCGCCGCCAGCAGGTCGACCCACCGTTCGCTGAGCGGTTGCAGGCCCTGGACGAGAATCCGAGCCATCGCGGCGAAGCCAGCCACCTTCGGAACGACGGACATGTACGCGGAAACTGGCGTCGGTGCGCCCTGGTATGCATCCGGCGTCCACATGTGGAACGGCACAGCGGCGATCTTGAAACCGAGACCAACCGTCAAAAGGAGGAGGGCCAACAGGAGTGCGGGATCGAGCGGCTGTCCAGGTGTCACGACTGTCCGAAGTGTGTGACTGATATCGCTGAGAACGATGCTCCCGGTCAACCCGTACATCCAGGCCATACCGTAGATGAGGATCGCGGTCGCGAAGGCACCGAGGAGAAAGTATTTGAGTGCACCTTCGACACTGGTGATGCGCCGACGAGCGAAAGCCGTCAGTGCGTAGACAGCGACGGCGCTCGTTTCGAGGCCCAGCAGGAGTACGATGAGGTCACCGGCTGCGCCGACGATCAGCGTCCCGAGCACCGAGAAGAGTAAGAGCGAGAGGTACTCCGCTTGGCCGATGCCGCCCGGCTCGAGGCCTGATTCGGTGTACCCAGCTGACACGAGAACCGAGAGAAGACCAGCGACCAAGGCGACGAGCGCCACGACCAGCGCGAACCAGTCTGCCCGGTAACTCGCTCCGAAGGTTGTCGCGCCGCGGCTCCAGTCGATCGTCGCGAGCGAGCCGAGCGCGAGCACGTGCCCGGCGATCGCGATACCCAGCATCAGGCGAGCGGAGGGGCGCGAGACCAGCGCGTCGATCGCGAGCAAGAGGACGATCGTTCCGACGATGATCAGCGGTGGGACGAGGAGCGACCACTCGGGTGCGGCGAGTCGCAAGGGCATCGACTCTCCTCCTTCACAGCCCAGTGCCGGTCACAGTCGCCAGGAGCGCGGCGAGCGTCGATTCGATCATCCGCAGAACCGGTAACGGGTAGACACCGACCCACACCGTCAGGAGCGCGAGTGGTGCGAGCGTGAGCGCCTCACGCCAGTTCACGTCCGGGAAGGTGCGCGGGTCGAGCGGTGGATGCTCCACATCGCCTCCCCCAGCGACCGGTGGGACACCATGAGCCGCAGCGAGCCGGAGTTCGGGGTCGTCCGGATCGGGCGGCTCACCCGGCGCGCGAACGAGCGCGACACGCTGGAAGACGCGCAGCATGTACCAGGCCGCCAGGATCACGACAGCCGTGCCCAACACACCGGCCCACCGGTAGGCCCGGAATCCGCCGAGCAAGGCGAGGAACTCCCCGACGAATCCGCTCAGTCCAGGGAGACCGAGCGAGGCGAAAGCGAATAGACCGAAGAACGCGGTGAAGACGGGCATGTTCCTCGCGAGGCCACCGAAAACCGCGAGTTCTCGGGTGTGTGCGCGCTCGTAGAGGATACCGACGATGAGGAAGAGCGCGCTGGTGACGAAGCCGTGGCTGAGCATCACCACCATCGCCCCGCTCAGGCCAGGCTGGTTGAGCGCGAAGATGCCGAGCGTGACGAACCCCATGTGGCTGACCGACGAGTAGGCGACCAGCTTCTTGAAGTCGCGCTGGACGAGCGCCATGAGCGCACCATAGAGGATGGCGATGACGGAGAGGACAACGATCGCCGGAGCCCACGCTCGGCTCGCATCGGGGAAGAGCGGGAGATTGAAACGCAGGAACCCGTATCCACCCATTTTCAGGAGGACGCCAGCGAGGATGACGGAACCGGCTGTCGGTGCCTCGACGTGGGCATCGGGAAGCCAGGTATGGAACGGCCACATGGGCACCTTGATGGCGAAAGCGAGGAAGAACGCGAGGAAGGCCCAGAACTGGAACGTCTGACTATAGTGGCCTTGCGCGAGTTCGAGGACATCGAGCGTGCGGACACCCGTCCGCTGAAAGTACTCCTGGTACAGTGCCACGATGCCGACGAGCATCAGGAGGCTGCCGGCCAGCGTGTAGAGAAAGAACTTGACGGCTGCGTACACGCGGTTGGCACTTCCCCATACACCGATGATGAGTGCCATCGGAATGAGGACGATTTCCCAGAAGACGTAGAACAGGAAGAGGTCGAGGCTGACGAAAACACCGAGCATGCCCGTGGCCAGTAACAGGAGCGTGATGTAGTACTCGCGGACCCGGTGTCGGATCGGCTCCCAGGAGGCGATCACCGCGATCAGCGTGAGGAGCGTCGTCAACCCGACGAGCGGAGCGCTGATCCCATCCACGCCCAGTCGATAGGCGATGCCGAGTTCCGGCAGCCACTCGAACGTCTCGGTGAACTGCATGCCCGAGCGCTGCGGATCGAACGCGATCAGCATGCCGATCGAGAGCAGGAACGAGATGCTGCTGGCGACGAGTGCCACCCATCGGGCGGCGCGCGGTGAGGCGTTTGCCCACAGGAACAGGATGACCGCTCCGGCGAGTGGGCTGTAGGTTATCAGACTCAAGATCGGCAGCTGCTCCACCGCTCTCTCCTCCACCCTCGATCAGCGGAACAGGGTGCTGCCCATCACGAGCGACACACCCACCAGGACGACCGTTGCCAGCGCGATGAGGAGCACGTAGTTCGCGACCAGTCCGGTTTGGAGACGTCGCCAGAGTTGCGCGAGTGCAGCGACTGCCCGGGCCAGACCGTTGACTGCGCCGTCGATGATGCCGACATCGACCGCACGCCAGAGCCAGTCGGCGAAGGCGTCGAGCGGGCGTACGATGTATCGCTGGTACAGGAAGTCGAAATACCAGCCGTTCGCAGCAAGCCGATACAGCCAGCCGAGCCGCTCGGCGACCGTCGCCGGCGAGAGCGTACCGCGGACGTAGGCCGCGTGCGCGAGTCCGAGCCCCGCCAGCGCGACGAGAGTCGAAAGCGTCGCGAATGCCAGTGTGAGGCTGAGTGACACGTCATGGTGCTCGGCTGTTTCGAAGACCGGCTCCAACGCGTGGTGGATCCAGCCGTTTTCCGGCGGCACCCCAGCGAAGCCAGCGAGCAGTGCTCCGATGGCCAGGACGACGAGCGGGACCGACATCGTCGCCGGTGGGTCGTGCGGGTGCAGCTCGTGTGGGTCGAAGCGTGGTTCGCCGTGGAAGGTGAGGAAGACAGCCCGGAACATGTAGAGCGACGTGAAGAAGGCTGCGACGAGACCGAGAAGCGCGAGCAGCGGTGCGCCACCGACCCACGCCCCGACCAGGATCTCGTCCTTGCTCCAGAAACCGGCCAGGGGCACGATGCCAGCATTGGCAGCCGCACCGATGACAAACGTCCAGTAGGTGATCGGCATCCAGCGCTTGAGCCCCCCCATCCGGCGCATGTCGAGTTCGTCGTGGAGCGCGTGCATCACCGCGCCGGAGCCGAGGAACAGGAGAGCCTTGAAGAAGGCGTGTGTGAACAAGTGGAAAATCGCCGGGATCCAGGCGCCGACACCGAGTGCCAGCGCCATGTAGCCGAGCTGGCTCACCGTCGAGTACGCGATGACGCGCTTGATGTCGAACTGGGTCACCGCGATCGTGGCAGCGACGAACGCGGTGAGCGCGCCGATCAGCGCGACGACCGACATCGCGGTCGGTGATGCCAGGAAGATCGGATGGGTGCGCGCGACCATGAAGATGCCCGCCGTGACCATCGTCGCGGCGTGGATCAGCGCCGAGACGGGTGTCGGGCCTTCCATCGCGTCCGGAAGCCAGACGAAGAGCGGCAGCTGGGCCGACTTCCCCACCGCCCCGGTGAAGAGCAAGAGGGCGATCGCCGTAATGGTACCGGACGAGAGCTCGGGAATCGCCTGGAAGACGGCCTCGTAGTCCAATGTGCCCAGAGTCGTGAAGATCAGCATGACGCCGAGCGCGAACCCGAAGTCACCGATCCGGTTGACGGCGAACGCCTTCTTGGCTGCTTCGGCTGCTGAGCGTCGCCGGAACCAGAAACCGATGAGCAGGTACGAGCACAGGCCGACTGCTTCCCAGAACACGAAGAGCACCAGGAAGTTGTTGGCGAGGACGAGCATGACCATCGAGAAGACGAACAGCGGCAGCCAGGCGAAGAAGCGATAGTAGGCCGGATCGTGGTGCATGTAGCCGATCGAATAGATGTGGACGAGCAGGCTGACGCCGGTCACCACGAGCAACATCACGGCTGTGAGCTCGTCCACGACCAGTTCGACCGGCACGTGGAAGTCTCCCGCAGTGATCCAAGTGTAGAGCGGTTGTCGCAGGACCTCGTGGCGGCCCAACACGGCTGCTGCGGCGAGGAGACTCACGAGGAACGAGAGAGCGACCGCCGGCACGGCCAACCAGTGTGCGCGCTGACGGATCCACCACTTGCCGAAGAGAAAGTTCAGGAGTGCGGCCAGCAGCGGCGCGAGCGGAATGATGACCAACCACGAAACGGTTCGTTCCATCACTCTTCTCCGTTCACTCGCGGAGCTGCCGGAGCTCGTCGATATCGACCGTATCGGTGCGCCGGGTGAGTGCCATCACGATTCCGAGTCCGACTACTGCCTCGGCGGCAGCGACGGCGATCACGAAGAGCGCGAAGACTTGTCCGGTGAGCTGGTGCAGTTCCCACGCGAAGCCGGCGAGACTGACGTTCACCGCGTTGAGCATCAGCTCGACGCACATGAAGATGACGAGGACGTTGCGGCGCGTGAGCACGCCGACCATCCCGATGATGAACAGCGCTGCGCTGAGGAGGAGGAAATGCGTCGCCGTCAATTCGGTCATTGTCTCCTCCATTCGCCCCAGGCGGGTTGCTCGGTGAACTCGTCCGGAGTCCGAGCCAGCACGATCGGCCGACCACCGCCAGCTTCCTTCACGCGACCGTCCTGCGGCCCCGGCAGTGCGACCGGAATCGCCGGCTGGTCGAGTCCACGTGGATGCGCGAGCGAGATCGTCATGACGCGCCGGGCCGCGGCCAGGCGCTCGCTGACCGCCTCGGGCCGTGCCAAGACGATGGCTCCGATCGTTGCCGCGAGGAGAAGCAACGCGGTCAGCTGAATCGCGAGCATGTAGTCCGAGTACAGCACCTGACCGAGGGCCCGGGTATTGCCCCCCACTATCGCGACCGTTTCGTCCGTCCAGGGGCCTGGCGCGCCGCGTAGGCCACGAGCGAGGACGGCTGCGCTGACTTCGGCGAGGAGGGCGAGGCCGAGCACGAGACCGGTGGCGATCCGCAACGGGCGCCGCCCGTGGAACTCCGGGAGGTCGTCCGGGTGCACGAGCATCGTGACAAAGACGACCAGTACGATCACGGCACCGGCGTAGACGATCACCTGCACGACTGCCAGGAACTCGGCACGCGCGATGAGGTAGATCGCTGCCACGTTGAGGAACGACAACACGAGCCCGATCGCGCTGTGGATCGGATTCCGTGCGACGACGACCCCCAGCGCACCGAGCATCGCGACCAGCGCCAAGAGCCAGAAGACCAGCACCTGTACCGTCATACCCGGCGTAGCCTCTCCCTCAGAGTGCGCCGATTCCCCAGAGCCGGACCAGCCCGGTCAGCGCGATGTTGATCAGTGCGAGTGGTAACAGTACCTTCCAGGCGAGCCCCATCAGCTGGTCGTAGCGGAAACGCGGCAGCGTCGCCCGCAACCAAACGTAGAAGAACAGGAAGAAGAGTGCCTTGAGGGCGAGCCACCACACACCGTCGGCGATCGGTCCGTCGATGCCCCCGAGAAATAGCGTCGCTGCCAGCAGCGAGACGACGATCATGTTGATGTACTCGGCCAGGAAGTAGAACGAGAAGCGAAAACCGGAATACTCGGTGAAGTAGCCTGCGACGAGTTCCGTTTCGGCTTCCGGTAGATCGAACGGCGCGCGGTTCGTCTCGGCGACGGCAGCGATGAGGAAGAGCGCGAAAGCGAGTGGTTGCGAGAGGATGTACCAGTTCGGAAGCGTCAATGGGCCGAGAACGAGTGACCGCTGCTGTTCCCGCAAGATGTCCTGCAAGCTGAGCGATCCGGAGAGGATCAGCACACCGACCAACGAGAGCCCGAGCACGAGCTCGTAGCTGATCACCTGCGCGGTCGAGCGCAATGCTCCGAGCAACGAGTAGCGATTGCCGGATGCATAGCCGCCGAGGATGATCCCGTAGACGCCGACCGATCCCAGCGCGAGGACATAGAGAACGGCGACATTGATGTCGGCAACGAGCAGCGGGATGTCGATTCCGAAAAGGTGCAGGGAATCGCCGAAGGGAATCACCGCCGCGCCGAGCGGTGCCAGCGCGAAGGAGAGGAGTGGCGCGACGAGGAAGACCAGCCGGTCGGCATTCGCTGGGACGATGTCTTCCTTCGCGAGGAGCTTGATCCCATCGGCGATCGGTTGGAGCAGGCCGAAGGGTCCAGTCCGGTTCGGCCCGACGCGGTGTTGCATGCGTGCGAGCACGCGCCGCTCGAACCAGGTCATGTAGGCCATCAGCCCGAGCAGCACGTTGAGGAGAACGAACCCGACGAGATAGCTGACGATCAACCGCTGCCAGTCCATCGATCCCGCTGCCCCACCTCGTCTCTCGCCGCTATCGATCGACCGACCCGAGCACGATATCGATCGTCCCGATGAGGGCGACGATATCGGCAAGCATCGCGCCCTGTGCCATGTACGGGAGCGACTGAAGGTTGACGAAGTCCGGGGACCGGATGCGTAAGCGATACGGGATCGGGCTTCCGTCGCTGACGATGTAGTACCCCAGCTCGCCCTTGGAGTGCTCGACTGCGTGGTACACCTCCCCCTTGGGCGGGCTGAACCCTTTGATGACCCAGATGAAATGCCGTTGCATGTCTTCGGCAGTCGTCATCACGTTCTTGTGCGGCGGGATGACGTACCGCGACTCGTGGGCCATGAGCGGCCCGTCAGTCGGTACCTGGTCGAGACACTGTTCGATGATGCGGATCGATTGCCGCATTTCTTCGATCCGCACGAGATAGCGGTCATACACGTCACCGTGCGTGCCGAGCGGCACCTCGAACTCGACGCGGTCGTAGAGCAAGTACGGCATCGCCTTGCGCACGTCGTAGTTGACACCGGAGCCGCGCAGGCAAGCCCCGGTCAGACCGTAATTGATCGCGACCTCCGGTTCGATCACCCCGACGCCCTTGGTACGGGCGAGCCAGATCGGGTTCTCGGTGAGGAGATCCTCGTACTGGCGGATCGCCTTCGGGAAGTAGCGACAAAAATCACGCACCATTTCCGGGAGATCAGGTGGGATCTCGCGCGAGAATCCTCCGATCTCCATCATGTTCGTCGTCAACCGTGCGCCGCAGAACTTCTCGAAGATATCGAGGATCAGTTCGCGGTCGCGGAAGGTATAGAGCGAGACGGAGAGCGCGCCGATGTCGAGCGCATGCGTGCCGAGCCAGACGAGGTGCGAGGCGATCCGTGTCAGCTCGGCCATGATCATCCGCCAGTACTGGGCACGTTCAGGCGCCTGGATGCCGCACAACTTCTCGACAGCCAGGACGTATCCGAGATTGTTCGACGGTGCCGCCACGTAGTCGGTGCGGTCCGTCCAGGGGACGAACTGGGCGTACCGGTGCGACTCGCCGAGCTTTTCCACACCGCGATGGAGATAGCCGATCACCGGGTCGCAGGCGATGACCGTCTCGCCTTCCAGTGTCAACCGTACCCGGAGCACGCCGTGCGTACTCGGATGCTGTGGCCCCATGTTGAGGACGAGTTCCCGGCGGGTCGGCGTGATCTGCCGTACCTCGCTGAGAATGACCGGTGTCGGCTGCGAGAAGTCGATCATGGTCCTGGCCTCCGCAACGTACCGCGGATTCGCGGGGCAGGCGATTCGAAACCTGGCTGGACGTAGTCGCGGTAACCGCGTAACGGATAGTCCTTGCGCAAGGGGTGCCCCTCGTCCCAATCCTCCGGCAGGAGGATCCGCCGGAGGTCCGGGTGCCCCTCGAAGATGATGCCGAACATGTCGTAACACTCGCGCTCGAGCCAGTTCGCGCCAGCGAAGATCGGGACGAGCGACGGGACTGTCTCCCCGTCGTCGACGCCGCATTTGACCCGGAGCCGCTGTCGACGCGGGATCGAGTACAGCTGCACGACGACGTCGAAACGCGGACGTTCGCGGAGATACAACATATCGACTGCTGTGATGTCGGTCAGGTGGTTGTAGCGGAGTTCCGGGTGAGTCCGCAGGAAGTCGACGACGTCGCGCAACGCCTGGCGAACGACGCGGAGCGTCACCTCGTCGCGGAAGACGACCACTTCCTGGAACGCGTCCGGAAAGCGCTCCCGGACGAGCCGGACGGCTGGGTGTTGTTCCGGATCGGTCGGCCCCCAGTAGCCGGTCGTGTCCCACGGGCTCGTTTCCGGTGCAACCGGGAGTGACCGTGGCTCGCTCATCCTGCCCCCTCGGATCGCGGTCCGAGCGCAGCGCGGGCAGCCTCGCGTTGCTCCTGCCGGTAAGCCTCGGCAGCCTCGAGCCCGTAGCGCTCTTTCAACCGTTCGTACCGGATGATCCGGTTCTGCAGCTCGAGGACACCGTAATAGAGCGCTTCCGGAACCGGCGGACAGCCTGGCACGTAGATATCGACCGGAATGACCTGGTCTACACCCTGGACGACAGCGTACGTATCGAACGGTCCGCCGACGTTGGCGCAGCTGCCCATGCTGATGACCCACTTCGGGTCAGCCATCTGGTCGTAGAGCTGGCGCACGACTGGGGCCATCTTCTTGGTGACGGTCCCCGCCACGATCATGAGATCGGCCTGGCGCGGCGAAGCGCGGTAGAGCATGCCGAAGCGTTCGGCCAGGTCGAAGCGCGGCATCGCCGAGCTGATCATCTCGATCGCACAGCACGCGAGGCCGAACTGGAGCCACCAGAGACTGGAGCGTCGTGCCCAGCTGAAGACCCAATCGGCTGTGGTCGTGATGATGTTCGGGTGGCTCTGCGTCTGGCTCATACCCATTCCAGGGCTCCTTTCCGCCACTCGTAGAGGAGCCCGATGAGCAAGATGCCGACGAAGAGCGCAGCCTGCACGTAGCCGTAGAGTGCCAACGCGTCGAACGCGACAGCCCAGGGATAGAGGAAGATCGCTTCGACGTCGAAAACAACGAACAGGAGCGCGACGAGATAGAAGCGCGGTGTGAACCGGCCGCGTGGTGGGTTGACATCCGGTACACCCGACTCGTAAGGCTGGAGCTTGGCTGGATTCGGCTTACGCGGTCGGACGAAATGCCCGAGCAGGATGAGGACCGTCCCCATCAAGGTGCTGGTGATCACGAGTAGTCCGATCACCGCGTAATCGACGAGCGACATGGATACACCTCGCTCTCGCGGGCCCCTCTCACCCCGCTCGTGAAGGATAGCACGATCGATACACACGCACAGCGGTCAGGGGGTTTCCTGCGGCGGTATTTCTCCGGGTAGGAGCGGCCCGCCGGACGAGTTCCCAGATTGTGCTGGTGCTGGGCTCGGTGCCGGTTGTGTGGGCTGCGGTGCTGTGGTAGGTGTCCCTTGGTTCGGTGTCGGCTCGGTTCCCGTAGCGGGTGTTGGGGTCGGCCGCTCGATCTGGATGCGCGGCGTGACACCGACCATCGCCGCGTACGCTTGGAGGGAACTCCACCCACGTGCCGTCATACCCCGCGGAGTCGCGAGTGCCGCCCGGAGTTCGCGCAGTTCGTACTCCGAAGCCTGATTGCACCGGAGGCGCGGTGGGCCATCCTGCACGCTGAGTTCGGTGACGGTGCGGGCACCGGGGATCGGTCGCTTGCCGGTGGCTGCGCAAACCTGGACCTCGACGACTCCCGGTGGGCGAGAGAACTCGATCGGAAGCGGTTGGCCATCGGGGCCGAGCAACGTGCGCGCCAGGTTTTCGTCCTGGTGTACCTTGACCATGAAGTCGTGCCAGATCAGTGCTGCGCTGGAAATCCCGTCGAGTCCACGCGTCGGACTGTTGTCGGTGTTACCGACCCACACGCCGACGACGACGTCGGTCGTGTAGCCGACGGTCCAGAGATCGCGTGCGTCTTCCGAGGTTCCGGTCTTCGCTGCGACCGGGCGGTTGCCGAGTTCGGGCAACACGAGTGGATTGTTGAGGCCGAAGATCAGGGCGCGTGCTCGGTTGTCCGAGAGGATGTTCGTGATGAGGTAAGCGTACTCAGCTCGCACCACCTGCGGTGCCTGTTGTAGGACGTTCACCCGATCGAGCTGGTAGATCCGATTGTTGCCGGGTGCGATGATCTCCAGGATGGGGTTGTAGGGCACGTACTTGCCGTTGTTGGCGATGGTGGTGTACGCATTGGTCAGCTCGAGCAGCGAGACTTCGCCGCCACCGAGTGTGATCGACAGCCCGTAGAAACTCGGGTCGCGCCAGAACCCGGTCTTGATCCCGAGCCGGTGCGCCATATCGATCATGGCTGGCACACCGACGACGTCGATCGCTTGCAATGCCGGGATGTTCAACGAGTTGGCGAGTGCCTCACGGACCGTGATCGCACCGAAGTGCTGCCCGGTCGCATTTTTCGGTTCGTAGCGACCGAAGCCCGGGATGTTCCAGACTTTGGCGTAGTCGAAGACGATGGTGCCCGGGTACCAGCCAGCCTTTTCGAAGGCCGTCAAGTAGGTCACCGGCTTGATCGCCGAACCGGGTTGTCGCTCGGCGGTCGCCACGTTGTACTGGCCGTCGATCGCGTCGTTGTAAAAGTCAGCGCTCCCGACCATCGCGATGATCTCACCGCTCCAGGGCAGCATCGCGACGAGCGCACCGTTGTTGACGTGATACGGGGCGAGTTGCTCGACGCGGCGCTTGACGATCTCCTCCGCTGCCTGTTGCGCTGCGAGATCGAGTGTCGTCCGGACCATCAGCCCGCCGCGGTAAACGGCAGCCGGGCCGTACTTCTGCTCGAGGTAGTCGATCACGAAGTTGACGAAGTGCGGCGCCAGATTGTAGCGTCCTTCGCGCGATTGCGGGTAGAGCGGCTCGGCGAACGCCGCGTCCGCCTCCTCCTTGGTGATCATGCTCAGTTCGACCATACGGTCGAGAACGTAGCGCTGTCGTTGCTTGGCGAGTTCGAAGTTCTTGGTCGGATCGTAGACACTCGGTGCTTGGGGCAAACCAGCGAGCATCGAGGCTTCGGCGAGCGTCAGTTCCCATGCGAACTTGTTGAAGTAGGCCTGTGCTGCGGCATCGATCCCATAGGCACGGTTCCCGTAGTAGACGTTGTTCAAGTACATCATCAGGATTTCTTGCTTGGAATAGCGCTGGGTGAAGCGCACTGCCATGATGGCTTCGCGGATCTTGCGGCGATAGGTGCGTTCGGTCCCGATCGTCTCAGGATAGAGCATGCGGACGAGTTGCTGGGTGATCGTCGAGGCACCGCTCGTCGGCTCACCACTGAGGTTGAAGATCAAGCTGCGGAGAATGGCTCGTGGCTCCACACCCGGATTCGTCCAGAAGGTCTCGTCTTCGGCCGCGATCGTCGCGTCGATGATCCACGCACGGTGCGGCTTGGTGGGATCGTTCTGTTGCTGTTCGATGTGGTCCATCAGCTCTTCATAGCTGATCGCCGTGCGCCAGCCGGTCGTCGGGTCGCTCACCTCGGCGAGGAGGACCCAGTTGCGGTCATAGATTTTCGTCGTCTGGAAGTCGACTGCCTCGAACCGATCCGGAGAAGGTAAGTCCGCCGTCAAGGCCGACCAACCGAGGTAGCCGGCGGCAGCGACGACACTTACCCCGACGAAAGTGAGCAGGAGGAGGGTCAGCGCAACGATGGCAGTGAGGCGAGCGAGGAGAGCGGTGATCGGTTGCCGCCGGCGCGCGCGTCGGCGACGGGCGAGTACGACGGGTGCGGCCGGTGCCGTTCGGCCGTTCCTCTGTCCGTTGCTGTTCCGTCGTCCGTTGCGTCGGTTCGCCATCGACCACGACCTCGTTCCGGTTCCGTCCGATCGCAGGATAGAGCATACTGCTCGACTGGCTTGCGGTTCTAGGAGAAACTGGTGACGACGGACTGATTGCCTGCTATGATGAAGCGAGACTCTGGCATCCGTTTCGATCGACGGAAGGCGTGCGCATGGAATTGCGAGCGGTGCGTGGGAGGCCGGTGATCACGGTCGACAATGGCGAGCGACTCGGCGAGATCCAGGACGTTTTTATCGATCCTCAGCACCGGCGAGTCGCCATTCTCCGTATCCGTCGAACGAGCGGAGACACCAACGATGTGACGTTCGAGGATGTCCACAGTATCGGTGCTGACGCAGTCATGCTGCCATCTCGTGAGGTTCTGCGCCTGGCGGGTGACCACAGTCAGGCGCTCCTGGACATCGACGAGTTCGTGCGGCTGCGTGTCGTCACTGAGCAGGGCGAGGCGCGTGGGACGGTGGACGACGCTGCGTTCGATCCCATCAGTGGCGCGCTGACCGCTTTGGTCGTCTCTCCGGCCGGTATCGGCGGATTGCTCGGCCGTCGTCAGTCGGTGCCGATCGATCAGGTGCGCACGATCGGGCGCGATGTTGTCGTGCTGATCGTGCCGCCACCGGAAGCGGCGGAGCAAGAGGCGAGCAGCGGAGACCGGGGATCGGCTGCTTCAGCCGAGGCCCAATGACCGTGCCAGAAGCATACCGAGGAGCGGTGCTGGGGCGAGGTCGCGGGTCAGTGCGAGCCAGAGGGGTAGGGCCGCCCTTGGGCGGCTGAGGCGCCAGACGGTGGCGGCTGTCCACCAGAGTCCGCATACGAACATCGTGAGTGCCCAAGCGATCATCGTTCTCCTCGCTGCGACCTGATGGGGGCGTGCAAGTGCGTATTCTCTTCGTCTCGCCGTTCGATTTCAGCTATCCGGGTGGCGTCAACGAGCACATTCTGCACCTCGATGCGGAGTACCGCAAGCTGGGTCATCAGACACGTATCCTCGCACCACGCTCTCCAGGCGAAGCGGAAAGCGATGACGGCCATCTCATCAAGCTCGGTGTGGCAGTGCCGGTTCCCACCAACGGTTCGACCGCTCGTATCACGCTGTCTCCCTTTGTGTCCGGGAAGGTGCGCGAACTCCTCCAGCGTGAGCGGTTCGATATCGTGCACCTGCACGAGCCGCTCGCGCCGATGCTGCCGCAGCTGGCATTGCTCCATTCTCGTTCGATCAACGTGGGGACGTTCCACGCGGCGCGTTCCCGCAACTGGGGATACCTTTCGGCAAAGCCGCTGCTGGGACTTCTGTTCGCGAAGCTGCATGGGCGAATCGCTGTGTCACCGGCAGCACTCGAGTCGATCGCCAGGTATTTCCCGGGTTACTACGAGTTGATCCCGAACGGAATCGATACGGAACGCTTCCGACCGGATGTTCCACCGGTGCAGCAGTTCGGCCGGCCGACGGTGTTATTCGTTGGACGCTTCAACGAGTCGCGCAAAGGGTTGCGCTACCTCTTGGAAGCGCTGGTACTCGTTCGGCGAGAGTTCCCGGACGTGCTCCTTCTCGTGGTCGGGCCAGGTGATCCTGAGCGGTTTCAGCGGATCATCGAACGAGGTGAGTTGCAGGACAACGTGAGGTTCGTCGGAGCGGTTCCCGATGACGTGCTGCCATCCTATTACACGGCCTGCGATGTCTTCTGCGCACCGGCGACTGGCGCGGAGAGCTTCGGTATCGTCTTGCTGGAGGCGATGGCGAGCGGCCGGCCAGTCATCGCCAGCGATATCAGAGGGTTCCGTTTCGTACTGCGGCACGGGGTGGAAGGCTTGCTCGTCGAACGCAAGAATCCGGACGCGCTGGCAGTTGCACTCGTCCATCTTTTGGCTGACGCGGCTCTGCGCGAACGCTTGGGGAAAGCCGGCCGGTTCCGCGCCCAGCAGTTTTCCTGGCCTGTCATCGCGCAACGCACGCTGGCATATTACGAGCGGCTGCTGCGTGGGGTGCGCGAGGCGGAGACGGCATTGCCGCTCGATTGGTGGAGTTCGCTTCGTGTCGCGCTCCGCGCCTGGTCGAGGAGGGTCTGACGCGTGCTCAGTTCGTTGGTTGCCGATCGCGTACGGAGCCGTGTGCAGCAGATCGGTGCGCTCGTCGCCCGGACCGGGCTAACACCCAACCAGCTCACGATGCTCGGTCTCGTGCTGAACGCCATCGCGGGACTCGTTCTCGCACTCGGCTACCTGCAAGTGGCCGGTGTTCTCCTGCTGGTGGCCGGAGCCTTCGATCTCCTCGACGGGGCAGTGGCCCGGGCAACCGGAAATGTCACCCGCTTCGGTGGAGTGTTGGATTCCGTACTCGATCGGTACAGCGAAGCGTTCGTCGTCGGTGGCCTCTTGTTCTGGATCGTCCGAGCCGATCTCGGAGTGGTTCCGGTCGTCCTCTGCTATTGGTCGATTGTTGGCTCGTTACTTGTCAGTTACGTCCGGGCGCGTGCCGAGGGGGCTGGAATCCCGCTGACGCAGGGCTTCTTTGCCCGCCCCGAGCGTATCGTCGTGCTCGCCGTGGGCTTGCTCCTCGCTCGTCCTGTCATCGTGCTCTGGCTCCTTGCGATCGCGACGAATCTCACGGTCCTGCAGCGCCTGTGGTTGGTGCGGCATGCCGCCCGGGATTGACGCAATGCGACGTTTGCTTCGCTCGCTCCTGCTGCTCCTCGTTCTGCCACTCGTCGCCTGTTCCCTCCGTGGAAACGAGTCCGAATCCGTAGGTACCGGCGTCACGGTCGCTGTCCTCGATGTCGGACAGGCCCTAGCGGTAGGAATCGTCACAGCGGATGGCCGGGCGCTCCTCTACGATGCCGGGAACAGTCGCGAGGACGCTGAGACGGTCATCCTCCCCTTCTTCCGGTCGTACGGGATCGAGCAGCTCGATTACCTCGTCCTCAGTCATCCTGACCAGGATCATGTCGGTGGCATGCCGGCCGTCATCGCCGGAATCGCTGTCGCCAGCTTCGTCGACCCCGTGTTGCCCACCACGAATCGCACCTATCTGGAGACGCTTCGGCTCGTCCGAGAGCGCGGAATCCGCGCGATGCGTGCCGAGCGCGGTCGGATACTGCAGTTGGGCGAGCAGGTCAGCGTCCGCATCCTGTGGCCCGAGCGACCGTTTCTCGTCGATACCGCTGGAGAAGCGAGCGACAATGACAACAGTGTCGTCTTGCTCGTCGAGCACGGAGGCGTGCACTTCTTGCTTCCCGGGGACCTGGAGGAACGTGGAGAAGAGGCGCTTCTCGAACAGGAGGGTGCGGACGGACTGCACGCTCAGATTCTGGTCGTCGGGCACCATGGTAGTCGTACGTCATCGAGCGAGCCGTTCCTCCGTGCGGTACGGCCGGCGGTCGCCATCATCTCGGCTGGGCGCGATAATCCGTACGGTCATCCGCATCCGGAGGTGTTGCAACGGTTGCGTGCGGTCGGAGCCGACGTCTATCGCACCGATCGCGAGGGTACGGTGCTGGTGCACTCCGACGGCAGACGTTGGACCGTTGAGATCGAGCGGGAACTGGAGCGATGACGGGGGAGTACCTGATCGCGACGGTGGATCGGTTCGAGGTCGACCGCGACGGGCAGCAACTCGCTGTGCTCGTCTTCGACGACGGGCAGCAACTCGTCGTCCCGCAGAGCGTGGTACCCTGGCTGCGGCGCGGCATGGTGCTGCGGGTCCGCTTCGAACGGGATGTAGAAACGGAAGAGGCGCGTCGGGAAGCCATCCAGCGCTTGCAGGAGGAACTCTTCGGGGACACCGAGCGATGAGAAAAGGCCTCAGCATCCTCCTTTTCGTGACACTCGTGCTCGGTGTCGGTTGCCTACCGTTCGGGAGGGCGACGCCGGCGGTCACGCCAACGGTGGTGCCGACACCGACGCCGTTTCCTGTCCTCCCCATCGTCACGCCGACCCCTCCGCCGCCTGCGCTCCAGATCCCGACGCCGACGCCAGCTCTCTCTGGGGCGAGCAACTCGAGCAACGGAAACACCTATGTCGTCCAGCCGGGCGATACCTTGTACAGTATCGCGGTCCGCTTCGGGGTGTCGCTCGACGCGCTGATCGAGGCGAACGGCATCCAGGATCCAAACGACTTACAGGCTGGACAAGTGCTGGTCATCCCACGCTGACGAACGAGTTGGCGTCCGCACGTCGGTGGCGTATCCTGAGCCTCGCAGCAGTCAGCACCGCGAGCGGAGGTCGGTCGTGCAGAGCGTCTGGCATTTCCTCCGGGTTGGGATCGGAGCACTCGTTGCGAGCTTACTGGTTCATTGGGTTGTCGGGCTCGTGTCCCCAGCTGCGTTGGCTGTATCCGGTGGTCCAGACCGCGTCTACTTTCCGGAGACAGGGCACACACTCTCTTACGGGTTCCTCGAGTTCTGGTTGTGGCATGGTGACGTGCCGATCTTCGGTTATCCGCTCAGTGAGGAGATCGACCGAAACGGGGTGACGGTCCAGTACTTCGAGCGGGCCGTCTTCGAATGGCATCCAGAAGCTCCGCTCGACTGGCGAGTGCAGTTGCGGCTTCTCGGAATCGAGGCCAGCGCTGGTCGAAGTGATCGGGCCTTCCGACCGGCTGTCCCGATCACGGGTTCCGCGTGCCGCTATTTTCCGGAGACACAGCACAACCTCTGTCACGGATTCCGGGCCTTCTGGGAGCGATACGGCGGGCTGCGGATCTTCGGCTACCCGATCAGTGAGGAGCTGACCGAAGATGGTGTGACGGTCCAGTATTTCGAGCGTGCGCGTCTGGAGTGGCACCCTGAACGAGCGGGCACCGCCTACGAGATCCAGGTCAGCCGGTTGGGTGCGTGGGTCGCCGAACGCGACGGGATCGAGACGGAAGCACTGCCAGCACCGGCTGATCTGCCGACTTACGATCCTGCCCTATTCCCGGCCGTGCCCGGTCTGGTGCGCACACCACTCCCCGGTGCGCCGGTCCAGGCAGCGAAGTGGATCGAAGTCGATCTCAGCGACCAGGTTCTGCGGGCCTGGGAGTACGACCGACTCGTGTTCGCGACGCTGGTCTCGACTGGCCTTCCACAGTATCCCACGCCGAACGGTACGTATCGCATCTACACCAAGCTCCGCTACGAGCACATGCGCGGCGGAACGCCAGGAATCGACTCGTACGACTTACCGAATGTGCCGCATACGATGTACTTCTATCTCGGCTATGCCATCCACGGGGCGTACTGGCACAACAACTTTGGCCATCCGATGAGTCACGGGTGCGTCAACCTTCCCCTCGATGCGGCAGCCTGGCTCTACGACTGGACGCCGGTCGGTACCGTGGTTTGGATTCATCCCTAGCTCACGGAGGAGTTGGTGTACCCTGCTCGGTCGAAGCAGGGAGGAGTCGGGGCTGGTGAGGCGCTCGCTCGCACTGCTGCTGGTCGGGGTTCTCGTGATCGCAGCGTGCCGGAACCTTCCGGTGACTCTGGTGGCAACTCCGACCGGTCTCGCAACTCCGGTGTCGACTGTAACACCGGAACCGGAGGTGACTCGGACGACGCTCGTCCTCCCCACACCTTCGGTAACAGTCCAGTGGGTCGGAACGTGCTCGCTCGCTCGAGTCCTCGAGGTGTATCGGTCGTTTTTGCAGGCGTTGAACGATGGCGATCTTCCGGCATTGCGTGCAGTACTCGGAATCGGGATGGAGAGCGCAGCAGAGAGCCGTTGGTTCGCCGTGATCCCCCGAGAGTCGGAATTGTTTGGCACAGGGCTTTTCACCGAACGCCCCGAAGGTTTTCTCGACTGGGTGAGCCAGCGGTCCAGCCAGCACGAGCGGTGGAACGTCCTGGAGTTCGTCCAGATCGAGCCGTCCAGCGGAAGCCGCGTCGTTGTGACTGCTGCACTCCTCCGCGAGGCGGATGACTTCATCGCGAAACCGTTTCTCTCTCGGATCGAACTCGATTGTGACACCGGGGTTGTCCGCTCGATGGTAGCTGGCGCGGTAGGAGCCGATACGTTACCGACGTCACCGAGTGCTCTGCTTGCCGAGGCGCTGGCCCAGCGGTCACTGCGTCCCCCGGAGGTGAAAGAGCCCTGTCCGCGTAGTTCCTGGGCCTTCGGCAACGCCGTCGGTGAAGGACCGGTCTATCTCGCCGTGGGGCCCGATGCCGTCGTGAATGTACCGGATCACGCCACCGGATCGACCGAGCCGGTTCCCCTCGACGTTGTCGTCTCGGCGAGCGAGCGAGGGCCTGTCCTCCTGCGGCTCTTTGCACTTGCTGACGAGACGCCGGTACCGCTCGGCAGGAACGGATCGGCGCTCTTCCTCGAGCCTTCAGGAGCGGGAGAACGATCGACCACCCTTTCCCCGATGCTGCAGCAAGCTGGCTGCTACGTGCTTCAAGCTGATGGCGCGACCTGGCAGCAATCGATCGTCTTCGAAACGATCGCCGAACCACTGGCGGCGTTCGTTCCGCAGCTCGTCAATGTTGCGCTGCCGGTCGATCTCCGTCTGGTTTCTGCGTGGCGTGACGGGCCGGACACCGTGCGAGTCGGATTGGTCGGTTCGACCCTGGTCGCCCGTTTGAGCATCGGGGTCGGTGGGCCAGGGGGACCCACTCTCGGCGTGGAACAGCGCTGCGAACGCATCGCGGAGCGGATCGATCTCTGCTGGGTACCACATCCGGTCTGGGGCTGGCCACAGGCGGCGGTGTGGGACGATGGCATGCGACGCTACCAGCTGGTCGTACTGGCTGGCAATCGCGATGCCTGGAGCGAGGATGACCTGCGGACACTCGTGCGGCGCCTCAGCCTGCCGGAGGACCCTGCCCGTGTCCTCCAGAGCAGAGGGTAGTGAACGGACGACGGGGCGGTCTGCCGCACTGCTCGTTCCTGGATTAGGATTCCAGCGAGCCGGACGGAGGCACAATGGTGGAGTTCGACTTTCTCATCCGGAACGGGAAAATCGTCGACGGGACGGGAAATCCCTGGTTCTGGGGAGACGTCGCGGTGCGCGGTGACCGTATCGTGGCAGTCGCACCGCCGGGCCAGCTCGTACCGGAGCGGTCACGGGAAGTCGTGGATGCGAGCGGATGCGTGGTCTGTCCGGGTTTCATCGATATCCAGAGCCACTCGATCTACCCGCTCATGCGCGATGGCCGATCGGTGTCGAAAATCGCACAGGGCGTCACGACCGAAATCATGGGCGAGGGCTGGACACCGGCACCGTTCGGTGGGCGTATCCGCGAGCCGATTCCCAGTGCGTACTTCGCGACCCGCTTGCCGGAGTGGGAAGAGCAGGTTCGCCAGTGGCGTCGGTTCGGCGACTGGCTCGAAGCGATGGTGGAGCGCGGTGTTTCACCGAACATCGGCGCCTTCGTCGCTGGCGGAACGGTGCGGGAATACGTCAAAGGCTACGAGATGACACCCGCCACGGCCGACGAGCTGGTGGCCATGCGGCGGCTGGTCGCTGAGGCGATGGAGGATGGCGCCTTCGGGGTCGCGTATGCGCTCATCTATCCACCGGATGCCTATGCTTCGACGGAGGAGATCATCGCGATCTGCCGTGAAGTGCGCCGGTTCGGTGGACTCTACATCACGCATCTCCGGAGCGAAGCCGGCCAGCTGCTCGAGGCGCTCGAAGAAGCGATCCGAATCGGCCAGGAAGCCGATGTTCCCGTCGAGATCTACCACCTCAAGGCGTCCGGGCGCCGCAATTGGTGGAAGTTCCCGTCCGTGATCGCACGGATCGAGCAGGCACGGCAGGATGGGATCGACATAACGGCCGACCTCTATCCGTACACGGCGGCTGGGACAGGCCTCGCCTCCATTCTCCCGCCGTGGGTCGCTGCAGGTGGTCGCTTTTTCGACAATCTGCGCGATCCGACGGTTCGTGCCCGGATCAAGCAGGAAGTCGAGCAGCCGTCGGGGAACTGGGAAGCGCTCGGCACCGAGGCTGGGCCGGACGGTATCATGCCGGTCGGCATGCAGCATCCTGCTCTGCGTCCCGCTGTCGGCAAGCGACTCGCTGACATCGCGCGAGAACGCGGTCAGGACTGGATCGATACAGCGATCGACCTCTTGCTGACCGAGGAGCGGAACATCTTCACGATCTATTTCCTGATGGATGAGGCGAACGTGCGTCTCGCCCTCCAGCAACCCTGGATCAAGGTCGCGACCGATGCTGGCGGTTTGGATCCGACGTGGGCACGCACCGAGGGCCCGGTTCACCCGCGCGCCTACGGGACCTATCCCCGGGTTCTCGGACGGTACGTCCGCGACGAGCGTGCACTCACGCTCGAGGAGGCGATCCGCAAGATGACCTCTGCCGTAGCTGATCGCCTGGGCTTGCGCGATCGGGGGCAGGTGCGCCCAGGGTTCTACGCTGACCTCGTCGTGTTCGATCCGGTGTCGGTAGTCGACCGGGCGACGTTCGAGGAACCGCACCAGTTCCCGAGCGGGATCCGTCACGTCTGGGTGAACGGAAAGCAGGTTCTCCGGAACGGCGAGCATACCGGTGCGTTACCAGGGCGCATCGTCTCCGCGCCGGCGAGGATTTAGGGAGGCACGATGCTCGCGCTGCAGATCGTCGAAAGCGTACCGCGGTATCTCCTCGCGAAGGCGCTCGGCCGTGTTCAGCCGGCGGTGTACTGGAACGGCTGGGGACTCCTGCAGTTGCGGGATATCCCAGAGCCCCGCTTGCCGAACGGTGAATGGGTGCGGATCGGTACGCGGCTCAGTGGCATCTGCGGCAGCGATATCGGCTTGATCACGCTCCATACGAGCCCGACGACCTCACCACTCGTCTCGTTCCCGTTCACGCTCGGTCACGAGATCGTGGGTGAGGTGACGGAATTGGGTGCCGCGGTCGAGGGATTCCAGATCGGTCAACGGGTCGTCGTCAACCCTCTGCTCGGGTGCGTTGCGCGCGGTTTTCGGGATTTGTGTGTCGAATGTGCGCGCGGCATGCCGAACCGTTGCCTGCGCTTCCGCGAGGGGACGATCGCCCCGGGCATCATGATCGGATTCTGTCGCGATACGGGCGGAGGGTGGAGTCCGACCTTCGTCGCGCATCGCTCGCAGCTCGTGCCGGTGCCGGATGCGCTCTCGGACGAAGAGGCGGTGCTGGCCGAGCCGTTCGGGGTGGCGCTCCATGCGGTCCTCCGGAACCGGCCGTCGGACGACGAGACGGTGCTGGTTGTGGGCGCTGGGATCATCGGGCTTCTCACGGTCGCAGCGTTGCGAGCGATCGGATGCCGTGCCCGCATTCTCGTGACGGCCCGCTACCCGTTTCAAGCCGAGGCGGCAGCGCGCCTGGGTGCCGATACCGTCCTGCGCAGCCGGCCTGGGCCAGCGCTCTACCGGGAACTGGCGCGTCTCACGGGTGCGCGGGTGTACCGGGCGCGCTTCGGTCGTTGGCTCGTCCAAGGGGGTGTCGATCGGGTCTTCGACTGCGTCGGCTCGAGTCGTTCCGTCCAGGACGCGCTAGCCGTGACGCGTGCCGGCGGGCGTGTGGTCCTCGTGGGGCTGGCGAGCGACCCGGGCGGTGTCGACTGGACACCGATCTGGCTGCGCGAGGTGGAGATTCGTGGGTCGATGGCCTATGCCGATGACGTGCTCGACGGAGTCCGGGACTCCAGTATCGCGCATGCCGTCCGCCTGATGGCGGAGAGACGAGTCGACCTGGGCTGGCTCGTCACGCATCGGTTCGCGCTCACCGAGTATCGGAAAGCTCTCGAGACCGTAACGGCAAAAGGGAGCAGCGGGGTCATCAAGGCGGTCTTCGCGTTCGTCGGCTGAGCTCTGGGAAAGACAGAGCCGCCCGAAGCACTCGGGCGGCCCGATCGATCTTCGCCTGAACGGGACTCAGGTCATCGGGACTTGCGGGATCAGCTTGCCGTCGATCCGGTCGAGAATTTCGTCCATGCTGCGTCCGGTGATAGTGACGCCGTGATTCTTGAGCCCGATCACCGCTCGGGTCGGATCCGGTTCCTGCGCGAGCAGGTTGGAGACAGCCAGGGCGAGTTCGAGCGTGCCGCAGGGATAGTTGATCTCGGTCGACCGGATCCCGTCCATCCAGGCATGGACGTGGACGATCGCACCGATCTCGGGATGCTGCTGGTAGATCATCCAGTGCTCGATGGCATCGACCGAGACCCGGCGCGGCTCCACGTTGGGAGGCACGCTCAGGATGATGGCCGGGATCGAGGGATCGAACCCGCTGACCATGAGGATGTCGCGACCGATCACCTCGAGTTGGGCCTTGTTGACACCGCTCGCGCTCATCCAGAAGCGGTGACGATCCTTGCGTGCGCTCAGGTTCCCGTAGCTCAGGCCACCGAGCCCGTAGAGGCGCTTGACGTGCCGCAAGTCCTCCTCGCTCAAGAGTTCGTGGACCGGGAACGGCGCGGGCAGGAGGTTCATCGCTTCCAGTCGCTTGCCGGCGCGGGAAATCTGCTGCGTGATCTCGTCACCGTTCCAGAGCTCCGGTTCGAGATCGGTGCGGAACACGTTGTTGATGACCAGATGCGACGATGCGAGCGGATGGAGGCGGTCGTAGATCGCGGCGAAGAAGCGTTCGTCCTCGCCCTCATGGTACGGGATGCCGTAGTGCCCGCGCTCGAGGGTGACGAAATGGGCTTCTGGCCCCGACTCGCCTGGAATGAGGATCAAGACCAGATTCGCCAGCGCGTAGAGCAAGTACGGGTAGCACGCGGTGAGGATGTCCGGTGGCCGTTCGGGCAGCTCGGTGATCCCGACGACGAACGTCGCCTGCGCCTTACGGCGATACCGGTGCGGCTTGTCGTGCGGAAACACGCTCAGGACGAGCCGGATATCCGCAATCGGTTGCGGGTGAAACTCGTGGCCGCGCCGTTGCAGCTCACCTCGCAGGCCATCGATGAACCACCGCAACCGTGGTGAGGGCGGATCACCGTAGACCGTGAACGTTCCGGTTTCTGGCTCCTCGGCGAGAATGCGCAAGGTTTCGGCCAGTGCCTCGACTTGGTTTATGGACCGCTGTTCGGTCGTCATCGTTCCGATCGTTCCCCTTGCTTCGCGCTTCGCGAGCGATATTGCTCGCACCGCCCGATTGTGGCAGAGAGGAATCGGAAGGTCAAGCGGTGCGGCAGGCACCGACCGGCACACGAATCGTCAGCGCTCGCGGCACGACTCGGGCTTCGATATCGGTTCTCCCCACCGGCTCGCCGTCGATTTCGATCCGGACCGGACACGGGGCGGTCACGCGAACGCGCGACCCGCTCCAATGCAAGACGGCCGGATGGCGCACGTGGCTTCCCCGGTAGACAGCGGGTAAGAGCGAGCCGATGAGGACACGACGGGGAGTTTCTCGGAGCAGAAAGATCTCGAATATCCCGTCCGTGACGGATGCTGTCGGTGCGATCCGCATGCCACCGGCGTGGAACCGCCCGTTGGCGATCGCGACCATCGAGGCACGGCCAGCGAAGACCGGCTCACCGTCGATCTCGAGCGTCAGCTCGGCAGCAGCGTGTCGCAGGATCGTGCGGAACGCTGCGACCAGGTAGGCCAGGAATCCGCCGAGCTGCTTGGTGGACGAGCTGACCGAGGCAGCAGTTTCGGCACCTAGCCCAATGTCCGCCATGTTCACGAAATACCGGCGACGCACAACCCCGTCCGGATCCGTGAAGGTGATCTGCCCAACGTCCACGCGGCAGGGCTCACCGTCGCGAAGCAGCTCGATGACCTGCTCGGCACGGGTGATACCGAAGAGTCGGGCGAAGTCACGGCCGGTGCCGCAGGGGACGATCGTAAGCGTAACCGGGGCGAGTAGCTGCCCGTGTTCGTCGAGTATGCCGTTGACGACCTCGTTCACCGTTCCGTCTCCACCGACGACGAGTAGCTCCCTCGCGCCACTTTTGACACAAGACCGGGCGAGGTGCATCGCGGCGCCCGGTTCAGCGGTCTGCGCTTCGTGGATGCGCAGGCCGAGTCGCTCGAGGCGCTGCCGGACGGCCGGCCAGATTCGGGCCGGTCGTCCACTCCCGGCAGCCGGGTTGACGATGGCATGGATCGTCTCCGGAATGTAGGGCGTGCTTTGCCGCCCCGTGTAGCTGGTCGCTGTCGTATCCATCATGCGTACCCGCACGCGTCCTGTCCGTTCCATGGTAGCGCAGAACGACGACCTAGTGAACAGTTTCTTGCGAAGCGTTCTCGCTGACCGTGCTGCTGTCAGCGCCAAACCAGGACTGTGCGGAGGGGGAAAACGCGCCGAATTTGCCGGCTCCGATTTGACGCGAGCTGGCTGACGTGCTATGCTGCGCGCGAGAATTGGGGAATCGTCGAGTTCGGCATCGGGACGCAGAGAATCGGCACACGGCCGAGGGAAGGGAAGCCGGGAGCAAGCGATGCCGCATCAGCCATCACCGGAAGAGCAGCGAGCGGACGCTCCCGAGGTCACAGTTCGTTTCGGCTGGATGCCAGAGGCTCCCGTCGCCGGAGCGTCGGCGAACGGTCACCCCCTCGAGCCAGGGGTCAATGGCCGTGCCGTGGAGGCGGAGGGGTCGTTACCGCCAGCTGACGGTGGAGCACGAGTCCGCGACGTCACGTCGCGGCCGATCGCGTTACCAGCGCAGCCGAACGGCTCGGCGAACCGGACTCCCGTACTCGAGTCCCTGCCACGCTCGTCTCGCCGCAGTTCGGCTCCGTCGGCGCCACCGAGTGGGCGGTCGGCCTGGCGCATGGGGCGGTGGTCGCTCCATGCGGCGGTCGTCTGTTGCATCGTGGTGGTCGCGCTCGGTGGCGGGTTCTGGCGTGCTCCACTGCTCGTTTCGGTTTCTGCCGGTACCGATCGGATCGCGGCTCTCTGGGATGCGGGCTATACACCAGGAGTTGTGGCTGGTCAGGCTGTGCGTCTCGCCGCGACAGACCCGCGGATCGGCTATCTCGCTACCGGCGGCCTGGCGGTCAAGCCGGATGTGCTCGTGCTCGACACCTACGTCACGAGCGGTGGGGAAACGGTCTATGACGTTTCCCGCGCGACTGGCCGGAGCGTCGATACGCTGTTGTGGGCGAACAACCTCGTCGATCCTGGTGCACCCCTACCGGCTGGTGTGCCGCTGCGTGTGCCGCCGGTCGATGGGATGCTCCACGTCGTCCGGGAGGGCGACACGCTCGAATCGATCGCTGCCCGGTACGGCGTGACGCCGGACGTCATCACCGGGTACGAGCCCAACGGTGTGCAGCGAGACACTGACCTCGTGCCGAACCGGATGATCATGGTGCCCGGTGGCAAGATGCCGCAGCGCGACCGGGTGATCATGTACACGGTGCAAGAGGGTGATACGCTCTGGAAGATCGCCGAACGTTTCGGCCTCAAGGTACAGACGATCACCTGGGCGAACTCGCTGCCTGATCCAGAGCTGATCTATCCAGGCCAGCAGCTTGCCATTCTGCCGACCGATGGAGTGATGGTGAAAGTCAAGGAAGGCGATACGATCGAGTCGCTGGCCGAGTACTGGGGGGTCGATCCGCAGGTCATCCGCGACTACCCGATGAACGGCATCGGCCCGAACGGCGTGTTGCGCGTCGGGCAGCTGGTCATGATTCCTGGTGGGGAGCCGCCACCACCGCCGCCACCGCCACCTCCGGCGCCTGCCCCGGCGCAGAGCGCCCCGTCGGCGCCGAGCAACCCGCCGGCCCAGCGGCAGGCACCACGCGGCTCGTTCATCTGGCCGACGACGGGCGTGATTACGCAGTACTTCCACGCTGGGCACAACGGCTGGGACATCGCGAACAACATGTACACGCCGATCGTCGCGGCGGACAGTGGAACGGTGATCTTCAGCGGGTGGAACAACTACGGTTTGGGCTATGCCGTCGCGATCGATCATGGCAACGGGTTCGTGACCTGGTACGGGCACATGGCCGAACCGCCACCGGTGCAAGTCGGACAGTGGGTCAACCAGGGGCAGTACATCGGCCCGATGGGGAGCACAGGATACTCGACCGGCCCACACGTCCACTTCATCATCATGTACAACGGGGTCTATCAAGATCCTGGTCTCTACCTCCGGTGACGGTGAGGCCGGTGGGAGGAAGGGCGCGACGATGATTCGACCACTCAGCGCGCTGTTCGGGCTGTTCAGCCGCGATCTCGGTATCGACCTCGGGACGGCGAACACCCTCGTCTACGTGCGCGGTAAAGGGATCGTGATTTCCGAGCCTTCCGTCGTCGCTGTCGACAAGAAGACGCGCCGCGTGCTGGCCGTCGGTGTCGAAGCGAAGGCGATGGTCGGGAAGACGCCGGAATCGATCGTCGCGGTGCGACCGCTCAAGGACGGTGTCATCGCCGATTTCGACACCGTCGAGGTGATGCTCCACTACTTCATCCGCAAGGTGCACGCGCAGCAGCTGCTGACGCCGCATCCCCGTGTGGTGATCGGTATCCCCTCGGGGGTGACCGAGGTCGAGAAGCGGGCAGCCAAGGATGCCGCCTTGAGTGCCGGTGCTCGCGAGGCCTATACGATCGAAGAGCCGATGGCGGCTGCCATCGGCGCGGGATTGCCGATCAATGAGCCAGTCGGAAGCATGATCGTCGATATCGGGGGTGGGACGACTGAAGTCGCGGTGATCTCGCTGGGCGGCATCGTCGTGAACCGGTCGATCCGCGTCGCGGGTGACGAGATCGACGAAGCGATCGTCCAGTGGGCCCGACGCGACCATAACCTGATCATCGGTGAGCGGACCGCGGAGAACGCGAAGATCGCTGCTGGCTCAGCCTATCCGCTAGAGGAAGAGCGGCGCGTCATCTTGCGCGGGCGCGACGTCCTGACCGGGCTACCGAAGGCCGTCGAGGTCAGTTCCGTCGAAATCCGCGAAGCGATCGCTGGTCCGGTGAACCAGATCATCGAAGCGGTCCGATCCTGCGTCGAGGAAACACCACCGGAACTCTTGGCCGACATCATGGAGCGGGGCATCGTGCTGGCTGGTGGCGGAGCGCTGCTCATGGGGCTGGACAAGCGTTTGCAGGCGGAGCTGCGAATCCCGGTCTATCTGGCTGACGATCCGTTGACCTGCGTCGCGCGTGGGACCGGGCGCGTCGCCGAGGCGCTCCATCTCTATCAGCGCGCGTTGCAGGGAACCCAACAGCGACGCACGCCGGCCACGACGACGTCGACGAGCTGAAGACACCGATCAGGTGAGGCATGCCGATCACCCTGCGGCGAACGGCGATCCTCGCACTCGGACTCGTCGTCGCGAGTCTGCTCTTCATCGTCTCGGATCGCCAACAGCATCTGGCGCCGTTCCAAGCTCCGATCACGGGGCTGCTAGTCGATCTCGAGCGTGGTATCCGTTCGCTGACCGATGGCCTGCCGCTCCCATCGTTCTCGAGCCAGCAGGACTTGCAGCGCGAAATCGAGCGGCTCCGTGCTGAGCGTGATGCCTTGCTCGCTCAACTCGCGGAAGCACGGCGTGCCCAGCAGGAACTCGAGCAGCTTCGGGCGCAGCTGCAGTTCCAGCAGGCGCATCCTGGTCTCCAGCTCGTCGCAGCTCGCGTGATCGGCTACGATCCGGAGCAGCCACAACGTGTCCTGGTCATCGACCGGGGGAGCGATGACGGTGTTCGTGTCGGTATGGCGGTGCTCAATCCGAACGTGTTAGTGGGTCTCGTGACTCGTGTAGAGAGCCATCGCGCACAGGTCACACTGTTGACCGACCCCTCGATCCAGCTCGGTGCACAACTGCTCGATTCCGGCGCGGAAGGTATCGTCTACGGGCGAGGGTGGCACGGGCGTGGTTTGCTCGAACTCCGCCATCTCCCGCCCGATACGCCGTTCCGGGAAGGTGAACTGGTGGTGACGAGTGGGCGAACTGTCGGTATCCCGGCTGGACTGGTGATCGGTGTCGCAGTTGGGGGAACCCGGCAGGCTGCGGAAGACGAATTGCGAGTCAGTGTGCGGCCGCTCGTCGATGTCCGCTCCCTCACCACGGTCAGTGTGCTGGTGGGCACGGCTGAAGGACACGAATGACCACGATGCGGCTTCGAGCGAGCGCCGCCACGACGGTGGGGCGTGTCGTCGCCTGGGCGACGCGTCGGCTCCAGCTCGGTGGTGGGACCGCAGTGCCCGGCTTCCTGGCGCTGCTCGTCTACCCGGGCCTGCTCGACGAACTCGCGCGCCAGCTTCCACACGGTACCGTCATCGTCGCCGGGACGAACGGGAAAACCACGACAGCCCGCGCTCTCGCTGCGCTGCTCCAGGCGAGCGGGCTGGCAGTCGTCCACAATCGCTCCGGTAGCAACCTCCCGCGCGGAATCGCATCGGCGTTCGTCGATGGCAGCAGTGTCACCGGCCGCATCCGGGGGGAGATCGCTGTCGTCGAGGTCGACGAGTTCGCGCTACCGACCGCGGTTGGGGCGCTACGGCCGCGGCTTCTCGTGCTTCTCAATCTGTTCCGCGATCAACTCGACCGATATGGGGAGCTGGAGACCGTCGCGCAGACCTGGCGCGGCGCGCTCGCCGCGCTGCCGCCCGATGCGCTCGTCGTCGTGAACGCTGACGATCCGGTACTCACTGCCCTGACCGAACCGCTCAGCGAGCGTCGCTGGACCTTCGGTCTCGACGATCCGACTGTGGCACTCCCTGCCCTTCCGCATGCGGCCGATTGGCGACTCTGCCCCCGCTGTGGGGAAGCCTTGACATACCGGCAGGTGTTTCTGGGGCACCTCGGGATCTATCAGTGCACGGGGTGCTCCTTTTCCCGGCCGCCTCTGACGGTTTCTGGGCGGTCGGTCGCCTCGGTCGTACCGCTCCGCATCGAGGCAGTGGCTGGAACCAGCACGATCACGCTGGAGAGCCAGCTGGCCGGTGTCTACAATGCGTACAACGTTTTGGCCGCAGCAACGGCAGGGCTCGCGCTCGGCCTCGACCAGGCGGAGATCGTCCGTGTCCTGGGTAGCGTCGAGGCCGCTTTCGGTCGGCAGGAGCGGGTGACATGTGACGGACATGAGTTGACCCTCCTGCTCGTCAAGAATCCTACGGGGTTCAACGAAGCGATTCGGCTGCTGGTTCTGGCGCAGCAGCGCTGTCCCG
The DNA here is from genome assembly GCF_026241205.1 of Thermomicrobium sp. 4228-Ro. Classification (NCBI taxonomy): domain Bacteria; kingdom Pseudomonadati; phylum Thermomicrobiota; class Thermomicrobia; order Thermomicrobiales; family Thermomicrobiaceae; genus Thermomicrobium; species Thermomicrobium sp. 4228-Ro. The sequence goes on from NZ_JAPFQM010000001.1 coordinate 1,491,946, forward strand.
TCCTGATCTTGATCAACGATCTCGATGCTGATGGACGTGATGTCTCCTGGCTGTGGGACGTCGACGTCGAGAAGCTCCGGGCGCTCGATGTCCCGGTCAGCACTGGAGGTATCCGCGGTGGGGAAATGGCGCTGCGTCTCGAGTATGCTGGGATCGAACCAGTCGCGCAGCACCGGGGTGTCGTCGAGGCGTTCGATCGGTGGATCGCGTCGTTACCCCCTGCATCGTGCGGCTGGGTACTGGCGACCTACACGGCGATGCTGGAACTCCGTCGTGCACTCGCGCAGCGGGGGCTCCTGCCATCGTTCTGGGCGCAGTAGCGAGGTTGGGCGATGCGCCTTCGTATCGGTTGGCTCTACGCGCGGACGATGAATATCTATGGCGACCGCGGCAACGTGCTGGCCATCGTCGAGCGCTGTCGCCGGCGGGGAATCGATATCGAGGTCGTCGAGATCGGTATCGGCGAGCGGTTGGAGCCGGGCCGCTACGATCTGTTCTTTTGGGGCGGTGGTCAGGATCGGGAACAGATCGCTGCGGCCTACGACCTGCAAGGTGCCAAGGGCGAGGTTTTGCGGGCAGAAATCGAGCGAGGTGTCCCGCTTTTGGCTGTCTGCGGTGGGTATCAGCTCCTCGGGCGCTTCTACCGACCGCATGCCGGCCCGGAACTTCCTGGTCTGGGCATCTTCGACGCCTGGACGGTGGCTGGGAGGCGCCGCATGATCGGGAATGTCGTCATCGATTCGACCGAGTTCGGTGAAGTGGTCGGTTTCGAGAATCACAGCGGGCGGACGTACCTCGGCCCCACTGCTCAGCCGCTCGGCGTCGTGCGCATCGGCTACGGGAACAACGGCGAGGATGGGACCGAGGGATGCCGGTACCGCAATGCGATCGGTACGTACCTGCATGGTCCCGTCTTGCCGAAGAATCCGCAACTCGCCGATTTCCTCATCACGTGTGCGCTTCGCCTCCATGGCTGGGAGGAGCCGCTCGCACCATTGAACGACGAGCGCGTGTTCCGGGCGCATGCCGAAGCGGTGGCGCGCGCACGGGCGCAACGGCGTTCTTTCGCGTTCGCGCTGCCTTTCAGGCGGCCGTGAGGCTCTTCTCGATCTCGTCGAGGGCGAGCCAGAACGCATCGCAGAGAGCGCGGAAGCGTTCGATCCACTCGTGGGCGGCCGGATCGCCGCGCTGTGCCTGCCACCGTTGCTTCGGAAGCTCGCGCTGGATCAGCTCGTAGGCGACGTTCTGGACGCGCCAGGTGTTCACTGGCTCGTGGAGATGGCTGGCCAGACGAACGAGTCCAGTGAGTATCTCGATCAGTTCCAGATCGTCCGGGCGGTCGTCCCATTCCTGCGCGAGGGACTCCATCGTCTCCTGTAATGCGTAGGCTAGCCCGGCGTGGTCGAGTTGCAGTTGCCACCGCTCGGCTTCCTCGAACAAGAGGGTGAGCGTCTCGAAAGGCGGCCGCGGCTCGCTCAACCGGCGACGCAGTTCGGCGTTCACCGTCACCTCGGCGGCGGTCAGGAACGCCCGGGGGATGGGGACGCCCAGATCGAGGAGGAAGCGCATCAGTGGCTGGCTGTCCTCGTAGAGATGACGATACAGGTCTTCTGCTTGGCTCAGTGTCGCGTTCAAGATGATCTCGAGCAGCTTCCGCTGCTCGTCCTTGAACAGCGAGCGTAGTGAATATTCCGCGCGCCCGAACGCTCGGTCGAAGGCCCGTACCGTTTCTGCGAGATCGGCGCGCGCGAACGGCTCGTTGAGGATGTCCCAGAGCTGCGCGAACCGCTCCGGTGTCCCGTCCGGTTCGACACCCCCGACCAGGTTGTGGTCACCGAGATGGAGGGCTGCACTGATGAACGACTGGTTGCGGCCCGTCAGAGTGCAGGTTACGCGAACACGCGTGACGAAGAGGTGCGCGCGTCCGGCTCGTTGCGCTGTCCCTTCGAGCCGCTCGATTTCGAAGCAACCGATACTCGTTCGTTCCGGGTAGTCCTCGAAGAGCGCGCTCAAGCTGTAGTGCGCGGCCACGTTCGCGAGTTCGACGCGGGCCGGCCGGACGAGTCGCTCCCACACGCCGCGCCCATCGCGGTACTGCTGGATATTGCTCGGCGCCCGAGCGAGACGCTCGACGAACTCGTTCTCCAGCGAGGTTTCGGACAGCTCTTCGGCGATCTGGATGACTCGGGCAGCCGCCTGGAGTGCCTGGATCGTCTCGAGTCCAGAAAGTTCATCGAAGAACCAGGCGTCACTACTGTACATGCGCAGGGCATACCGCTGCATTTCGAGCGCTTCGAGGACGCGTATCCGTTCCTCCGGCTCCAGTGCACGAGTTTGCCAGCGATCGAGGAAACGCCGCACGTTCTGCGGCGAGCGGTCGAGGATGACCTCGATGTAGTCGTCACGAGCAGCCCAAGGATCGCGGACGAGAGTGCTCAGCGCCCGCTCGTACAAGGCCGCGACGGCATCGCGGAGCCAATCGAGCGCTTCCCGCAATGGCCCACGCCACTCTTGCGTCCAACCAGGATGGGCTCCGGTGTTGCAGCCGCAGTTGCTCCGCCAGCGCTCGATACCGTGCGCGCAGCTCCAGGATGTCTGCTCGACGATCTGTGCCTCCCAGGTCGGCGGATGGGTCGCGAGGTACGAACCGTAGGTCACGACACGGGCGTCCGGCTCAGCCTGGAGCGCGGCGAGCGCGGCTGCGAGAGCCATATCGCCGAAGCGGTGGTGGTGGCCGTACGTTTCACCGTCGGTCGCGATATGCGCCAGCCGGTCAGTGGAGTCACTGGCTGCAGCGAGCAGGCGCGCGGCCAGAAGACGACCGTCGTTGAGGAGATCGCCGAAGGCGACGTCGCGAGACAACGGACCATCGTAGAAGAACACCACGATCGATCGACCGGACGGGAGTTGCACGCGGTAGGGTCGAGTCGGATCGACCCGTCCTCCCGAAACGTCCTGCCACCCACTGAATCCGGGGGCGCGCACGGCTGCAGCCTGGTGTGGCGCGAGGATAGTGAAGGCGATACCCATCTGCGCGATACGATCGAGCGTGGCCAGATCGACCGCGGTTTCCGGCAACCAGATGCCCTCTGGCCGGCGGCCGAAGCGGTACTCGAAATCGCGGATGCCCCACAAGAGTTCCGTGTGCCGGTCGCGCTCGTTGGCGAGCGGCAGAATGACATGGTGGTAGGGATGCGCGATAGCCGGGCCATGCCCGTCGAACCGTTCGCACCCTTCACGATCAGCGGCGAGGATCGCGCGATAGACGTCAGGTGCTTCCTGCTCCAGCCAGCGGAGGAGCGTCGGGCCGAAATCGAAGCTGATCCAAGCATAGTTGTTCACGATCCGGATGATCCGGCCGCGCGCGTCGAGGATGCGCGACCAGGCATTCGGGCCGTAGCACTCCGCGGTGATCCGCTCGTTCCAGTCGTGGTACGGATAGGCGGAGTCTTCGAGTTCGACGACCTCCAGCCACGGGTTCTCCCGCGGCGGCTGGTAGAAGTGTCCGTGGATGCAGACATACTTCACGGTCGACTCCCGTCCGTGACTCTCTTGAAGATCACGATCGCGAGCGGTGGCAACGTCAAGGTCAACGACCAGGCTCGGCCGTGCCAGGGAACCGGTACGGCTTCCACGCCGCCGAGATTGCCCCAACCACTTCCACCGTATTCGCGTGCATCGCTGTTCAGGAGTTCCCGCCAGAATCCCAGAGCGGGAACGCCGATGCGGTAGTTCTGTCTCGGTACCGGTGTGAAGTTGCAGACGACCAGAAGCTCCTCGCCAGGTCGGCGGCTCTTGCGGAGATACACCAGGACACTGTTTTCGGCGTCGTTGCAGTCGATCCACTCGAAACCTTCCGGGGAGCAATCGAGTTCGTACAGGGCTGGCTCGGAGCGAGCCAGGTGGTTGAGATCGGCCAGCCAGCGCCGCACGCCCTCGTGCGGAGGATACTGGAGCACGTGCCAGTCCAGGCTCCTATCGTGGTTCCATTCCCGCCATTGTGCGATTTCCGCACCCATGAAAAGGAGCTTCTTCCCAGGCTGCGTGTACTGGTAGCCGTAGAGAAGGCGAAGATTCGCGAATTTCTGCCAGTCGTCTCCGGGCATCTTGGCCAGGAGCGAGCCCTTCCCGTGGACGACCTCGTCGTGGGAGAGCGGCAACACGAAATTCTCGTTGAAGGCGTACAGAAGCCGGAAAGTCAGTTCGTTGTGATGGTACTTCCGATAGATCGGATCGCGGCTGAAGTAGCGCAACGTATCGTGCATCCAGCCCATGTCCCATTTGAGCCCGAAACCGAGGCCGCCCACGTAGGTGGGGCGCGAGACCATCGGCCAGGCGGTCGATTCCTCCGCGATCGTCTGGACGTCGGGATGGTGCCGGTACACTTCCTCGTTCAGCCGCTGCAGGAAGGCGATCGCCTCCAGGTTCTCGCGACCGCCGTACTCGTTCGGGATCCACTCACCTGGTGCACGCGAGTAGTCGAGATAGAGCATGGAAGCGACCGCATCGACCCGAAGTCCGTCCGCGTGGTACCGGTCGAGCCAGAACATCGCGCTGGAGAGCAGGAAGGTACGGACTTCGTTCCGGCCGTAATTGAAAATCGCGGTGTGCCAGTCGGGATGGAAGCCTTTGCGCGGATCGGCATGCTCGTAGAGGTGCGTCCCGTCGAAGAAAACGAGACCATGCTCATCGGTCGGAAAGTGCGACGGAACCCAGTCCAAGATCACGCCGATCCCATGCTGGTGGAGCGTGTCGATCAAGAACATGAAGTCCTGCGGGGCACCATAGCGTGCCGTCGGCGCGAAGTATCCCGTGACTTGGTAGCCCCAGGATCCGTAGAAGGGATGTTCCATGACCGGCAGGAACTCGACGTGCGTGAACCCCATCCGTTGCACGTGCTCGGCCAGCTTGGGGGCGATTTCTCGATAGGTGAGCCAGCGGTTCCCCTCTTCCGGAACGCGCATCCAGGAACCGAGGTGCACTTCGTACAGCTGCATCGGTGCGTCCAGCGCGTTGGCACGGGCGCGCTGTCGCATCCAGTCGGCGTCTGCCCACTCGTAGGTCAAGTTCCAGACGATAGAAGCCGTACCGGGTGGACATTCATGCCGGGCACCGTACGGGTCTGCCTTGAAAACTTGATATCCGTTCAAGCGTGACACGATGTGGTACTTGTACCGGGCACCGACTCCGAGGCCCGGAACGAACCCTTCCCAGATCCCCGACGACCCGCGTGGTGCCAGCAGATGTTTACCGGGTGTCCAGTCGTTGAAGTCCCCGACCACCGAAACCCGCTCGGCGTTGGGAGCCCACACGGCGAAGTAGACGCCCTCCTCACCCTCGAGCACGCACGGATGAGCCCCCATCTTCTCGTACGCCCTGAGCCAGGTGCCTTCGTTGAAGAGATACACGTCGTGATCGGTGAGGAGCGATCGGTCATGACGAACCGGGCCGACTCGCCACGTCGTCGTCACCGAGCACCTCCTTTCCGTGTGCGGTCGAGCGTTGCGAGCAACTCGCCGATGGTTCGATCGGCGGCCAAGTCGGCGAGCCCGCGTCGTGCGAGACGTCGCCAGTTGGGGCATTCCAATCCGGTACCCGGTCGGTTCTGCGGTTCTCGCTCGAGCCACAGATCCTCGAGGTTGACGAGGACGATCGCCGCGGGTCCGGAGCCGAGTAGGCGCAGCAATGCGCGCAGCAGCGTAGCGGGATCGTGCCCGCCTTCGCCCGGCTGGATGTATCCACGCTGCACGAGCCAGTCGCGCACGGCCTCTTGGCGCTCGGGCCCCCACTCCTCCCACAGTGCAGCGAACGGTGGCAGGTCGTGCGTCTCCAGGCTCGCGACCGCCAGTCCAGGCGGCTCGCGAAAGCTCCCGTTTTGCTGCTCGAACGGGAGGACCCAGAGCCGGAGGAGGCCATTGTCGACCATCGCGTGCCGCACGGCCTGCGGCACCGTGCCGAGATCCTCGCCGGCTACCGCGCAACCAGCTCGCTGGCTCTCGATCGCCAGTACGGCGTAGAACTCTTCCGGCCGGTACCGCACGTAGACTCCCTCGCGGCCACTCGCGCCGGACGGAACCCAGTAGAGTCGGTGGAATCCCATGACATGGTCGATCCGCAGCAGGCTGGCTGCACCGAGGTGATGAGCCAGGACGGCCCGCACGTACCGGTACCCGTCCTCGCGGATCCGTTCGGGATGGAGCGGCGGGAATCCCCAGACTTGCCCACCAGCGAAGAACGGATCGGGCGGCGCACCGGCACTCATGCCCGTCACGAAGAGTTCCGGCCACGACCAGACGTCGAAGCCCTCCGGGTGCACCCCGAGCGGGAGATCGAGATACAGTGCCGAGCCCTCGCTGGCACCGAGCTGGTGGGTCGCCAGCCACTGCCCGACCAGGTACATCCTGGCGCCTTCCTCGAGACCAGGGATCGCGAGCGTGCGATCGCGGCGGAGATCTCCTGGCCATCGACTCGGTGGGCCGTACTGATCGACCGCTGCGCGGAACCGCGCATACAGCTGGACATCAGGCCGTCCCTCGAGCCACTGTTGGATCTCGCTCCAGCGTTCCGGATCGGCCTGGAGTCGCTCGGCCAGCGTGGCCAGCGCGGTGCGGCGCTGTCGCCAGGTGGCAGCGTAGTCGACGAGGAGCGTTCCCCGTTCGCCGGCGACCGTCACGAGCGGCGCAGCGAGGTTACTCGCCTGGAGAGAACTCGCGACATCGCAGTAGAACTCGTTCCAGAAGAGGCGACTGATCGGCGCGTAGGGACTCGGATCGAACGGATCCTCGCCGAGGAAGACCGGGAGAAGCGGGAGCGTCCCGACGAGCTGGCCGCCATGCTGGCGCGTCCAGGCGACCAGTTCCTGGAGCCGGCTATAGGTCGCTCCGTCTCGCGGCTGATCGCGCCAGAGGGCATAGAGCGGGAGAAACGTCCCCCAGCTCCGATCGAGCCCGTTCGCCTCCGGAAGCACGACGGTCGGGGGCCGCACCATGAGGAGCGTGCGCGCTTCCGTGCCATCCGCGCTGTGCATCGTGACCTCGTGATACCCGAGCGGTAGGATCCAGGGTAGCGGGAGCGAAACGACGAACCCGGCAACGGAGTCAACCCCGTTCACCGGAGAGGAAGCCGGAGCGACTGCAGCCCGTTCGGCCGGTATCGCGCTCTCCACCGTCGTGCCGTCCTCGTGTCGGACGTGCACCGTGTAGGTGCCAGTGGGGAGTCCGGTGGCCAGAAGGTGAATCGTCGGCTGGCCACGACCAGCGACCCAGACATGGACCGGCTCGCAGCCGCGCTGCAAACGCTGCCGCTGGTATGCGCGCAGAACCCGCGGCGCATCGTCCGGGCGCTCGATCGGGAGGCCGAGTGCCTGGAGAACCGCGATGAGTTGCTCGGTTCCGGCCACATGTCGTTGACCAGCGATGTCCCGGTAGGCGAGCTGGACGCCCATCGTGCGTGCGAGTGCATGCAGTGCCTGGAGTGTCTTCATCATGTCCCTTCCTGAGCCCGGAGAAGTTCGAGCACGCCGCGCAAGGGAATCGCGAGCCAGTCGGGGCGGTGCCCGAGTTCGTAGCGGATCTCGTAGATCGCTTTGTCCATGAGATACGCCTCGAGCAGAATGGCGAGCTGCGCCGGGTCGCTGGGCAGCAGCGGCGTGCCAGTGAGCTCGTGCAGGTATCCCTGCAGGAAGACCGCTGCGACCCAGCCGTACCAGAACCGGAGCCAACCCTCTGCCCGGGCGACGTCGGGGAGCAGGCCGCGTTCGTGCTGCTCGAGCAAGGTCGTCGAGGCAGCGTAGTGGAACGAGCGGAGCATTCCGGCCACGTCGAGGATGGGCGAACGCTTGAGTCGTCGCTCGCTGAGCGGTCGGGCTGGCTCCCCCTCGAAGTCGATGAGGACGAAGTCGCGGCCGGTATAGAGCACCTGCCCGAGATGGTAGTCACCGTGACAACGCGTGCGTTGGGCAGGGAGCAGCCCATGCAAGAGCCGCTGGTACACGTGTACGATTCCGCGCTCTCGCTCGAGCACTGCCTCGGCATCGCGACGAACGGCTTCCGGCAACTGCTCGAGCTGATTACGGAGCTGGCCGAGCGTCTGGAGGAGCTGGCTGCGCATCGCCTGGTACAGCGAGCGTTGGTAGAGCATCGAGAACGGCTCGGGCGCGAACGCGGGATCATCCGTCAAGCTGGCGAGTGCCCGGTGCAACTGGGCCGTGCGCTGGCCGAGGAGATGCGCCGCTTCGACATACGTGTCGATCAGCTCGTAGGCCACCTCCGGTGGCGTCTCCTGGGCGCGTGCCAGCAGTGACGCGGCATCGAGGGCGAGGCGAGGTGGCTCCTCGCCGTGCGCGAGAGCACGTTCGAGGAAGCCGGTCAGTTCGTCGAGCGTGTACTGCCAGGTGTCGCCCTCGTTCGGCACGTAACCGACCAGCACTCCCAGGGTCATCGTCTCGCCCTGATGGGACTGATACTCGAGGCTGCCGGCCAGTGGTGGCACGTGTGGGAAGCCGAGCCGTTCGCTCAACGCCCGCTCCATCTCGAGTTCTGGGTTCGGTCCCGGCTCCACGCGCCGGTAGAGTTTGAACAGCACACGCTCCGGGAAGATTACCGAGGTATTGCTCTGCTCGGCGCGACCGAGTACCGGCTCGGGGAGCTGAGCCGCGGGCCCGAGCAGGCGTCTGTAGGCACTGGTCGGAGACGCGAGAATCGTTCCGCCTTGTCCCCGGAAGCGGCGCCGTCGACCGATCGCTTCGACGAGCCCACGCACGAAATCGGGGACGGCGAGCGCATCGACGAGCAGCGCTTCCTCGCCACCCGGCATCCCGCGCGCGATCACCGCGTGCGGTGTCCGCTCGATGGTCTGTTCGGCTCGGTCACCACGAACGAGCGCGAGAGGCAGCACGTACAGGTCTGGATCGCCTTCGGTGTACTCGACCTGAACGAGCGTGAACAGTGCCGACTGGCCGTCGATTGCGATCGGTACCTGTTCGGTCACACGCACCTGCTTGACGCGGCGTGCTTTGCCAGCGAACCAGCGTCGTGCGCGCAGGTAACGTGGCAGGTGGCTTTCCAAGGCCCGCTGCGCGCTCCCGAGCTCGATCAGGCCGTCCCGCTCGCGAACGGGGACCATCGGCAACTCGCTGGTCGTGATGACGAGTGGCTCTTCACCGGCGCGCGGGCGCTCCAGGCTGAACCAGTAGAAGCTGTGTGGCCCGAGCGTGATACGATACGGCTCCTCGCCGATCATCGGGAACTCGACGCGACCGAAGAGCTCGACTGGGATGAGTCCGCGGTAGGCGGCCAGGTCGAGTTCGGCCCACTGGACGAAGCGGGAGAGGTTGGCGACGACGAGAATCGTTTCCTGCTCGTAGCGCCGGACGTAGGCGAGCACTTTTCGGTTCTCGACCGGGATCAGCTCGAAACTGCCGCGCCCGAAGGCCTTGAACTGCTTGCGCAGTGCGATGAGGCGCTTCATCCACCAGAGCAACGAGTGCGGGTTGGCTTGTTGCGCCTCGACGTTGACCGCCTCGTAGTGGTACTCGGCATCGACGATGACCGGGAGGTACAGGCGCTGCCGCGGAGCGGTCGAAAAGCCGGCGTTACGGTCAGCACTCCACTGCATCGGCGTGCGCACCCCGTTGCGGTCGCCGAGGTACACGTTGTCGCCCATCCCGATCTCGTCACCGTAATAGATCACGGGGGTACCGGGGAGCGAGAACAGCAACCCGTTCATCAGCTCGATCCGGCGCCGGTTGTTGCCGAGCAGTGGCGCCAGGCGCCGGCGAATGCCGAGGTTGATCCGGGCGACCGGGTCACGGGCGTAGACCCGGTACATGTAGTCGCGCTCTTCGTCGGTCACCATTTCGAGCGTGAGCTCGTCGTGGTTGCGCAAGAAGAGGGCCCACTGGGCCGTTTCCGGAATCGGCGGTGTTTGCGAGAGGATATCGACGATCGGGAAGCGGTCTTCCATGCGGATGGCCATGAAGAGTCGCGGCATCAGCGGAAAGTGAAAGGCCATGTGGCACTCGTCACCGTCACCGAAGTAGGCGACGGCATCTTCCGGCCACTGATTCGCCTCGGCCAGCAGCATGCGGTTCCGGTAGCGGCTGTCGACGTAGCGGCGGAGTTCCTTGAGGAACGCGTGGGTTTCCGGCAGGTTCTCGCAGTTCGTCCCCTCTCGCTCGTAGAGATAGGGCACCGCATCCAACCTCATCCCGTCGACGCCCAGCCGCATCCAGAAGTCGACGACGCGGAGGATAGCGCGGCGGACGGCTGGGTTGTCGTAGTTGAGGTCCGGTTGATGCGAATAGAACCGGTGCCAGTAGTAGGCTTTGGCGATCGGATCCCAGGCCCAGTTCGACGTCTCGAAGTCCTTGAAGATGATGCGTGCTTCCTTGTACTTCTCTGGGGTGTCGCTCCAGACGTAAAAGTTCCGCCAGACGCTGCCCGGGGCGGCCCGACGAGCGCGCTGGAACCAGGGATGCTGGTCGGAGGTGTGGTTGAGGACCAGCTCGGTGATGACCCGGATCCCGCGTCGGCGCGCCTCCCGGATGAACTCCTTGACGTCCTTCAGCGTCCCGTACGCCGGATGGACGTCGGTGTAATCAGCGATGTCGTAGCCATCGTCGCGCAAGGGTGAGGGATAGAAGGGCAGGAGCCAGACGGCCGTGATGCCCAAATCCTCGAGATAGTCCAGTTTCTGCGTGAGCCCGGGGAAGTCACCGATACCGTCCCCGTTGCTATCGTAGAATGCCCGCACGTGCAGCTCGTAGATGATCGCGTCCTTGTACCACAGCGGATCATCGGGCAATTCCGGTGCCGGAGCAGTTCGTCTTCGCTCAGCGACCTTGACGGCCATCGTGCCCCTCACTCGTAGTACTCGAAATCATGTTCGGTGCGGACCCGTTGCCGGACCAGAAAGATGTGGGCCGGCATGACGTGCGGGTCGAGTTCGACGTAATTGTGCGTACCGTGCCAGATGTAGCGCTCGTCGGTCAGGAGGTCGTGCACCTGATAGGGCACATCCTGCGGGAGGCCGAGCGCAGCGAGATCGAGCGTCACCCACCCGGCATGGCGATGGTGCGGGTCGAGGTTCACGACGGTGATGATGACATCGCGCTTGTCGAGGCTCGTCTTCGAGTAGGCGATCAGTTGCTCGTTATCGACCGGATGGAAGCGGAGTGTCCAGTCCTGCTGGAGCGCGGGATGCTCGCGCCGGATCCGGTTGACGCGCGCGATGACCGGTGCGATCGAGTGCGGTGCATCGAGTTTCCAGTGCCGGATTTCGTATTTCTCGGAATTCAGGTATTCCTCGCTCCCCGGCGCGAGCGGTGTCGCTTCGCACAGTTCGTACGGTGGGCCGTAGATCCCGTAACTCGCTCCCAGGGTGGCGGCCAGGATCAGACGGATGAGGAAAGCCGGTCGACCACCGGTCTGGAGGTACTCGGTCAGGATATCGGGCGTATTCGGCCAGAGGTTGGGACGGAAGAACTCGCGGACTTCGGTCTGCGTCAGCTCGGTGAAGTACGACTCGAGCTCGTGCTTCGTGTTGCGCCAGGCGAAGTAGGTGTACGACTGGGTAAAGCCGAGCTTCGCGAGGTGGTACATCACCTTGGGGCGGGTGAACGCTTCCGAGAGGAAGATCACTTCCGGATAGTCGCGCTTGATCTCCCCGATCAACCACTCCCAGAAGGCGAACGGTTTGGTATGCGGGTTGTCGACGCGAAAGATGCGGATCCCCTGCTCGATCCAGAACCGAACGATCCGCAAGAGTTCCAGCCAGAGTTCACGCCAGGCTGGTGATTCGAAGTCGAAGGGATAAATATCCTGGTACTTCTTCGGTGGGTTCTCGGCGTACTGGATCGTCCCGTCTGGCCGCTTGCGGAACCATTCCGGATGCTCACGCACATAGGGGTGATCCGGCGAGCACTGGAAGGCCAGGTCCATCGCGATTTCGATCCCGTACTCACGTGCTCGCGCGACGAATGCCCGGAAATCCTGGAGCGTGCCGAGTTGTGGATGGATCGCGTCATGTCCGCCCTCTTCGCTGCCGATCGCCCAGGGGCTGCCCGGGTCGTCGGGCCCGGCCACGAGACTGTTGTTCTTCCCCTTCCGGTGCGTCTTCCCGATCGGATGGATCGGCGGAAGATACAGTACGTCGAAGCCGAGTTCAGCGATATGCGGGAGCCACTGCTCGCAGTCTCGGAATGTCCCGTGTCGGCCCGGCTCCGGAGAGCAAGAACGGGGGAAAAGCTCGTACCAGGTACTGAAGCGGGCGCGCTCGCGGTCGACGATGACACGCAGGACGCGCGGGTAGCTGACCGCGAAGGGGCGCGGATCGACTCGTCGCATCCGTTCGGTGAGATCGGGATGGAAAGCCAGCTCCGCCGCGTCGGGGCCGGTACGGAGTTGGCCTGCGATCGTGCGCAGCCAGTGCGCCTCCGCTTCCGGTGCGTGCTCGGCGTAGGCCTCGATGAGTTCGGCGCCAATCGACAGGTCGACGGTCACGTCCTGGCTGGCCTCGAGACGCTTGCGGAGGTCTCGTTGCCAGGTCGCGAAGCGATCGATCCAGGCGACTGCCGTGTAGTGCCAGACGCCGAGTTCGCTCAGGACGAAACGAGCCTGCCAGCGGTCGTTGGTCAGGAACGTGAACGGCACTTCCTGCCACTCGGTCTGCCCCGGTCCCCGGTAGCGGAGTACTGCTGCGATCGCGTCGTGCCCATCGGCGAAGATATCCGCTTCGACAGTCATCTCGTCGCCGACGATCCGCTTCACAGCGAAGCGCCCGCAATCGATCTCGGGTAGCAAGCGCGCGATGACGACGCGCTGCCGGCCTTCCTCCGGCAATCGTGCCTGCATTTCCAAGACGCTCGCTCTGGTTTCGGTCACATGACCCCCCAGGATCGGTTCTCGACATTTTCGAGCCTACTCTACTCGACGCGGTACGCTTGGTGCCGAGAGATGGTGGCAGAGAACGGAGGGATCGACAACCGATGCGTGTCGCAGTCATATCCGATACGCATGGGAACCTCCCGGCGCTCGAGGCTGTCCTAGCCGAACTCGACCAACTCGGCCCCGAGCGGATCGTCATGGCTGGTGACTTCGCCTTCGGCGGTCCTTGGCCAGCCGAGTGTATCGAAGCGATCCGGCAGCGCGGCATCCCGGCTGTCCGCGGCAATACCGACGAGTTCCTGGTGGAGGTCGCGACCGGCGGAGCGCGGCCGGCCCAGGTCGATGATCCCCGCCTCCGGCATCTCGACAACCCGGCGCTGGCCGAGCGCTATCGCTGGTGCGCGGCACGGCTGTCCGCCGATGCTGTCGCGTACCTGGCTGACCTGCCGCTGCGCTACACGGTGCCGGCACCCACCGGTGCCGCGCTCACGGTCGTCCATGCCACGCCCTGGAGCGCCCATCCAGTCATCGCACCACCCTCCGCACCGCGCGAACAGATTCAGGAACTTCTTGACCGGGCCGGTGGTGCCGCGCTGGCCTACGGTCACATCCATCTCCAGGCACAGTGGCGACTCGACGGCCGGCTGGTCGTGGCAGTCGGGAGCGTGGGGCTCCCGTTCGATGGGGACCAGCGGGCCGCCTACGCGCTCCTGACCTGGGACGGGACACGGTGGGAAGTCGAGTTCCGTCGCGTGTCCTATCCGGTCGAGCGAACGATCGCTGCCTTGCGGACGAGCGACATGCCCGGTGCGGAGGTACAGGTGCGCGTCCTGGAAACCGCGCGGCCGCCGGGGACGTGAGGTCGGGCGTGGTAGGATTGCCGCGAAGGCAGTCGCGGGGTTGGGGTGTGACCTGGTGCGGCAGCTGGTGATCGCGATCTTCTTGCTCAGCGCCGCTGCACTCGAGGTGCTGGTTCTGCCGCGCTCGGCACCGTACGGACTGTTCCCGGACCTCGTTCTGGGCGTCGTGCTCGTGGCGAGTGCTGTCGAAGGCCTGCGAACGGGTCTCCTGTGGGCGGCACTCGGCGGGCTCTCGCTCGACCTCCTCGCAGCGCACCCGTGGGGAGCACATGTCCTGGCATTGTTGCCAGCCGCGGCCGTGGGCGCCGCAGCGCGACGGGGCATGTACCGCAGCGCGGTCCTGCCGCTCATGGGTTTCGTCGGCCTCGTCACCGTGCTCTACCGTGTTCTCTTGACGCTCGTGCGCTGGCCAAGCGAGGCGGACGTCTGGGTCGATGCGGCGATCACGGCGATCCTCGTCGGTCTTCTCAACATGATGACGGTCCCACTCGTTTACGGCGTCATCGCGCTCTTCGGACGTGTGGGGGTTGGCCGTGCGCGCGCGAACTAAGCGACGCTGGCTCGATCTCCCAGCCCCCAAGTCGATCGCGCCGCCGGTCGAGCCGGAACCGGTGCGAGACGAGCTGCTCACCCGTCGCGTCTTTCTCCTGCGGAGTGCGATGGTACTCGGTTTCGGCGCAGTCCTGGCCAAGCTCGGTTTCATGCAACTCCGCGAGCGACCGCGCTACCAGCAGGCAGCGCAGGGAAGCATGGTGCGCTTCGAGCCGTTGCGCGCGCCGCGCGGCCTCATCCTCGATCGGAACGGCGAGGTGCTCGCGCGCAACCGGCGCAGCTGGACCGTCTGGCTGGTGCCGGCCGACCTTCCCGAGGACGAGGCAGAACGGCAACTCGTTCGCCAGCAACTCATCACCGCACTGGCACTGGATGACCTCGTGGTCGTGCACCGCCCAGCCCTGCCGCTCGGTCACGAGCGGGAGATCCTCGATCAGCTGGCGGCGTTGCTCGGTACCTCAGGCTCAGAGGTGGCGGGAACGGTTTTCGGCGCTCCGAAGGATCAGCAGTACGTCATCGTGCGCGAGAAGCTCCGTCCCGCGGAAGCCCGGGCGCTGGCCGAGGATGTCAAGCGACTGCCAGGTGTGCATGTGCTCAACCGCTTCGACTATGTCCTCCTGGCGGCTCCAGGCAGCGCCGTTCCGGTCGCACTGGCGGAAGACGTCCCGCGCGAGCTGGCTTTGACACTGGCAGCCAATCCGACGGCGCTGCCTGGCGTGCGGGTGACCGACGACACGCTGGTGCGCGAGTATCCGGCTGGCCCCGAGTTCTCGCATATCCTCGGGTACGTCGGCCCGATCACGGGCGAGGAGTACGAGGCAGCCGGTGGCGACAGCCCGGCGAATCCGTATCGCCCGGACGACCGGGTGGGACGCGGTGGGGTCGAGCAGGCAATGGAGGAGGCGCTGCGTGGCCAGCACGGTGGCCGTTGGGTGCAAGTCGATGCCCGAAATGTCGTCGTCGGCGAGCTGCCGGAGCGGCGGCGCGACCCGGTGCCTGGCCTCACGGTCGTCCTGACGATCGACGCCACGCTTCAGCGTGCCGTGACGCAGGCGCTCGCCGAAGGAATCGCGGCGGCCGATCGAGCAGCACGCGAGCAGGGACGTGATCCGGTCGGCTCCGGTGTGGCGATCGTCCTCGACCCCCGCTCGGGCGAAGTGCTCGCCCTGGTCTCGCTGCCGACCTACGACAACCAGCGGTTCATCCGCGGGCTGAGTCAGGCCGAATACGACGCGCTCCTGAACGACCCGTTCCACCCCCTCGTCAACTTCGCGATCAGCGGCGAGTTCCCTCCCGGCTCCACCGTGAAGCCGCTGCTCGCTTGTGCTGGCCTCCAGGAAGGTGTGATCTCGACCGAGACGACGTATACCTGCCGGGGATCGATCCGGGTGCCGACCGTCTGGGACGAGCAGGGTGGGAACACCTACGTCTGCTGGCTGGCGACTGGACACGGTGCCGTCAGCGTCCTGGACGGCATCGCGCAGTCGTGCAACGTGTTCTTCTACAACGTCGGGGCACCTGGGCAAGTGCCCGAGGGAGGAACCGAGCCCCTGCACTATTACATCCCCGGTGATCCCGACAAGCACTATTTCGAGGGACTCGGGATCGAGCGGATCGAGCGCTACTTGCGCGACGTGTTCGGCTTCGGCCAGCCGACAGGGATCGAGCTGGCTGGCGAAGCCGATGGACTCGTGCCGAATCCGCGCTGGATGTTCCAGACGTTGCGGGAGTACTGGTCGGTCGGAGATACTATAAACGTCTCCATCGGCCAGGGGCACCTGGCCTGTACGCCGTTGCAGCTGGCCTGTGCATTGGCCGCGATCGCCAACCGGGGGGCGTATTATCGACCACGGATCGTCAGGGAACTCCGCGACGCGGCTGGGCAGCTAGTGCGACGGTTCGAACCTGAGCTGGTGCGCGAGCTCGCGATCGCACCCGAGCATCTGGAGACCGTACGTCGTGGCATGCGACGTACGGTGACCGACGGCACGGCGAAAGGGAAGTTCGTGCGGACGGGTGACGACATCCCGATCGCTGGAAAGACCGGTACCGCTGAGTACGGGGAGGCGGAAAACGGCCGGTACAAGAAGTCACATGCCTGGTTCGCAGCCTTCGCACCGTACGATGACCCCGAAGTGCTTGTCCTCGTCCTGATCCGCGACGGCGGCGAGGGTGCGACGTTCGCCGTCCCGGTTGCCGATCGGATCCTCGCCACCTATTTCGGACGCGCGCCCTGATGGGTGAGGAACAGCGAGAGAGGGGCGGTCATGCTGGATGGAGAACGACTGGAGGCAACCGTACGCGTCCGCGGTACGCAGGACGGCGTGCGACTCGTCTTGCCGCGTGGCGTCCCGTTCCCGTCGGTGCTGGCGCACGTTCACGACGTCCTGGATGCCCGGGCAGCGTTCTTCCGGGGGGCTGCGCTCGTCCTCGACTTTTCCGAGCGTGAGCCGGTACTGGAAGAGATCGTCGCGCTGCAGCACCTGCTCGACTCGCGTGGCGTGCGGATCCAGGCGGTCAGTGCGGAGACAGCCGAGTACCGGGAGCGGCTCGCCCGCTGGGGATTCCGCACCGAGCCAGGCGAGCCGTCGCGTCGCCTGCGGCTGGTCGAGCCGAGCGGTGAGGAGGGGCCGGACGGTGCAGCGACCTACGTCCGGCGCACCTTGCGCTCCGGCATGAGCGTGGAGGCACCAGGGCACCTCGTCCTCATCGGTGACGTCAACCCTGGGGCACTCGTCGTCGCCGGTGGTGACGTGCTGGTATGGGGAGTCGTCCGGGGAACCGTACACGCTGGGCGCAACGGGGACACCGAAGCGGTCATCGCGGCGTTGCGGCTGGCACCGATGCAGTTGCGAATCGCGCATCTGGTCGCGCGAGCACCCGATCGCGGTGCACAGCTCCTGGATGGGCCAGCGCTCGCGCACGTCGTCGATGGGCAGATCGTGATCGAACCGTGGCGGATCGAACGCCGGTAGTCCATGGCCAGCAGGAGGGGTGCGGTGGAGGAGCAGCAGGATCGCAATGGTCGCGTCATCACCATCACTTCCGGTAAGGGGGGCGTTGGCAAAACCACCACGACGGCCAATGTCGGCGCGGCCCTAGCTGCCCGCGGCAAGTCGGTCGTGCTGGTCGATGCCGATATCGGGCTGCGCAATCTGGATATCGTGCTCGGTCTAGAGAACCGCATCGTCTACGACATCGTGGACGTCGTCGAGGGACGCTGCCGCCTGCGGCAGGCGCTCATCCGTGACAAGCGGCTGGCTAACCTGGCTCTGATCCCAGCGGCGCAGACGCGGGACAAGGAAGCAGTCTCCCCCGAGCAGATGAAGGAGCTGTGCCGTGAGCTGCGGCAGCAGTTCGACTTCGTGCTGATCGATTCGCCGGCCGGGATCGAACGGGGATTCCGCAACGCGATCGCCGGTGCCGATGAGGTGCTGGTGGTGACGAATCCGGAGGTTTCAGCAGTGCGTGACGCCGACCGGATCGTCGGGTTGGTCGAAGCGGCTGAACTGCCGCCGCCGCGGCTCATCGTCAACCGGATCGATCCGGAACTCGTCCGGCGCGGCGACATGCTCTCGGTCGAGGACGTGCTCGAGATCCTGGCGATCCCGCTGATCGGTGTGGTGCCGGCTGACGAGTCGATCGTGACCGCGACCAATCGTGGCGAGCCGGTCGCGCTCGATCCACAGTCGCGGGCCGGCCAAGCCTTCCGCGACATCGCGGCTCGCCTGCTTGGTGAAGACGTTCCCTTCCAACCGCTCGAGCTCCCGGACGGTGTCTGGCGACGCATGTTGCGGGCGCTCGGCTTCGGCGGTCGGTCCTAGAAGACGGGGGAGGACGGAGGAATGGGTTGGTTGGACGCACTGTTCGGGCGCGGATCGAGCCGATCGTCGCGCGGGAGCGCACAGGTCGCCAAGCAGCGGCTGGTGGAAGTCTTGGTCTACGACCATGTCAAGCTGACTCCTGATGTGCTGGAAGCGATCCGCAGCGAGATGTGCCAGATCCTCTCCCGTCACCTGGATATCGATGCTGACCGAATCGAGATCAGCATCGTCCGGGGTGACGGTGGCGATCGGCTGGTCGCCAACGTTCCCGTTCGGCGGGCTGGGACGGGGCGGCGGTGAGGCCGCGTGACGAAACAGTATAGTGCTATACTCGGGATGTCGCAGGATACGTCACGGTCGAGAAGCGAAGGAGCGGAGTACATGGTACCGGTTCCGGTGGTCGGGATCCACCATATCGGGATCGTCGTCGAGAACCTGGACGAGGCGATCGAGGCGTACCAGAAGCTCGGCCTCACCTTCGACGGTGTCAAGGATTTCCCGCATACGCGGGTGGCCCTGTTCCACGGTGGTGAGGGGCATGTCGAGCTGTTCGAGCCGAAGGATCCGGAATCGGATCTCGGGCGCTACCTGCGCGAGCGCGGTGGCATCCACCATGTCGCCTACGCGGTGCGGGACATCCGCACCGCACTCGCCCAGCTCGAGCAGGAGGGATTCGAGTTGATCCACCGCGAACCGGTGATCGGCCTGCATGGTTTTCCGGTCGCGTTCATCCATCCCCGCTCCTGCCACCGTGTGCTCACCGAACTCGTCGAGGTACCGGAAGGCGAGGGACACTAGTCTCGATCACATGTACTCCGGCTCGACGACCCGCCCACTGGTGGGTGGGTCGTTACGCTTTCAGGCTCGCGCCTGCGCTGTGGTGACCGCATCATGTAGAGTAAACAGCATGTGAGCGGCCGTATCCGGCGTTGGAACGGTGCTGGATTTGCGTGACCGCTCGGAGGCAGCGCACCGGAGACTGGCGAGGGGGCCGAGCATGACGTCGACCGAAATCCGCCGCGTCGTGACCGACTCGGGCATCGAGATCGCGCCCGTGTACCGCGATACGGGGCGCCCGCCCGAGCCCGATCCGGGGGAGTATCCCTATACGCGCGGCATCCACGCCACGATGTACCGGGGCAAGAAGTGGACGATCCGCCAGTACGCTGGCTACGGCTCGGCCGAAGAGACCAACCGGCGGTTCCGGCTGCTGCTCGACCGTGGGCAGACCGGGCTGAGCGTCGCCTTCGACCTTCCGACGCAGCTGGGCTACGACTCCGACCATCCGCTGGCGCGGCCCGAAGTCGGCCGGGTAGGCGTCGCGATATCGACGCTCGACGACATGCGCCGGTTGTTCGAGGGGATCGACTTGGGCGCTGTCACGACCTCGATGACCATCAATGCACCGGCGGCCATCCTGCTCCTCATGTACGAGATCGTCGCGGAAGAACAGGGGGTAGATCCCAGGCAGCTCCGGGGGACGATCCAGAACGACATCCTCAAGGAATATGCGGCACGCGGTACCTACATCTTCCCGCCGCGTCCCTCGATGCGGCTGGTCGTCGACACCTTCGCCTACTGCAAGGAGCGGCTTCCGAACTGGAACACCATTTCGATCAGCGGCTATCACATCCGCGAGGCCGGTGCGACTGCCGTGCAGGAAATCGCTTTCACACTGGCCAACGCGATTGCCTACGTACGAGCGGCGACCGAGGCTGGGCTAGTGGTGGATGAGTTCGCACCGCGGCTGAGCTTCTTCTTCGGCGCACACAACAACTTTTTCGAAGAGATCGCCAAGTTCCGGGCAGCGCGCCGGATGTGGGCGAAGATCATGCGCGAACGGTTCGGGGCGCGGAACCCGCGGTCGTGGATGTTGCGTTTTCATACGCAGACCTGCGGCTGCACGCTGACGGCTCAGCAGCCGCTCAACAACATCATCCGGGTCGCCTATCAGGCTCTGGCTGCGGTACTCGGTGGCACGCAGAGTCTCCATACCAACGCCTACGACGAGGCGCTGGGTCTCCCGACCGAAGAGTCGGCGACGATTGCACTGCGCACGCAGCAGATTCTGGCCGAAGAGACCGGTGTCGCCGATACCGCCGATCCGCTGGGCGGGTCGTACTTCGTCGAGGCGCTGACCGACGAAGTCGAGCGGCGAGCCTGGGAGCTGATCGAGGCGATCGAAGGGCTCGGCGGGGCAGTGACGGCGATCGAGCGGGGCTGGATTCAGGCGCAGATCGCCGAGAGCGCCTACCAGTGGGAGGCGGCGGTCGAGCGGGGCGAGCGGATCGTCGTGGGGGTGAACCGCTACCAGGACGTGGTGCCGGTACAGGTACCAGTGCACCGGCTGGACGAGGCTGCGGTGGAGCGGCAGATCAGGCGGGTGCAAGAGTACCGGGCAAAGCAAGACGCGGTCCGGGTGGAGCGGGCGTTGGCGCGGGTAGAAGAAGCTGCGCGCGGAACGGAGAACATGCTGCCGGTACTGCGCGAAGCGCTACTGGCCGGTGCGACGCTCGGGCAGATCTGTGGCCGGCTGCGGCAGGTGTGGGGCGAATACCGGCCGCGGTTCTAGGATTCGTGAACCGAACGGTTCCCACGGGGACGGCTCACGCAGCTGCGGGGTCTGTATCTTCTGTCGCCCGAACAGGAGGTCGACGGAGCCTGGTCGCCTGCGAGCAGCTTGGAGGGCTGCGAAGATCGGCTTGGTGATCAGCAAAACGGCCACGGGTGGCCTGGCCGGCTCGGCGCCCTTCTGCAGCAGCGTGAGGAGGGGCTGAAAAGCGCGTGGTGACGCGCATGTTCGGCTCGTCGAAGCCGTGCTGTGGGAGACGGTTGCAGCGTCGACTTCCGGTCGTGCAGGAACCCCGGGGGGGTCGACGGATTCCCGTTGTGTCACTGCCGTGTTGTCAGGGCCGCCGGAAGAGAATTCCCCAAGCGCTTGCGCTCGTGTGCTTCCTGCGGTATGCTGGTGATGAGAGAAGCGCGTTGCGACGCCGAGCTGCTTGGGTTTTGGCAGTACCTATGAGGGCTTGAAACTAACTGCGTCATCGAACCGTCTGATCGAATCCTGAGTGGTTTTGGCAGTACCTATGAGGGCTTGAAACCGGCCGTGAGCGACTGTCGCAATTACCAGGCGTACGTGGGTTTTGGCAGTACCTATGAGGGCTTGAAACCGCTCAGCCAGATGCCGAAACGATTAGACGACGGTGAGGTTTTGGCAGTACCTATGAGGGCTTGAAACTCGTGTCGCAGCTGCGTGACGCCGGTCGATCCGGCCTCGTTTTGGCAGTACCTATGAGGGCTTGAAACCTGACGTCTGAGTGCCTGCGGCCAGACGCTGTTGCGTGTCGTTTTGGCAGTACCTATGAGGGCTTGAAACAGGAGAGGGGGTAGCGGTGCCCGTCCGACCGCTCGGTTTTGGCAGTACCTATGAGGGCTTGAAACAGGGGCGGTTCGATGAACGCGCGCTCTTCGGGCCGCGTTTTGGCAGTACCTATGAGGGCTTGAAACCTCGCAGTCTTGTCTCAATGTCGTACACTGATCGACGTTTTGGCAGTACCTATGAGGGCTTGAAACAGGAAGGCGTGCTGTACATCGTGTCGACGATCGCGGGTTTTGGCAGTACCTATGAGGGCTTGAAACCGGCACGCTCGCCCGCTTCTGCCCGGGCTTGCCTGGTTTTGGCAGTACCTATGAGGGCTTGAAACGCACCTCCTCTTCCTCCTCTCTCTCGGCCAGCCGGGGTTTTGGCAGTACCTATGAGGGCTTGAAACCCTGGACCCGGCGCGACCTTCCGCGTCGTGGGCTGGGTTTTGGCAGTACCTATGAGGGCTTGAAACCACGCTCGTCAACGTGAGCCCCGAGACAGAGAACCACTGTTTTGGCAGTACCTATGAGGGCTTGAAACCCGCCTCCCCTGCGGGCGTCAGTACGCGAACACCTTGTTTTGGCAGTACCTATGAGGGCTTGAAACTATCATATTGACCATACCTAGAACAATATTCACAGTGTTTTGGCAGTACCTATGAGGGCTTGAAACTCCCCTCAACTCACCTTCGCTCTAGATTTCCTCATACGCGTTTTGGCAGTACCTATGAGGGCTTGAAACGAATCAGCCTCGTCGCCTCGAGTCGCGAGAAAACTGGTTTTGGCAGTACCTATGAGGGCTTGAAACGGAGACACGAGAAGCGGCCGCCCGGTGGGTGACCGGGTGTTTTGGCAGTACCTATGAGGGCTTGAAACGACGGTCGGTGCCTATCTCGAGCAGTGGTTCGACGCGTTTTGGCAGTACCTATGAGGGCTTGAAACTCAAGGGGGAAACGCCGAGTAGCCGGAGCACCGCGGTTTTGGCAGTACCTATGAGGGCTTGAAACGGATAGTGTCACCGGCGAGGGGGCGGGCCCCTCGCGGGTTTTGGCAGTACCTATGAGGGCTTGAAACTGGCGTCTGGTGGGGAGCAGTGGTGCGCAGGATGGCGTTTTGGCAGTACCTATGAGGGCTTGAAACCCGAGACCGGATCATGACGATCGGATACCCGATATGTTTTGGCAGTACCTATGAGGGCTTGAAACACGTCGTAGGCGTAGACGCCAGAGAAGATGCCGTTCGTTTTGGCAGTACCTATGAGGGCTTGAAACTGCGCGAACACGGCCGGCGCGACGTCGACCGAAATCGTTTTGGCAGTACCTATGAGGGCTTGAAACGCCGAGTCGCGCGTCCGGTGTCGGCATCGTGAGCGCGCGTTTTGGCAGTACCTATGAGGGCTTGAAACATCGGTCGACCAAACGCTTGTGCGATCGGGCAACGGTTTTGGCAGTACCTATGAGGGCTTGAAACGTCGACGCCTTCGGTGTCGACGGGCCAGTAGTCGGGCGTTTTGGCAGTACCTATGAGGGCTTGAAACTCTGCGTCCACGCGAGTATCGTGATACTGGCCTGCGCGTTTTGGCAGTACCTATGAGGGCTTGAAACAGTGGTAAGTGGAGGTGAGTGATGAACGTGAACGATGTTTTGGCAGTACCTATGAGGGCTTGAAACCGTTCTCGTCAAGAGCAACGTCGCGTTTCCCGTCGGTTTTGGCAGTACCTATGAGGGCTTGAAACCTGCTGCCTGCCTCCGCGCGCGGGTAGTACTCATGGGCGTTTTGGCAGTACCTATGAGGGCTTGAAACGCGGAGTTCCAGGGGCGAGAGTGCCACCAGGGGTCGTTTTGGCAGTACCTATGAGGGCTTGAAACTGTACCGCTTTCCGTGCCATCGTGATCCCTCCTTTCGTTTTGGCAGTACCTATGAGGGCTTGAAACTGATGACGGTCGGTTGTGGTTAGTGGCCGGAAGGGGTTTTGGCAGTACCTATGAGGGCTTGAAACATCGCGCTGCGACTCGGAGTACCTCGTCATCTACTGTTTTGGCAGTACCTATGAGGGCTTGAAACCCGGACGGCGTGATCGTCGCCTTCGACGACGTCGTCCGTTTTGGCAGTACCTATGAGGGCTTGAAACTGTGGCCAACTATCGACTAAAACCTCGAGACCCTTCGTGTTTTGGCAGTACCTATGAGGGCTTGAAACCGCCGCAGCCAGCGGAAGAGCCAGCGCCGCACCACACGCGTTTTGGCAGTACCTATGAGGGCTTGAAACATTGTCGCCTCGAATAACGGAATCGATTGACTCGCGTTTTGGCAGTACCTATGAGGGCTTGAAACCAGCCGTTCCCGGTCGGCGAGGGCGGCGAGGGCGGGTTTTGGCAGTACCTATGAGGGCTTGAAACTACGATCGTGTTGAGGACTTGCACCGTTCTCTCGAGTTTTGGCAGTACCTATGAGGGCTTGAAACTTCATCAACGAAGACTGTGGCGGGAATTGGTCTGAAGTTTTGGCAGTACCTATGAGGGCTTGAAACTGAGTCGCACTCGAACTCGCACTCGGAGTCGGACTCGTTTTGGCAGTACCTATGAGGGCTTGAAACCACCTGCACCTGCCCGGCCTTCCGCTACTACTCCCGGTTTTGGCAGTACCTATGAGGGCTTGAAACCATTTCCGAGTACGTAAAACCTGATATGAGCGGCAGAGTTTTGGCAGTACCTATGAGGGCTTGAAACTAGGATACGTTCTCTCGTTCGCGAAGATTTCCCTGTGTTTTGGCAGTACCTATGAGGGCTTGAAACCGGGCAGCTGGTGATCGAGCAGCTGGTCTGGACTATGGGTTTTGGCAGTACCTATGAGGGCTTGAAACGAATGTCGTACTGTCCGTTTCTATCACAGTATTCAGTTTTGGCAGTACCTATGAGGGCTTGAAACCATTCGTGCCTTCGAAATACCTCATCATATTCAACTCGTTTTGGCAGTACCTATGAGGGCTTGAAACTCGGTTCGCCTCCGGGCCAGTCGCCCCGGCGAGAGGTTTTGGCAGTACCTATGAGGGCTTGAAACGCATACTAACACAACTGTGTCCGTCACGCAACCACTGTTTTGGCAGTACCTATGAGGGCTTGAAACGCGCGTTACGGCGTCGACCCCTGGGTGCACTACGTCGTTTTGGCAGTACCTATGAGGGCTTGAAACATGCCACCGCGACGGCATCGGGATTCATGAGTGCAGGTTTTGGCAGTACCTATGAGGGCTTGAAACGCCGACGTCGAGCCGGAGGCGCTCTATCCGGACTGGCAGTTTTGGCAGTACCTATGAGGGCTTGAAACTCCACCACAAGGGACACTCCACCCAGTCGCAGGGTCGTTTTGGCAGTACCTATGAGGGCTTGAAACCGAGTCAACGCGTCAAGCTTACCCATCACGACCCCCGTTTTGGCAGTACCTATGAGGGCTTGAAACTCCGTTTCCTAACACGATCATAACACGATAGCAACTGGTTTTGGCAGTACCTATGAGGGCTTGAAACTCCGGGAAAGTCGAAAAGGTCGAGCGGGCAGAGCCGGTTTTGGCAGTACCTATGAGGGCTTGAAACTTCGGCGTCGGCGACAGCCGGCCGATCACCTGGCAGTGTTTTGGCAGTACCTATGAGGGCTTGAAACGTGAGTCAGCACACGATATTCGCGACACTCACTACAGTGTTTTGGCAGTACCTATGAGGGCTTGAAACTCGCCGATCCCGGCACTGACTTTCCGGATCCGGAAGTTTTGGCAGTACCTATGAGGGCTTGAAACTCGCGTCCGTCACCGTCCTGATCGTCCTCCGCCAGACAGTTTTGGCAGTACCTATGAGGGCTTGAAACAGCAGCAACCGCTCCCGACCGAGGACGTCGAAGCGGTTTTGGCAGTACCTATGAGGGCTTGAAACCGTACTCCACGTGATCGCGTGCGACTGGCGACCGTCGCGTTTTGGCAGTACCTATGAGGGCTTGAAACCGTTCGGAAGTGTCAGAGACAGTGAGGGCAGCAGCGTCGTTTTGGCAGTACCTATGAGGGCTTGAAACTCTGGCTCCTGGCGATCTGAGGCGATCGAGTACGCCTCGGTTTTGGCAGTACCTATGAGGGCTTGAAACATCGACGCGTGACGGTAGCGGAAGGGGTTAGGCAACTGTTTTGGCAGTACCTATGAGGGCTTGAAACCTGCGATATGAATGTGTCCACCGCAGGCTACTGTGTGTTTTGGCAGTACCTATGAGGGCTTGAAACACTCCGTCTCGCGCACGTCCGCGGTCAGGCCGCCGCGGGTTTTGGCAGTACCTATGAGGGCTTGAAACTCCCCGTTGTCTCTGCTACTTCGAACCCATCACCCCGTTTTGGCAGTACCTATGAGGGCTTGAAACGTTCGTACGGCGAGTCTCGGACAGATGTGCGGAACGCGTTTTGGCAGTACCTATGAGGGCTTGAAACTCCGTCACCTGGCTTCAAGCGCCCTCCAGAGTCTCCTCGTTTTGGCAGTACCTATGAGGGCTTGAAACCCGCGTCCGCTTCCGCGGTGGCCTGACCGTGGACGGTTTTGGCAGTACCTATGAGGGCTTGAAACCGGCGCATAACCGACCGGTATGACCGACGAGACACCGTTTTGGCAGTACCTATGAGGGCTTGAAACCCTCGCTCGCCAGGATAGCGACGCGCCACGAGAGCGGTTTTGGCAGTACCTATGAGGGCTTGAAACTACGGATAACCCCTCGACAACTATCACCACTACACCAAGAGTTTTGGCAGTACCTATGAGGGCTTGAAACTTCCGGTGGCGAGCGCTGCAGATGAGCCGCCTTCTCGTTTTGGCAGTACCTATGAGGGCTTGAAACTGTTTTTCGATTATGCCCCGAGTCCGGAAGCGAAGTGTTTTGGCAGTACCTATGAGGGCTTGAAACAAGCCCTCGCTCCTCTCGTTCTTGACGGTCACCGTGTTTTGGCAGTACCTATGAGGGCTTGAAACTCGTACTCGTGGTCTTCCTGGTGCAGACCATCGTCGGGTTTTGGCAGTACCTATGAGGGCTTGAAACGAAGATCAGGCGACTCATAGGATACCGCGCGTGACGTTTTGGCAGTACCTATGAGGGCTTGAAACCCGGCCGTTCGTTCGGCCAGCCAACCGAACAATAGGGTTTTGGCAGTACCTATGAGGGCTTGAAACCGCACAGTCGTTCGCAACGCGACACTCGCGCGCGGGTTTTGGCAGTACCTATGAGGGCTTGAAACCGCGACTCGTTCTTGCGAGTCGCGCCCGGCCTGCTCGTTTTGGCAGTACCTATGAGGGCTTGAAACAAAGTCCAGCGCCCGGTACAGCGCCCCGGCGCCAACGTTTTGGCAGTACCTATGAGGGCTTGAAACGATGTACAAGTGGAATAGGATCGATCTCGATCTGACTGTTTTGGCAGTACCTATGAGGGCTTGAAACAATGTGCCCCCACA
Source organism: Thermomicrobium sp. 4228-Ro (assembly GCF_026241205.1). NCBI lineage: Bacteria > Pseudomonadati > Thermomicrobiota > Thermomicrobia > Thermomicrobiales > Thermomicrobiaceae > Thermomicrobium > Thermomicrobium sp. 4228-Ro. The sequence goes on from NZ_JAPFQM010000001.1 coordinate 1,518,902, forward strand.
AGCAACCGACCAACCCGCTGCTGTTTTGGCAGTACCTATGAGGGCTTGAAACGGAGGTACCTCCGGACGAGGAGCGTGCCGATGCCGAGTTTTGGCAGTACCTATGAGGGCTTGAAACCACGTCGCTCACGGTGCCAGCGAAGAGTGCTGGCGGGTTTTGGCAGTACCTATGAGGGCTTGAAACGGGCTCCGGTCCCTGGATGTGTGGAAACCCGTGCAAGGTTTTGGCAGTACCTATGAGGGCTTGAAACAAGGACAGCCTCCCGACCATTGTGCCGCTCCTGGTCAGTTTTGGCAGTACCTATGAGGGCTTGAAACGTTTTGGCAGAGTGAGTCCGTTTATAGCTCGAACGAGTTTTGGCAGTACCTATGAGGGCTTGAAACATCCCGTCCCAGATACTCGAGGCGAACGACTTGATCGTTTTGGCAGTACCTATGAGGGCTTGAAACTGATAGTGGTGTCGGACGGTACGGAGTAGTGGTGAGTTTTGGCAGTACCTATGAGGGCTTGAAACCAGGTTTCCGACGACGACGAGACGCAGCATCCTAGGTTTTGGCAGTACCTATGAGGGCTTGAAACGCAGCACGACGACGTCGATGCAGCGGTCCGACGGTGTTTTGGCAGTACCAATGCGGTCCTGAAGCGGTTGTGTGCCTCTTGGGTCGGTACGCTCAGTGTGTTTCGCTGTCTCGCGTTCTGCGTGCGAATTTACACAGGGCTGATCAGGCTCGAAACGACGATGGACGAGAAGAAGGCACTGGCCGAGAACGATTCTCGGGAGCTCCTCTGACTCTCGAAACGACCCTGTACCGTCTGTATACTGGCCCAGGCACGCCGACTCCTGCTGTGTCCGTGTCGCGCGATAAAACGAGGCGAAGACTGCGCTTGCCCGCTTGTCCTTGCGGCCAGCGTCCCGTATCGTTCGTTGGTGGCGCACCGGCGTGAAAGGTACGTGTAGACCTATGCGAACCACCTGGCTCACGCGACGCTCTTTCTTGGCCACACTGGCGCTCGCCGGGTCCGCATTGCTCCAGGCCTGTCGAGGCCGGGGATCGACGGCGCCCACGGTAACCTCCGCCGCTTCCCCGACGCCGGCTGCGGCGGGTCCCACGGTCGTGACCAGCACGCTCGAGCTGCCACCGTACATCGACCGCAGTCGGCTGGAGAGCGAGCTGTTCGTCTTCAACTGGGGCGACTACATCGATCCCGATGTGCTCGCCGATTTCGAGCGCTTGACCAGCGTGAAGGTGACGATCGATACCTACGAGACGAACGAGCAGGCGATCGCCAAGCTCCAGCAAGGGGGCCTCGGCTACGATATCGTGGTGCCGACCGATTATGCGGTGCAGATCGCGATCGGACTCGGTCTGCTCCAGGAGCTCGACCGCTCGGTGATCCGCGCGATCGAGCATCTCGATCCGAACAACCTGAACGGCCCTTTCGATCCCGGGAACCGGTACAGCGTGCCGTACTTCTGGGGGACGTCCGGTTACGCGTACGATACTGCGGTCCTCGGTGACGGTCTCACCAGCTGGCGGGCGCTCTTCGAGCCCGCCGAGGCTGCCCGGGGCAAGCTGGTCATGCACGGGTACTACCGGGAGACGATCGCTGCGGCCTTGCTCTGGCTCGGCTACCCGCTCAACGAGACGAGCGACGAGGCCCTGCAACGTGCGCTCGCGGTGCTGAAGGCGCAGAAGCCGTACGTCCTCTCCTACACCAGCGAGAACAACGACGAGCTTCTCGTCGCGGGCGAGGCGGTGATCGCGCACTGCTGGACCGGCCAAGCGATCCTGGCCAAGCGGGAGAAGCCGACGATCCGCTACGTCATTCCTGCGGAAGGGTGCGCCGTCTGGCAGGACAACCTCTGCGTCGTCAAGGACGCCCCGCATCCCTACGCGGCCATGGTGTTCATCGATTTCCTCTGCTGGCCGGAGATCGCGGCCCGCAACGCCACCTACGTCGGGTACGCGAGCCCCAACCGCACGGCTCGAGAACGCGGTCTGCTCGATCCTGACCTCGTCGATGATCCGGCGATCTACTTGGACGACACGACCTGGCGTCGGCTGCAGTGGTTCCGTGACCTCGGGCCGGACTACGTGAAGTACGACCGTATCTGGACGGAGCTGCAGGCGGGCTGACCGTGCTCGCCACCGGCTCGTCAACGGGACAGGAGACCCGGTCAGCGCTTGCCGGAACCGGTGCGCTTGGCCCCGTCGGCGGACCGTGCCGATCGATCGACCTCGCGGGGCCGAGGCTGGTCGCGTCCTCGCGCGTGACCCGGCGGGACGCGATCGGGACCTTGCTATACTCCATATCAGACCTGGCGGGTGCGGGTGTCGCCCGATGAGCAGGGGTGCGCGGATGAGCACGAAGCGCGACTACTACGAGGTGCTCGGTGTCAGCCGGACGGCGAGCCAAGAGGAAATCCGACGTGCCTATCGCCGGCTGGCTCGCCAGTATCACCCGGACGTCAACAAGTCGCCGGACGCTGAGGAGAAGTTCAAGGAGATCAACGAAGCCTACGAAGTCCTGAGCGATCCCGAGAAGCGGGCAGCCTACGATCGCTTCGGTCATGCGGGTGTCCAGGTCGGGGCTGGTGCCGGAGCGGGGCCGAGTGCCGATCCGTTCGGTTTCGGCTCGCTCTTCACCGACCTGTTCGACTCGTTTTTCGGCGACATGACCGGCACCGCCCGCCGCAGGCCAGCCCGTGGCGCCGACCTCGAAGTGACGCTCGAGCTCGAGTTCGAGGAGGCCCTGCGCGGCGTCGAGAAGGAGCTCGAGATCGAGCGGCTCGAGGTCTGCCCGGACTGCCGCGGCACGCGCGTGCGCCACGGTGCGAAGCCGACGACCTGCCCGGTCTGCGGAGGCACGGGCCAGATCCGGCGCTACCAGCAGACGATCCTCGGTGCGATGATCACGGCGACGACCTGCAGTCACTGCGGCGGCGAGGGGCGCGTGGTCTCGGATCCCTGTCCCACCTGCCGGGGGCGCGGGCGCACGGTGCGGCGCCGCACGGTGCGGCTGGAGATTCCGGCTGGGATCGAGGACGGCGCGACCTTGCGGCTGACCGGCGAGGGGGAGCACGGGGAGCCGGGCGCCCCGCCGGGGAACCTGTATGTCCACGTGCGCGTGCGCCCACACGAACTCTTCCGGCGGGAGGGCTCGACGCTCTATCTCGACGTACCAGTCAACGTGGCGCAGGCTGCGCTCGGTGCCGAGGTGGAAGTCCCGACGGTCGACGGGCCGGTCGTGCTGACGATCCCACCGGGTACGCAGCCCGGCCAGCGTTTCCGGCTGCGCGGGAAGGGGGCGCCGGAACTCGGCAGTGGCCGGCGCGGAGACCTCATCGTGACCGTGCGCGTGGTGGTGCCGACCGAGCTCACGCCGCGCCAGCGCGAGCTCTTCGAGGAACTGGCTGAGTCGCTCGAGCGGCCGGACGTGCGCGAAGCGCACCGCAAGGGGCTCTTCGAGCGGATCAAGGAAGTGCTCGGCGTCTGACCGTCCGGTGGCCGGTACAGGACGAGCGGCGGGTCTCGCGACCCACCGCTCGTCGTTCGTCCGTAGTGCGTAACAGAACGCCCCGCCCGGTTGCCCGGTACGGGGCGTCCCGTTCACGAGCCGGGAAAACTACCCACGACCGACTGGTAGAAGGTGTCGAGCGACCCACCGAGTGCGGTGAGCGCCGTGACGACGGCTAGAGCGATGAACAGGATGATCATCCCGTACTCGACGAGGCTTTGGGCGGGTAGGGCTCGGTGTACCGCATGTCGCAGCATTGCCCTGACGGTCCATCAACCACCGAGTTTCCCGGCGATGTTCGTCAGCAAGCCATTGATGTTCTGCCCGATCAGCGTCAGCGCACCGATGACCACGAGCGCTACCAGTGCCAGGATGAGCCCGTATTCCACCAGGCTCTGACCCTCCATCGCCCGCTGCTTCTGCACCTCGTACCACGCGAGGATGTCGTAGAGATACCGCATGGTCGTGACTCCCTCCGATGACCTGCGCCGGCCGATGACGGCACGGCATCGACGACTCCAGCGAACCCCCGTCGTCCCGACCCCCTGGTGCCGCTCGTCCCGGTGGTCACCTCCCCTCTCGCTGGCGCAGCCAGGTGCGGTCGTATCGGGCGTCTACCCACACACTACGGCGTCGGAGCGGCCGGTCAGTAGATGCGCTCGTCTCGACTCGTCACGGGAACTTCGTCGTGAACCGATCGGGGGAGGACGAGTAGGAGGAGACGCCAGTTCCGAGCGGTGCTCAGGTCAGGGGAACGAGCAGGGTCTGGCGCAGCCGCTCGGGGGCGACCGCTTCCTCGGTCAGGGTCGCGTCCAGCTGGCGGAGCCGCTCGACGAGTGCCGGGTCGAGCGGCGGCAATGGGTCGAGCGGGGCCGGTCCGGCTGCCTCGAGGTGCGCCACCACCTGCGCCGGCTCGTAGTGGATGTCGATCCGCAGTACGGTCACGCCCGGTTGACGGGCCAGTCGCAGCGCGAGTTCCTGGAGCAGACGGTAGACGAGCAACGGGAAGGGCGGGGGAAGGGGCGTGTCCTGCTCGGGGCCCTGTACCTCGGCTTGCTCGAGACGAGCGAGGCGGGCCAGCTCGCGCACATAGCGGCGCAGCGTCTCGGTCAGTCCGAGTTCCTCGAGCACGCCGGGTGCGAGTTCGAGGAGCGTGCGACGTAGGCCGCGCACGGCTTCGCTCGCCAGCTCGCGGAGACGGAGGAGCTCGACCCGGAGGGCGGCCGAGCCCTGCCGCTCCAGCTGGAGACAGACCTCGATCTCGAGCGCGAGTGCGCTCAGGAGCTGGGCGAGCTCGTGCTCGAGGCTCCGGCGGACGAGGGCCCGCTCGCGTTCGGCTGCGAGCAGGACGTCCGTGGGCGGGATCGGCCCCACCGGTGCGGCGGACAGGAGCCGGGTGCGCCGGTCGCTCGCCCGCTCGCGCTGGCTGGTCACCTGCAGGTGCTCCTCGGCGAGCGCGAGGAGGTCGCGGAGCCGCTCCTGATACTGGAGCAGGCTCTGCCGGCGTTCCTCGAGCAACTCGAGCTGGTTCCGCAGCATGAAGAGCCGGAGCGTCGCCTCGTGGACGGTACGGTAGGCGTCGCGGATCTCGCTGCGCGGGTAGGCCTCGAGGTTCGTCTCGATCTCGCGCAGGCGGGCGCTGAGCTGGATCTCGCGCTGGCTGGCCCGTTCGACCTCGGCCGCCGTCTGGGCCAAGAGGACATCGATCTCCTCCAGCGAGCGACCGGTCTCGCCGAGTTCTGCCCGGCAAAGCTCGACGGTGCTGCGGAGTCGCTCGGTGATGGTGGCCGTGTCGCGCGTCTCGGCCATCGATACCCCTGACCGGAGTCTACGGGCGAGGACGAACGGTGACAAGCTGGTCCGCGTAGGAAAGAAGTCCCACCAACGAGTGATCCGAGAGGCTGGAGCGGTGCGCTCCTCTGGGCAGCAAGGCTCCATCATCACGGTTGTGGGATCACCACCGCGAGCGGTGTTGCCGGTGCGATATCGGCGTAGGGCACCGGGTCCACCCGACCCGTCAGCATGTGCTGGCAGAACACGTACTCGGTCGTGCCATACGCTGCGGGACGGTCGGACGCAGCAGCGTTTCGAGCCTGACGAGTGGACGGGGCGACCGCCCGAAACGTGCACGGGAGCATCGCTTCTCGGAGCAGGTCTCGCTGCTGGGCCAGCTGTGCGAGGGAGAGCACGATCCGTTGTCGGTCGTTGCCCGTGCCGACGACGCGACAGCGCGATCGCTCGGGGCGGGAGTGGCGTCGGCGCGCAGTGGTTGACAGGGAGCCGTCGCGACGTGTAGGCTTGCATAGGGCGACGACATTGGCGGGTGGTGAAACGGTATCACAGGGGCCTTTGGAGTCCTTGTTCCAGGTTCGAATCCTGGCCCGCCAGCCGGGTGGCATGCCCAGCCCTTCGACGACCGGGCATGCCCGTCCAGACGACGAACGTGGACGAGAAGCCTGACGCAACGCAAACGTCGAGTGGCGAGGCGCTCGCCGTGGTCGTCCTCGCGGGCGGTCTGGGAACCCGGATGCGTTCCCGCACGCCGAAGGAACTGCATCCGCTCGCCGGGCGGCCGCTCATCAGCTACGTCCTCGACGCCGTGCAGGCGCTCCCCGCAGTGCAGCGCATCCTCGTCACGAGTCCCGCGAAGGTAGAGCTCGTCGCGTGTGTGCCGCCGGGTTGGGAGATCGTCTACCAGGCGGAGCCGCTGGGGACTGGCCATGCCCTCGCCCAGGCGCTGCCCCACCTTCGTCCCGAAGTCAGCTGGGTGCTGCTCGTCTTCGGCGACCATCCCTTGCTGACGGCGCCCGATCTGGAACGGCTCTGTGCAGCAGCCCAAGCGCAGCGACCGCTCGCTGCCGTGCTCACGACGGTGTTGTCCGACCCGGCCGCCTACGGGCGGATCCAGCGTGACGAGCAGGGCCGCGTCATCGGGGTGGTCGAAGCGCGCGAGGACACGACGGCCTACGCGGGGCCAGTCGAGGTGGTCAGCGGAGCGACGCTCTACCAGCGACAGTGGCTCGAAGAGGCTCTCCCGCAGGTGCCGCGCAGCCCCTCGGGTGAGTACTACCACACGTCCCTCGTCGGGCTTGCCGCCGCGACAGCACATCCCGGCGAGCCCGTCATCACGGTGGTCGCACCACCGGAGACCGCGCTCGGTGTCAACGACCGGATCGACCTGGCGCGGGCCGAGGCGGTCCTGCGCGACCGGATCGTGCAGGCGCACCAGCGGGCTGGGGTGACGGTGGTCGATCCGGCAACGACCTGGATCGAGCCGGAGGTCGAGATCGAGCCGGACGCTCGGATCGAGCCGTTCACGATCCTGCGTGGACGGACGCGCATTGCCAGCGGGGCCTGCGTCGGCCCGCACGCGGTCGTGCGCGACAGCGTGATCGGGCCGGAGAGCGTTGTGGTTGCCTCGGTGATCGAGGAATCGGTCGTCGGAGCACGCGTGCACGTCGGACCCTACAGCCACTTGCGGCCGGGTACGGTCGTGGAGGACGGCGTGCACATCGGGAACTTCGCCGAACTCAAGAACGCGCGGATCGGGCGCGAGACGCGCATCGGCCACGTGAGCTATATCGGTGATGCCGATCTGGGCGAGCGCGTGAACATCGGTGCCGGGACAGTCACCTGCAATTTCGACGGCGTGGCCAAGCACCGCACGGTCGTCGAGGACGAGGCCTTCATCGGAAGCGATACGATGCTGGTCGCACCGGTGCGGGTCGGCCGGGGGGCGCGGACCGGTGCCGGGAGCGTGGTGACGAAAGATGTCGCGCCTGGTGCGACGGTTGTCGGCGTGCCGGCGCGGCCGATCGAGTTGCGGCGAGCACGTCGCGACGGACGGACGGGGGCGTAGGACGGTGGACGGCCGGTTGCAGATCTTCGCCGGAAACGCGAACCCGCACCTGGCTCAAGCGATCGTGAGCGTTCTGGAAACACCGCTCGGCCGGGCGGAAGTCTCGAGCTGGAGCGACGGAGAGACACGGGTGCGCTTGGAAGAGAACGTGCGCGGTTCCGATGTGTTCGTGATCCAGTCGCTCTGCGCACCGGTGAACCAGAACATCATGGAACTCTTGATCATGCTCGACGCGGTCAAGCGTGCCTCGGCAGCGCGTATCACGGCGGTCATCCCGTACTACGCCTACGCGCGCCAGGAAAAGAAGACAGCCGGCCGGGAGCCGATCAGCGCGAAGCTCCTGGCCAACCTGCTCACGACCGCCGGTGCCGACCGCGTCCTGACGATCGATCTCCATGCACCGGCGATCGAGGGGTTCTTCGACATTCCAGTCGATCACTTGCGGGCGACGCCGATCCTGGCGGCCCATTTCCGGCGGCTCGGCCTCACTGACTTCGTCGTGGTAGCACCCGATGCTGGGGCTGTCTTGCGCGCCGATGAATTCCGGCGCCGGTCCGGTGGCGGTCTGGCGATCATCTCCAAGCAGCGGCCCGGACCGGAACAAGCTGAGATTCTCGAAATGGTCGGCGATGTCGAGGGGCGCGATGCGGTCATCGTCGACGACATCATCGCGACGGGGGGTACCCTGCTCAAGGCAGCAGAACTCCTGCGCGAGCGCGGTGCCCGGTGCATCTTCGCCGCGGCAGTGCATGGGGTGTTCGCTGGGAACGCCCTGGAACGCATCCAGGCATCGCCGATCGAGCGGGTCTTCGTGACCGATACGATTCCGTTACCGGAAGGGGTGCGCACGGACAAGGTGGAGGTGCTGACAGTCGCTCCGCTGTTGGCGGAAGCGATCATGCGGATCCATAAGGACCTGAGCATCAGTGCGCTCTTCACCTGACCGCTCGCCGCTTCCTGCGGGGCCACCCCGGGAGTGTGCACTTGAGTAGTCCCTGGAGAGAACTGATCCTCTTCGTTGTTGCAGCGGTGGTACTCGTCACCACTGCCCTGGTCGATCTGGCCAGCTGTCTACCGGCTCGCCGCTCGCTCCGTGAGTTCCTGGCTGAACTCAGCGAGGCGGCGAACGGTAACGGCGAGCGGACACTCGACGAGTTGCGCACGGCGCGCCCGGCAGTACGCCTGGTGCAAGGGGTCGCCTTTCTCGTCCTCGTGCTGCTGGCGGTGCGCTTGGGCCAGCTTTGGTGGCCCGCCCACTCACTGGCCTTCGCGGGGCTGCTGGCGACGGTCGCGCTGGTCGTCTTGGCCAGTGCGGTACCGCTCGCTGTGCTCGCCCGACGGCCATTGCCGAGTAGCCGGGCGCGCACGCTCGCTGTCACGCTCGGGCGCTTCGGTGCACCGTTGCGGGCAGCCAGCGACCTCGTCGAGCGTGTCGTCGCCCTGGCCATTCCGGCGGTGCCGGCCGCGCTTGCCCCGGCTGCGACCCCGGCCGCTGCTGGCGGGGAAGCGGTGGAAGAGGCCGAGGAGCTGATCGAGCGGGTGCTCCGGCTCGATCGGCTGACGGCGCGCGACATCATGGTGCCGCGCACCGATATCGTCGCGGTGCCGTTCGCGGCATCGGTGCGCGAGGCGATCGCGATCGCACGCGAGAGCAAGCACTCGCGGCTGCCGGTGTACCAGGGAACGATCGACCGGATCGTCGGTATCGTCCACGTGCGTGACCTCTTGCGCTTCGCGCTCGAATCGGCCGAGGGGATCAAGGTCGGCGACGTGATGCGCGAGGCCTACTTCATTCCGGAGACGAAGCGGGTGGACGAGCTCTTGCGTGACCTGCAGCGCCAGCGCGTCCACATGGCGATCGTGGTCGACGAGTTCGGCGGGACAGCCGGCATCGTGACCATCGAGGACGTCCTCGAGGAGATCGTCGGGGAGATCCAGGACGAGTACGATGTCGAAGCGCCGCTCGTCGAGCGGGTGAGCGCCGAGGAAGCGATCGTCGACGGGCGGATCTCGCTCGAGGAGATCGCCGATATCTTCGGCGTCTCGCTCGAGGACGAAGAGACCTCGACGATCGGTGGGCTCGTCCAAACGCACCTCGGGCGTATCCCGCAAGCGGGTGAGTCGGTAGCGGTCGACGGACTTGAGGTAACGGTGCTCGAGGTGGACGGGAACCGGGTGCGGAAGCTCCGCGTGCGTCGCATCCCGGCCCCGGTCCAGCGCAGTGACGACGAGGAACGCACCTGAGCGGGGCGATGGTCGTCTGGCAGATCCACCGCTACGAGCGGGTAACGACGACGATGGATATCGCCGCGGAGCTGGCTGCCCAGGGGGCACCAGCCGGGACGGTCGTGCTGGCCGAGGAACAGACCGAGGGCCGGGGACGCGAGGGACGGCGCTGGCTCGCCCCACCCGGTACGTCGCTGCTCTTCACCGTGATCGCGCGCCCACCCTTCGCGGTCGTGCAGGACGAGCGGCTCTCGGTGCGCGTGGCCGAGCGTGTCGCTGCGGCGATCGCCCGCACCTGCGGTCTGCAGCCGACGATCAAGGAGCCGAACGACCTCCTGGTGGATGGACGCAAACTGGTTGGCATCCTGCTCCAGAGCCGCGTACGCGGCGAGACGCTCGAGTATCTCCTCATCGGGATCGGCATCAACGTCAATATCCCGGCCGAGCAGCTCCCGCTCCCGACGGCGACCAGCCTCCTGGTCGAACTCGGCCGCCCGGTGGACCGCGAGGAGTTGCTCCGGGTGGTCCTGGAGGAGCTCGAGCGCGATCAGCAACTGTTCCCACTGGAGACGAAGGCGCTAACGCTCCAGAGCGTTGCGCACCCGACGGAGTGCCAGGAACGTCCAGAGCGCTGCCCCGGGTGAGCGCAGTGCCGAGGCCGGCAAGACGGCGAGGAAACGGAGGCCAGCCTCCTGGTAGGCGCGCAGGCGCGCGATGACCTGCTCCGGTGTACCGGCGAGGACGCTGCGCGCGACGAGTTCCGGGGGCACAGCCCGGAGCGCGGCGCGCAACGTCTCGGGCGAGAGGCGCTCCGGTACGAAGTCGAGGTAGCCCCGGAAGCGCTCACCGAGCGGATGGACGAGCCCGAGTGCCTGCCAGTCGCTGGCCGGGCGGAGCAGCCCAGTGAGCCGGAGCGCCGGGTGGCGCAGCACCGACTCGACGGCCCGCTCGGTCGGCGCGAGGACGAGTGGCGCCTGCATCCCTGGCCGCAGTGCACTGGGATCGCGACCGGTTTCCACAGCGGCACGGCGGATCGTCGCGAGCTTGGCGGCGTACTCTTCTGGAGTGTCGATCCAGTTCGGGTACCAGCCATCGGCGAAGCGTCCAGTCAGGACGAGCATGCGCGGTCCGTGCGCACCGAGCCAGATTTCTGGTTTGCGGCCGGGTGGGGCACTCAGATCGAAGACACCGTCCGGAATTCGGTAGTAGCGACCGTCGAAGTGGATGGTGCCTGGCTGGTCGAGACAGGCGCGAAGAATAGCCAGCGCTTCCTCGATCCGGGAGACCGGGTGGTCGAAGGGAAAGCCGTACGGCTCTAGGTTCTCGGCCTCTCCTGCGCCGATCCCGAGGATCGGCGGTCGCCGTGCCAGATGTGCCAGCGTGAGCATCGCCTGGGCGAGCAGCACCGGATGGCGGCGGATCGGATCGGTCACACCGACGCCGAGGCGGAGCCGCCCGGCGTGGGCGCTGAGCCGACCGAGCAGGGTCGCGAAGTCGTAGTAGGGGTGGGGGCTCGAGCGGAGGCGTGCCATCCAGGTCGTGCGCGGTGACCAGAGCGCGCGGGGCACGAAGTCCTGGAGGTGGTCCCAGAGCATGACCGCCTCGAAGCGGAGCAGCCGGGCGAGCCGGACGAGCCCGGTGACGCTGGTGACCGGTGGCTGGGCCGGAACGACGAGTCCGAAGGCAAACGATTGTTCGGCCATGGTGCCCTCCCCAGTCAGTATAGCGGGCATGCACGGTGCGTTCCGCGAGCGGTGCCTGGGCGGAAGGGTGAACCGGTCTCGCGGCAGCCTCGCGACCTGCGGTGTGGGCAGACGGCCCCGTACCCGACCTCCTATTGTGGGGCGATACGGGCGCGTACGGACGAGTGTCCGTACGATCGCAGGAGTCGACAGAAGATGCTTGCGCGCGGGGGTGTCCGTGCATATGCTTGTGGACAACTGTGGGGGAAGGTGGGGATAAGTGGGGGCACTTGTGGATAACTCCCACGTGACCGCACCCTGCAGGATCGCTTAGCGAGGGTGGCGGCGTGTTTCTCGGGCGCTTTACCCACGCGATCGACGAGAAGGGGCGATTGGCGATCCCGGCTCGCTTCCGCGAGGCGTTCGATGGCCAGGGCGTACTCACCCGGGGGATCGACCGCTGTCTCACGCTCTATCCGATGGCATCCTGGCAACCGCTCGCCGAGAAGGTGTCAGCACTCTCGATCAGCGATCCGGACGCGCGTGCCTTCCGCCGCATGGTGTTCGCGGAGGCGACGGTCGTCGAGTTCGACCGCCAGGGGCGCATCCTCATCCCACCCGAGCTCCGCGCCTACGCGGGGTTGGAGCGGGAGGCGATCGTCGTCGGCGTGCACTCCTACATCGAAATCTGGAGTCCGGAGGGCTGGGCAGCGCAGGCCGAGCTGCTCACTGCCGAAGGTGCATCGATCGCCCAGCGCCTGGCGAGCTTGATCTGATACAGGCAGGAGCGTCCGGAACCATGGAGGAGCGCGAGCTGGGCACGATGGAGACACCCGCACCCACGACGGTGCACGAACCGGTGCTCCTCGCTGAGGTGCTGCACTATCTCGCACCGTGTCCCGGCGGACGCTACGTCGATGCGACGTTCGGTGGGGGCGGGCACGCGCGAGCCATCCTGGAAGCCAGCGCACCGGACGGGCGGCTTCTGGCGATCGATGCTGACCCGGCCGCCGTTGCGCGCGCAGAAGCGCTGGCTGCTCGGTATCCTGGTCGGCTCGTGCCCTGCCACGGCAACTTCCGCGACCTAGCGAGTCTGGCCCGTCGGCACGGTTTCGATCCGGCCGATGGCATCCTCTTCGACCTCGGGCTCAGTTCCGATCAGCTGGCCGATCCAGCGCGGGGCTTTTCCTTCCAGCAGCCGGGACCGCTCGATATGCGGTTCGATCCGACGCAGGGCGAGCCAGCCGCGGTCATCGTGAATACCTGGCCCGAGGAGCAGCTGACTGACCTGTTCTGGCGGTACGGCGAGGAGTCGCGGGCGCGCGCCATCGCCCGAGCCATCGTTGCCGAACGCGCACGGCGGCCGATCGAGACGACGACCCAGCTCGCCGAACTCGTCGAACGCGTGGTCGGTCGGCGTCGCGAGCGGATTCACCCAGCGACGCGGGTCTTCCAGGCCTTGCGGATCGCTGTCAATCGAGAACTCGATGTGCTCGAGCTCGCGCTCGAGCAAGCGGTCGCGCTGCTCCGTCCTGGCGGGCGGTTGGTGGTGATCGCGTTCCACTCGCTGGAGGATCGCATCGTCAAGCACTTTTTCCGGCGCGAGGCTGCGCGGTGTCTCTGCCCACCGGGAACGCCGGTCTGCGTGTGTGGGCACGTACCTCGGCTACGAGTATTGACGCCGCGTGCGGTACGGCCAGCAGCCGAGGAAATCGCGCGGAATCCGCGGAGCCGCAGTGCGCGCTTGCGCGCCGCCGAGCGGGTGTGAGGCGATGGTCGCGGAGCGGACGAAACCGGTTGTCGCGACACCCAGTCTCACGCCGATCGGTCGGCAGAAGGTACGCCGGTCGGGACGGTCCTGGCTGCTCCTGACGCTGGTGCTCGTCGGCGGCCTGGCTGGGCTCTGCTTGCTCTATCTCGAGCAGACGAACCGCGTGGTCGAGTTGGGCTACGAGCTGACGCGCCTCCAGCGGGACCGCGAGCAGGTCTCGCTGGAGGTCGCAGCGCTCCGCTATCAGTTGGCTCAGCGCCAGTCACTGGCGCGGGTCGAGGAGCTGGCGCGACGCGAGTACGGTATGGTGCCGCTGCGGCGTGCCGAGGCGCTCGCGGTCGAACGCCCGGTGCCAGCACCGGATCCGACTCCGGCACCAGCCCCCCAGCGGCGCTGGTGGGAGCGGGTGCGTGATGCGTTGCTCGGTATCGGACATGCCGAAGCGAGCGGGATGCCATGAGCGGTCTCTCGGCACGTCGTCTGCGGTTGCTGTTCGCAGCGTTCCTGCTCTTCAGTGGTGCGGTCGGGTACCGCGTCGTCTCCTTCGCCGTCCTGCAAGGCCCGGTTCTGGCCCAGCGAGCTGAGGCATTCCGCTACCGTGCCGATGTCGTGCCGGCACATCGCGGCGAGATCCTCGACGCGCGCGGGCGTGTGCTGGCGACCGATGTACCGGCCGATCGTGTCTCGGCGATCGTCCGCGAGGTCGAGGATCCGCACCGGACTGCGCAGCTGCTCGCTCCGTTGATCGGGCGCTCGGTCGAGGAGATCGAAGCGGCCTTGACCCAGCCAGGACGCGAATGGGTGGTACTGCAGCGGCAGCTCGATCCGGATGTCTCGGCCCAGATTCGCGCGCTCGATCTCCCTGGCATCGTGCTCGACCCGGAACCGAAACGTGCGTACCCGATGGGCGACTTCGCCTCGCAGGTACTCGGCTTCGTCAACTGGGAATACCGCGGTGCGTATGGAGTCGAGGCGCAGTACGACAACGTCGTGGGCGGCACGCCAGGGCAACTGGTCGGTGAGCGCGATCTCGCCGGCAACGTGATCGCGCTGGCGCCGAGCTCCTGGAACCCCCCGAAGGATGGGGCGACGCTCGTCCTCACTATCGACAGTGCGGTGCAGTACCTGGCCGAATCGGTGCTCGACCGGACGATCGCGGAGCAGCAGGCGGCCGGTGGCACCATCATCGTCATGGACGTGCGGACTGGAGCGATCCTCGCCATGGCGAACCGGCCGTCGTTCGATCCCAATCGCTTCACCGAGGTGCCTGATCCAGCCGTCTTCGCCAACCCTGCGATCAACTCGGCGTACGAACCCGGGTCGACGTTCAAGGTGATCACGATGGCCCTGGGGCTCGAGGCTGGTGTGGTGACGCCGCAGACGACGGTCGACGGCGGTGCCTACCGGGAATTGCCTGATGGGACGAGGATCTACAACGCGTTGCATCAGGAGTTCGGGCCGGAGACGATGACCGAGGTCCTCATCCATTCCAGTAACGTCGGCGCGATGGAAGTGGTCGACCGTCTCGGTCCGGACCGTTTCTACGAGGGAGTGCAGCGGTTCGGTTTCGGTCAGCCGACGGGTGTCGACCTCCCCGGCGAGGTCGGGGGTATCGTAAATCTGCCCGGGAGCCCGGGCTGGTCGTTGACGACCTTCTATACCAACGCCTTCGGTCAAGGTATCGCGGTGACGCCGCTGCAGCTCGTGACGGCGGTGTCCGCGATCGCGAACGGCGGTGTGCTGATGCGCCCGTATGTGGTCGAAGAGATCCGCGACGGTGAGCGCGTCGAGGTCATCGAACCGACCCCGGTTCGCCGGGTGATCGGCGAGGAGACGGCGCGGACGCTCAGCGAGATGCTGGCTGAGACGATGGAGAGCTACGCGACACGCTTCAGCGTGCCGGGATACCGGATCGCTGCCAAAACGGGAACGGCCGAGATACCAGGGCCCAACGGATACGAGCACGGTGAGGGCGCGACGATCGCCTCGGTGATCGGCTATGGGCCAGTCGAGCATCCGCGATTTTGCGTCCTCGTCAAGATCGACCGGCCGAAGGCCTCGCCGTGGGGTGAGCGCGCCGCTGGCCCAGCGTTCGCCGAGGTATTCCGGCAGCTCCTGCTCCTCTACGATATCCCGCCGTCGGAGCCGGTCACGACGACAGCTGCACGAGGGAGCGAACCATGATCAGCCTGCGCGACGTGCTCGAGGGAACCAAAGGAGAACTCCATGGCTCGGCGGCACCCGATCTCTTGTTCCGTCGTGTCTGGCACGACTCCCGGTCGACCGAGCCTGGCGACCTGTTCGTCGCGCTGCGGGGCGAGCGGCACGATGGGCACGAGTTCGTTGCCGATGCGGTGCGTCGCGGTGCCAGCGGGGCGATCGTCGAAGCACGGCGCACCGAGGAGCTGGCGAGTCTCGGGATTCCGCTCATCGTCGTCGACGATTCGCTCGCGGCACTCTTGCGCCTGGCGAGCTACTGGCGCCAGCTGTTCGATGTCCCGGTCGTTGCGGTGACCGGGAGCGTGGGCAAGACGAGCACCAAGGAGGCGATCGCCTCGGTGCTCGCCCAGCGCTTCCAGGTCGTGCGCAGTCGGGGCAGTTACAACACCGATGTGGGTGTCGCGATCGACTTGCTCTCGATCGACCCTGACACCGATGTCGTCGTGCTCGAATTCGGTGAGGCGTACCGGCTGGGGGAAGTGCGGGAACTCTGCGCGCTGGCCCAGCCACGGATCGGTGTCGTGACCAACGTCTCGCACGCGCATCTCGCGCGCATGGGCACGCTGGAACGGATCGCCCAGAGCATCGCTGAGCTGCCGGAGTCGCTACCGGTGGATGGAGTGGCGATCCTCAACGGCGACGACTTTCGGGTGCGGCTCATGGCCGAACGGACGCACGCACGCGTGCTGTTCTACGGTCTCGCGCCCGACTGCCATATCCGGGCCGAGGAGATCGAGAGCCGCGGACTCGACGGTATCGCGTTCGACCTCATCGCTTATGGCGAGCGCAATCGTGTCCGCTTGCCGCTCCTCGGGCAGCACAGCGTGCACCATGCGCTCGCTGCGATCGCGGTCGGCTACGAGTTCGGCTTGACGCTCGACGAGATGCTGCCGGGTTTCCACGATCCGCGCGTCCAGGTGCGGCTGCTGACAGTTCCTGGCGTCAACGGGTCGACGCTGCTCGACGATACCTATAACGCCAGTCCTGCATCCTGCATGGCCGCACTCTCGCTGCTGCAGGAAATCCCGGCCCAGCGACGCATCGCTGTCTTCGGCGATATGTACGAACTGGGCTGGTACGAAGAGGAAGGGCATCGCATGGTGGGCCGGCGTGCCGCTGCGGTCGTCGATCGGTTGTTCACGCTGGGGCCGCGGGCTCGCTGGATCGCCGAGGAGGTGATCGCAGCTGGGCTCGCGCCGGAACGCGTCTTCGCGACCGACGATCGGCGCGAACTGATCGACGTCTTGCGCGAAACGCTGCGACGTGGTGACTTCGTCCTGATCAAGGGAGCACGGGGGATGCGGATGGAAGAGATCGTCGAGGCGCTGCGCGTGCCTGGTGAGGAGCGCGTCTCGTGATGGAGCTGTTCGAGTTGCTGCGGTCGCGCAGCGTGCTGCCGCGCGATCCTGGGGAAAACCTGGCGCTTTCGCTCGCGCTCTCTGGTGTCGCGTTCGTCATCACGGTGGGAATCGGGAAACCGTACATCGCATGGTTGCGACGACACAATATCGGCAAGCAGATCAGGGTCGAGGGGCCGGAGGGACATCAGACCAAGCTCGGTACACCCACGATGGGTGGCTTCCTGTTCACCGTGCCGGTGATCGTGCTCACGGTTCTCTTCAACCTGGCCGGTCGGCTATCGATGTTGCTGCCGCTCGGTGTGCTGATGGGTACAGCAGTGCTGGGTGCCGTCGACGACCGCCTGACGCTCGTCACGACGCAACGCGGGGGACTGACGGCACGTTTCAAGATGGCCTGGCTCTTGCTCTTCTCCCTGGTCGCAGCCCTGGTCTTGCACTTCCTGCTCGGGCTGCGCAGTATCTACATCCCCTTCCTGGGCAAGTACGAGATCGGTCTCTGGTACATCCCGATCGCGGTCATCGCGATCGCCGGGACGGCGAACGCGGTCAATCTGACCGATGGACTCGATACGCTCGCTGGGGGGACGGCAGCAGTCGCCTTCACCGCGTACGGCATCATCGCGTTCTTGCAGGGGCAGATTCAGGTCGTCACGTTCTGTTTCACCATGGTCGGTGCAGTACTCGGTTTCCTCTGGTACAACGCGCATCCGGCACAGGTCTTCATGGGCGATACGGGTTCGCTCGCGCTCGGGGCTGCCCTGGCGACTGCGGCCTTCATGACTGGACAGTGGCTGCTCCTGCCCGTGATCGGAATCGTCTTCGTCGCCGAAGCGCTTTCCGTCATGTTGCAGGTGGCGTACTTCAAGCTGACCGGTGGCAAGCGGCTGTTCCGGATGGCACCGCTCCATCACCATTTCGAACTCTTGGGGTGGTCGGAGACACAGATCACGATGCGCTTCTGGCTGGTCAGCATGATGGCCGGCCTTCTGGGCATCGCCCTGGCGCTCGTCTGATGGAGGAAGCATGACCGACACAGCACGGCTCGACCTGCGTGGGAAGCGTGTCCTGGTGATGGGGCTCGGTACCCGATCGGGTGGCCTGGGAGTGACGCGCTGGCTGGTCGAGCAGGGAGCCGAGGTGACCGTGACCGATCTCCGTTCAGCTGAGGAGCTGCGGCCGAGCCTGGAGGCGCTCCGCGGTCTCCCTGTCCGGTTCGTCCTCGGGGAGCACCGTCGGGAAGATTTCGCGCGTCACGAGATCGTCGTGCGGAATCCGGCCGTGCCGCGCGAGTCGCCCTGGCTCGCGATCGCGCGCGACGCTGGAGCCCGGATCGAGATGGAAATGACGTTGTTCTTCCGGGCCTGCCCGGCACCGATCATCGGCGTGACTGGAACGAAGGGAAAGACGACGACCGCGACGCTCTGCGCCGGCATCTTGCGCCAGTGGCGGCCCGATACCGTGTTGGCTGGGAACCTCGGGCGCTCGGCACTCGAAGCGTTACCAGCGATCCGCTCCGATACACCGGTCGTGCTGGAACTCTCGAGCTGGCAGCTGGAGGGGCTCGACGAGCACGGAATGAGTCCGCACATCGCAGTCTTGACCACCATCTCGCCGGATCATCTCGACCGGTACCCCTCGTTCGCGGCGTACGTCGAGGCCAAGCGGGCGATCGCTCGCCACCAGCGGCCGACCGACTGGTTCGTGGTCAACCGCGACGATCCGGTCGCCTGGTCGTGCCGTGCTGCTGGAGCAGCGCGAGTGGTGCCGTTCGGCCGGGACGATGGCGCGAGGGAGGGGGCGTTCTGGCAGGGCGACCGGTTGATCTGGCGCTTCGCTGGTGACGAGGTGGAACTCCTGCACCGGTCCGAGTTCCCCCTGGCTGGGCTGCATGCGGTCTACGATGCGCTGGCAGCCGCCGCAGCAGCCCTGCTGCGCGGTGCTGCCCCACCCCATGCGCGCCTCGGCCTGGCGACGGCCCAGCCGGTGCCGCACCGGCTCGAGCGGGTCGCAACGCTCGCTGGCGTCGAGTTCATCAACGACACGGCCGCGACGGCTCCGGCGGCAGTCCTGGCGGCACTGGAGGCGTTCGCCGGCCGGCCGATCGTGTTGATCGGTGGTGGTGCAGCCAAAGGAGTGGCGCTGGACGAGCTGGCCCGGGTCGTGGCAGCGCGCACCGAGGCGGTCGTGCTGCTCGACGGGACGGCGACGGCGGGGTACGAGGCAGCGCTCCGCCAGCATGGGGCGCGGGTTTTCGGCCCGTATCGCTCGATGGACGAAGCGGTGAGACAGGCCGCGACCCTCGCCCCACCTGGCGGTGTCGTGCTGCTCTCACCGGGATGCGCGAGTTTCGGCCTCTTCCGCGACGAGTTCCATCGTGGCGAGGCGTTCCGCGCGGCCGTGGCGCGGCTGGTCGAAGAACGAGGAGGAGCCCGGTGAGATCGCTCGCCCGCCGGATCACCCAGCTGCTGGCATTACCTGCCCCTCCGCGCACGCTCCACGAGCCTGACCTCGCGCTCCTGTTGACTCTTCTCGCGCTCGCAGCCTTCGGTCTGGTGATGGTCTTCAGTGCCAGCGTCGGGAGCGACACCAGCTACGCGATCCGCCACGCGATCTGGCTCACGCTCGGCGCAGTCGCCGCGGTGGTGACGACAGCGCTCGATTACCGCGTATGGCGGCGGCTGGCCGTGCCGGCGTTGCTCGCCGCTGTCGCGCTCCTCCTGGTCGTGCTCGTACCGGGAATCGGCGATACGCGCCTAGGAGCCCAACGGTGGATCGACCTCGGACCGCTCTCGTTCCAGCCGTCGGAGGTCGCCAAGCTGGCGCTCGTCCTGTACCTGGCGAGCTGGCTCGCTTCCAAGGGTGACGGCATCCGGCGTTTCGGGCACGGGGTGGTTCCCTTCGTCGTCCTGCTCGGGGCGCTGGTCGGCCTGACGATCCTGCAGCCGGATCTGGGCACCTCGATGATTCTCGTGTTCGTCGGTTTCGCGATGTTCTTCGCGGCGGGTGCAGCGGTCTCGCACTTCGCTCTGCTCGGTGCCAGCGGGATGGCAGCAGCGCTGGTGCTGGCGCTCGGAGCGTCGTACCGCCGCGAGCGACTCCTCGTCTTCCTGAGTTCCGACCAGGAGCTCTTCGATCCGAACGGTCTCTTCCGGACGCTCGGCTGGCAGATCGCGCAAGCACGTCTGGCGTTCGGGGGTGGAGGCTGGTTCGGTGTCGGACTCGGGGCCGGACGGCAGAAGTTCCAGTGGCTCCCGCACGCGCACAACGATGCGATTTTCGCGGTGATCGGCGAGGAGCTGGGGGTCATCGGCTGTTCGGTCGTCCTCCTGCTCTTTCTGCTCTTCGCCTGGCGCGGTCTCAGTGTTGCCCGGCGCGCACCCGATCGGTTCGGTGCGCTCCTAGCGGTCGGCATCACGAGCTGGATCGTCGGCCAGGCGCTGGTCAATGTGGGTGGCATCACGTCGACCCTGCCGTTCACGGGGATTCCGTTGCCATTCGTGAGCTACGGTGGCTCTGCCCTGGTGAGTTCGCTCCTGGCGACCGGCATCTTGCTCAGCGTGTCGCGCGCGACGCTGCCGCGCGGTGCCGAGCAGCCGGTCGAACGGCCGGCCCGCGTGCCAGTGGGCCGCCATCCCTCGCTGACGCCGGCGCTCCGCTCGTTCGGTCGTGAGCGCCGGCGCCGGAGCACACCGCGCGGCGGGAGGTTGCCCCGATGAGTCGAGTTCGCTTGCCAGCACAACTGGAGACGGTGCGGTCGCTGCACTTCCTCGGCATCGGTGGTGCGGGGATGAGCGGCCTGGCCGAGCTGGCGGTCGCAGCTGGCTTTCAGGTGTCCGGCTGCGATGCTGCTGAGACGCCTCTGCTGGAGCGGCTGCGCGAGCGAGGGATCGCGGTCTACAGCGGACACGATCCGCAACACGTCCAGCAGGCGGATCTACTGGTGGTGACGAGCGCGGTGCGAGCCGACCATCCCGAGGTGGCAGCGTTCGCGAGCCGGCGTCGCCCGATCGTCAAGCGAGCCGCTTTGCTCGGCTGGCTGGCGAGCGGGTACCGGACGATCGCGGTGGCCGGTACGCACGGCAAGAGTACGACGAGCGCGATGATCGCGCTAGTTCTCGAGGAGGCCGCTCGGTCACCCAGCTTCGCGATCGGTGCCGAGGTGCTCGATCTCGGTGGGAGCAATGCCCGGCTCGGGAGCGGGGAGGATTTCGTGGTCGAGGCGGACGAGTACGATTACAGTTTTCTCCTCCTCGAGCCGGAGGTGGCTGTCGTGCTCAATGTCGACCATGACCACCCTGACCTCTTTCCCGACCATGCGAGCGTGGTCCGTGCGTTCCGGAGTTTTCTCGCCCGCGTGCGTCCGCAGGGTACCGTCGTCCTTTCGGCCGACGATGCGGTGACGAGCGGGTTCGTTCGTGCGCTGCGGGCGAGCGCACAGCGTGTCGTCACCTTCGGAAGCGATAGGCAGGCTGATTTCCGCGTCCTGCCGGACGGAACGCTCCGTGATCCAGAAGGTACCTGCTGGCGGCTCACGCTCGCTGTCCCGGGCTGGCACAATCGGCTCAACGCTGCGGCGGCCGTCGCCGCTGTCGGAGCGTTGGGGGTTCCGGTACCGCTCGCGCTAGAGGCCCTGGCCCGCTTCCACGGTGTCGGACGTCGCTTCCAGGAGGTAGGAATGACCTCTGGTGCCCGATTGATCGTCGACTACGCGCATCACCCGCGCGAGGTCGCTGCGACGCTGCAGGCAGCGCGCGAACGTTTTCCGACTGCGCGGGTCTGGGCCGTGTTCCAGCCGCACACCTACACGCGGACACTGCGTTTTCTCGACGAGTTCGCTCGTGCCCTGGAGAACGCTGATCTCGTGGTCGTCACGGATGTCTACGCAGCCCGCGAGCGACCGCTCCCGGGCGTCGATGCCGAAGCGCTCGCTCGCCGCATCGGGCGGGTCCCGGCGATCGCCGTACCCGATCCGAGCGCGGCTGCACAGGCAGTGGCAGCTGGAATCCAGGCTGGCGATGTGGTGTTGTTTCTCGGTGCAGGCGACATCTGGAAGGCTGCTCAGGCATTGCGAGAGGATAGCCGTGATGCCGGCACGCGCTGAGCGCGATCGGACTGTCCGCGTCGGGAGCCATGAGCTGCGCGTCCGGGTGCAGGAACCGCTCGCTCGCTATACGACGTTCCGGATCGGTGGGCCGGCTGACTACTTGGTGCGGGCCAGTGACCGCCCGACGCTCGAGCTCGCACTCGAGTGGGCTGAGCAAGAGCGCTTGCCCGTGACCGTCATCGGGGGTGGCAGCAACCTACTGGTGCGCGATGGCGGAATCCGGGGTCTCGTCATCGTCTTTCGTGCCGCGGGCGAAGCGCTCGATGGAGCGATCCAGCTCGCAGCGGACGACGGTGCGACCATGTTGACCCTCCCGGCAACGGCTCCCCTGTCCTGGGTCGGTCATCGGACGAGCGAGCTCGGACTGGCTGGACTCGAGTGGGCTGCTGGCTTGCCCGGCGTGGTCGGCGGTGCCGTCGTCAACAACGCCGGGGCGCACGGAGGTGCGATCGGAGACGTCCTCGCCGATGTCGAGCTGTACGATCTCGTCGACCGGCGTGTGCTGCACTGGACGCGGGACGCCTTGGCTCCGCGCTATCGCATGACCGAACTCAAGGCGCAACCGCGACCGCGCCGGTACGTCGTCCTGGGCGCTCGTGTGCGACTCGTTCCCGGTGATCCGGCGCGCTTGCTCCGGACAGCTGAGGAGAATGCGCGCTGGCGGCGACAACACCAGCCCACCGGGCCGTGTGCAGGTTCCGTCTTCACCAACCCGCCGGGAACGTACGCTGGATACCTCATCGAGCAGGCGGGGCTCAAGGGGTTCCAGATCGGCCGGATCCGGGTGTCGGAGCGGCATGCCAACTTTTTCCTCAACCTCGGTAGCGCGACAGCGGCCGAAGCGCTCGCGCTCCTCGAGGCGGTACAGCGTGCGGTGGCCGAGCAGTTCGGGATCGTCCTGCAACCGGAAATCGAGATCGTGGGGGAGCCGTGAGCGATGAGCAGGAAGCTCCGCGTCGCTGTTGTCTTCGGAGGCCATTCGGGCGAGCACGACGTGTCGCTGCGCTCGGCGCAGGCCATCCTCCGGCATATCGACCGTGAGCGCTTCGAACCGGTTCCGATCGGTATCACCCGTGATGGACAGTGGCTCGTTGGGGGTGACCCGCTGCGGGAGCTCGCTGCCCAGAGCCGGCTGCCGCTCGAAGGCGCGGATGGTTCGGAGTCAGGGTGCGCGTCCGGCTCGACGGGGGCGCGCGTGCTCGCCGTTCCGGAGCCGTTCTGGTCGGGAGAAGTCGATGTCGTTTTCCCTGTCCTGCACGGCCCCTATGGAGAAGACGGGACGATTCAGGGGATGCTGGAGCTCGCTGGTCTCCCGTACGTCGGTTGTGGCGTGCTCGCCTCCGCTGTCGCGATGGACAAACCGACCGCCAAGCGGCTCTTCACCAGTGCTGGCCTCGACCAGGCACGTTGGCTCGTCTTCACCTGGCACGAGTGGGAGCGCGAGCGATCCGCCCTCATCGAGCACATCGAGCGAGAACTCGGCTTTCCGTGCTTCGTCAAGCCAGCCAACCTGGGCTCGAGCGTCGGCGTGAGCAAGGTGCGCGACCGGCCAGAGCTGGTAGCAGCGGTCGAGCTGGCGAATCGGTATGACCGGCGCATCCTCGTCGAGGAAGGGATCGATGCGCGGGAGCTCGAGGTGAGCGTGCTCGGTAACGAGGAACCGGTGGCGTCGATCGTCGGCGAGATCGTGCCGAGTCGCGAGTTCTACGATTACGAGGCCAAGTACATCGATACTGGCTCGCAACTGCTCATACCGGCACCGATCAGCCCTGACCAAGCCGAAACGGTTCGGCGAATGGCGATCGAAGCCTTCCGGGTCATCGACGGAGCGGGGATGGCACGGGTCGACTTTTTCCTGGAGCGGCCGACCGGTCGCATCCTGATCAACGAGGTGAACACGATTCCGGGCTTCACGGCGATCTCCATGTATCCCAAGCTCTGGGAGGCGTCGGGGTTGTGTTTTCGGGATCTGATCACGCGACTGATCGAACTGGCACTGGAGCGACACCGGGAGCAGCGACGGCGACGGTCGGCGTGACGGGGGTACCGCCACGGCCGCGTCGCCGACGTGTCCGGCACGCGCTCGCGAGTGGCGTGCTCACGGGCCGCATCCTGGCACTGCTGCTGCTCATCGGGGGCGGAGTGCTCCTGGTCGGT
Source organism: Thermomicrobium sp. 4228-Ro (assembly GCF_026241205.1). Taxonomy (NCBI): domain Bacteria; kingdom Pseudomonadati; phylum Thermomicrobiota; class Thermomicrobia; order Thermomicrobiales; family Thermomicrobiaceae; genus Thermomicrobium; species Thermomicrobium sp. 4228-Ro. The sequence goes on from NZ_JAPFQM010000001.1 coordinate 1,542,802, forward strand.
TTCCTCGAGGGCGAGCAGTATCGCGTGCGTACCGTCGTCGTCAACGGAAATCGCCTTGCGTTCGCTGACACCGTCATCCGAGACAGCGGGGTATTGGGCCTCTCGGTGTTTCGAGTCGACACGCAGGCCGTGGCGCAGCGCCTGGTCCAGCATCCGGCGATCGCCCGGGCGACCGTGCGGGTCTACTATCCTGACACTGTCGCGATCGATCTCGTCGAGCGCGAACCAGCGAGCGTCTGGATGACGCGTGAGGGGAGCTGGCTCGTCGATCGGGAGGGGCTGGTGATCGGGAGCGGTGACCAGGATGGTGTCCCGCACGTCGACGTCGAGGGCGGCCTCGCTTTGCAGCCCGGCGGACGTGTCCCCAGCACGGTCGCAAAGGCGTTACCGGTGGTCGTCGAGCGGTACGCTGACCGTCTGGCAAGACTCGAGTACCGCTCGGCCGATGGCTTCGTTCTCGTCTTCACCGGTGGCGAGCGCGTCGTACTGGGTGATGCTGAGCGCTTCGCTGAGCAGCTCGCCGTGCTCGACGCGATTCTGACGCGGAAGGACAGGTGGTTGCATCTGGATCTCCGTGACCCCGATCGGCCCGTACTGTGGACAGTGAGTCCGTGAGCGGCGGCATGATATGCTACACTCCGACCTTGACGACTGGTACAGCCAGCGGGTGGTCGCCTACCCGCCGGTAGAGGCGGGGTTGTCGGTATTGCGGTAGCGGTCACCTATCGATCGGAGACCGGACGGAGGGGCAGGGCGAGAGCGCAGGAGGATGAGCGCGATGTCCAGCATGTTCGAAAACCATCACGAGGACGAACTCATTCACTCCTTCGCCCGTATCAAGGTGATCGGTGTCGGGGGTGGTGGCGGGAACGCGGTCAACCGGATGATCGAGGCGGGCGTACAGGGTGTCGAGTTCATCGCCGTCAATACCGATGCCCAGGCTCTCCTCAAGTCGCTGGCCCCTATCACGGTACGGATCGGCGACAAGTTGACCAAGGGGCTGGGTGCCGGAGGGCGACCCGACATCGGTGAACGCGCCGCTGAGGAGAGCGTCGACGTCCTGGCCGAGATCGTCCGCGGTGCCGACATGGTCTTCATCGCTGCCGGGATGGGTGGCGGGACCGGTACGGGCGCATCACCAGTCATCGCCCGTCTGGCACGCGAGGCGGGAGCGCTCACCGTCGGCGTGGTGACGCGCCCGTTCGACTTCGAGGGGGCGAAGCGGCGCCGGATCGCCGATGAGGGAATCGCTGTCCTCAAGGAGCACGTCGATGCCCTGATCACGATCCCGAACCAGCGGTTGGTCTCGATGGTCGACCCCAAGACGCCGTTTTCCGAGGCATTCCGGATCGCTGACGACGTGCTTCGGCAAGGCATCCAGGGGATCTCCGATCTGATCACGAGGCCTGGACTCATCAATCTCGATTTCGCCGACGTGAAGACGATTCTCCGCGATGCCGGTACGGCTCTGATGGCGATCGGTCGTGGGACGGGCGAAAACCGTTGCGTCGATGCAGCGCGGGCAGCTGTGGAGAGCCCGCTGCTCGAGATGAGCATCGAGGGTGCGACGCGCGTGCTCTACAACATCGCTGGTGGGCCTGACCTTTCGATGGCGGAGGTGAACGAAGCGGCAGAACTCATCCGCTCGATGGTCGACGAGGAGGCCGAGATCATCTTCGGCACGACCGAGCCGGACGAGGCGATGGGCCGCGACGTCACGATCACCCTCATCGCTGCCGGCTTCACTGGCGCCGGTGCCCAGCGCCGCCCGCGCACGGCCGAGCGCCGCTTCCGGCCGGAACCGACGATACGGCCGAGTGCACCGCCGCGGACGCCGATCTTGGACGACGACGAGTGGGCGGAGCCGTCGATCCTGCGTTTCCTGCGCGAGCGCTGAATCAGCGAGGCGTGTGCGGTGAAGTGCCCGTATTGCGGTGCCCGTGACGCACGGGTGATCGATTCGCGCGAATTGAACGGTGGCGAAAGCATCCGGCGACGCCGGGAATGCAGTGCCTGTGGCCGTCGGTTCACGACCTATGAACGGGTCGAACCGGTCTGGCTGATGGTGGTCAAGCGGGACGGTCGTCGCGAGCCATTCGACGTCGGCAAGTTGCGTGAGGGGCTGCGACTGGCGCTGAAGAAGCGCCCGGTTTCGCCGGATGCGATCGATCGGATCGTCGCGACGGTCGAGCGCGAGTTGCAGAGTCTCGGAACCACCGAGGTGACCAGCACGCAGATCGGTGAGATCGTGCTTCGCGAGCTGAAGCAGCTCGACGAGGTGGCGTACATTCGTTTCGCGTCGGTCTATCGGCGCTTCGCGGATCTCGAGGATCTGCGACGGGAAATGGAAGCGCTCGGATGGCGGCCTCAGCCGGTGCCCGTGACGGACGAAGCCCACTGAGCATCGAGCTCTCGACCGTCGACGGCGCACCGCTCGACGAACTGCGCTTCACGAATGCCGGATCGGACACGTTCCGCTGGACCCCTGATCGCTTCCGCGTGACGGTTCGCGGAGGCGATCCGGACGATATGGCCGGTTCGCGCCTCCACCTCGTTCCACCGGCGAACTGGCGCGTGCTGCCGGGTGGCTCACGAGAATGGCTGGTGTTTCCGGCCGGGATACCGTCGTTTCCGGTCGTGCTCCGCGTGGTTCGCCCGGAAGCTGGCCAGCAGACTGTCGTGGCCGAGTCACCCGTACCGGTCGTTTTCTGTGGGCGCAATCGCTTCGACCCCGGGCGTGATCGCCTACCCTGGGCCAACCGGTTGGACGACCTCGGTACCGTCGATCCGGACAGCCGGCACTTCCGCGCGACCTTTCGCTTCGCTCTCGCTCCGCGCCTGTTCTTCCGTGGCCTGTACAGCGAGGTAGTCGGTTTGCGGCGGCTGCCGGACGGCCGTGTCAGTGGCGGCTTGTGCACGGGACTCTCACGCGTCGCCCTGGCACGAGCGCTCGGCCAGCTCGAGGAACCGGAAGGGCTGCGTGACCTCGTGCTGGTCTTGCACGGGCGTCAGTTGAGCGACCGCGCCTTGCTCGCTGGCTTGCCTTGGTTTCTGTTCCCGAGTCCACGGCGGGCGTACCGGGCGTTCGTGAACGACCTCCTGGAGCGCGGCTGGAGCGAGCGGTGCTTCGACATCAACGTCCCACGGCCCTGGCGCCGCGACGTCATTCGCGCATTGCTCGGGCAGGGGCACACGGTCGTCCCGTACGCGTTCTGTCAGCGCGATGCCGACCAGGCCCAGGTCTGGGTCTATGATCCCAACATTCCTGACCAGGCCGATGCGAGTATCGTCACGTTCGACCTTCGGCGGGACCGGTACCGCTATCCTCCGCTCGCGGTCGACGAACGGAGGACGACGGTCGTAGCGGTGCCGCTCGAGGCGTACCTCCGTGGTCGGACAGCGATCCTGGCGAGCCTCGGCAACCTCTTCCTGCTCGCCTACGAGCACGCGCGAAAATCGCGACGGGCGCGGCGGGTGGCGGCGATGGTTTTCCTCGCGAGCTGCGGTGCGATGCTCTGGAAATACATCGGCGGCCGACAGCGTGCCGGCCGCCTCTCGGAAACGCAACGTGCGCGTCGACTTACAAGTGCTTCTCGATCTGCTGCAGCAAGCGCTGCTTCGGCATCGCGCCGATCATACGCTCCACCGGCTTGCCATTCTTGTAGAGGATCAAGGTCGGGATGCTGCTGATACCGTGCTGCATCGCCACCTGCATGTTCTCGTCGACGTTTACCTTCGCCACCTTGAGCTTGCCGGTCTTCTCCTCGGCGATCTCCTCGAGGATGGGAGCGATCATCCGGCATGGGCCGCACCAGGGGGCCCAGAAGTCGACGAGAACCGGAACCGGCGAGCGTACGACTTCCTGTTCGAACGTCTCGTCACTGACCGTTACCGTCCTGGCCATCCTCTCGCTCCCTCTCGCTCCGTTCCCCCACGACCCGTGGGTCCTCGGTACCCACTATACCGATGTCGTCGTCGCACCGGCAACCGAACTCGGTGACTCGACACCTCCACGGCCGGTGACAGGAAACCGTGCGCGCGCCCTGGTCGGGTACCGCACTATACTCAGCGCCGGATCTGGGAGGGTGTGGGGCAGTTGTCGACACCGACGGTCGTTCTAGACGGTAGCTTCGTCAGCCAGCCGCGAACCGGGAGCGGACAGTACACGCTCGCGCTCTGGAACGAGTTCGCGACCTCGGACGACTGCGCGGTGACGCTCGCGCTTCCTCATCCGATTCCAGCGACCCTGTCGCGCGGCGAGCGCGTCGTCGTCCAGGAACCACCGTTTCCCGCTCGCAGCAAGCTCGCCAAGGTCTGGTGGGAGCAACAGGGCTTGCCGGCGCTGGCTGCGCGGATGCGACCACACCTCGTGCATGTCCCGTATTTCGCTGCTCCCGTACGGATCGCGGCGCCCCTGGTGGTGACTGTCCACGACGTGATCCCGCTCGTCCTCCCGGAGTACCGTGCCTCGCTCGCTATGCGCCTCTATACAGCGCTCGTGCGGAGGACGGTCCGTCGGGCGATACTGGTGCTCACCGACTCGGAGTGGTCACGGCGCGATATCGTCGACGTGTTGGGCTATCCGGCAGACCGGATCAGGGTGATACCGCTCGGTGTCGACGAGCGTTTCCGTCCTGCTACCGAGTCCGATCGCGTGTGGCAACTCGCTGCACGCTGGGGTATCCGAGGGCCAGTAGTTCTCAACCTCGGTGGGTTCGACGTACGGAAGAACCTGCCGCTCCTGGTGCGCGCATTCGCCCGTGCGCTACCCGATCTCCCGGAAGGGGCGGTTCTGGTCATTCCGGGACAGCCGCACAGCGACAATCCCACCCTCTATCCACCACTCGAGCCGCTCATTCGTGCGCTCGGCTTGGAGCAACGTGTGCTGCTGCCCGGCCCGGTCGATGAGGACGAGAAGGTCCTGTGGTATCAGCTGGCGACCGTGTACGCATATCCTTCTTTGTACGAGGGTTTCGGCCTCTCGCCGCTCGAGGCGATGGCCTGCGGGACACCAGTCATCGCGGTACGGTGTACGAGCTTGCCGGAAGTCGTCGGCGATGCCGGACTCCTCGTCGAGCCCGACGAGCATGCCTTCGCGCGTGCACTGGTTCGAGTGCTCAACGACCCGGTGCTGCAACGGACGCTCCGCACCCGCGGCCTGGAGCGAGCTCACACCTTCACCTGGCGCCGCACAGCCGAGCGGACGCTGGCAGCGTATCGAGAGGCGATCGCCCTGGCACGGCAAGGAGCCGGTCGAGCGATGGGCTGAGTGACCATGCGGATCCTGATCCTCTCCAAAGCACTGGTCAACGGCGTGTACCAGCGGAAGCTCGAGGAGCTGGCTCGTCTTCCGGAGGTCGAGCTCCTGGCGGTCGTGCCGCCAGCGTGGATCGAGAGTCGGGTCGGTGTCCTGCAATTGGAACGGCGGTTCGTCAATGGATACCAGCTCGTCGTCGAACCGATGTGGTTCAACGGGCACCATCATCTTCACTTCTATCCCGGACTCGGGAAGCACATCGCGCGTTTTCGCCCGGACATCCTGCACATCGACGAGGAGCCCTACAATCTGGTCACGGCGCACGCGGCGCTCGTCGGGAAGCGGTACGGTGCGCAGATCCTCTTCTTCACCTGGCAGAACCTGTACCGGCGGTATCCGCCACCGTTCTCTTGGTTCGAGCGGCTCAACTACCGTTTGGCGAGCGCAGCGGTGGCTGGGAATCACGAGGCAGCCGAGGTCTTGCGGCGCAAGGGATACCGCGGGCCGCTGGCGGTCATCCCGCAGTTTGGGGTCGATCCAGAGATCTTTCGCCCGCTGCCGGTGCCTCGCTCCGATACTCCGACCATCGGCTTCGTCGGGCGGCTGGTACCGGAAAAGGGGGCCGATCTGGTGATCCGGGCTCTGGCCCGGTTGCCTGGCCGTGTCCAACTCGAGATCGTCGGTGAGGGGGTGGAACGGACGCGCCTCGAGATGCTGGCAACCGAACTCGGTGTCCGCGATCGGGTCGTCTTTCGCGGTGGCGTGCCGCCGGCGCTCATGCCCGAAGTCTTGAACCGGTTCCATCTCCTCGTCGTCCCGTCGCGGACGCGACGCAATTGGAAAGAACAGTTCGGGCGCGTGATCATCGAAGCGCTGAGCTGCGGGGTGCCAGTCATCGGCTCGTCCTCAGGGGAGATCCCGCAGGTGATCGGCGATCCGGCACTGGTTTTTCCGGAAGACGATGTCGATGCGCTCGTCCGGCTGCTGAGGGATCTTTTGGCTGATCTGGAGCGGCTTCGCCGCCTCGGTGAGGCAGGGCGACGGCGCGTTTTGGCCCACTACACGCAGCGGCGGATCGCCGAGCAGTACTATGCTGTCTACCAGTCGATGCTCGCTGCCCGCCGTTTCGGATCCACCGCGACGGAGAGGAGTTGAGGCAGGCGTGGGGCGCAAAGAGGCGCGTGAACCGCGAATGGCTGCACGCTTGCTCGAACCTGGCCCCGTGGTCCTGGTCACCACGCAACACCGTTCCCAGCCGAACGTAATGACGGCAGCCTGGGTCATGCCGCTCAGTCTGGATCCGCCGCGGATCGGTCTCGCGATCCATCCCAGTCGCTTCACGCACGAGCTGCTCGGGAAAGGTGAGTTCTTCGCCCTCAATATCCTGACGATCGAGTACCTACCAGCGATTCATCTCTGCGGGACACTCTCCGGCCGAGACCTGGACAAGTTCGCGCGTGCCGAGCTGCATGCGGTCGATGCCCTCGAAATCGACGTCCCCGTGATCGAGGAAGCTGTGGCGCAGATCGAATGTGGGCTCGTTGGGCGCCTCAGCCTCGGCGATCACGATCTCTTCATCGGCGATGTCCTCGCTGTCGCCGCGGACGCGGAACTCTTCGGCGAGCGCTGGCTGCAGCTCGAGGACGCACCGCTCGCGCACCATGTCGGTGCGGAGTGGTACGCTGCGCTCGCGCGAGTCTATCGTGCCCGTCTGCCTGGCACCGAAGAAGAGGAAGCGGAGCTTCAGGAGGAGAGCGAGCGATAGTGCTCTGCCTTCGGCGGCCGGAGAGCGCTCCGGCTGCGGCGCAGCAGCTCCTCGATCGCGCGACGAGCCGGTGGCGTCAGCACGTTCAGCGCTTCAGTGATGTAGGACAGCACGCGTCCAGCGTCGAGCGATCGTTCAGCAGCGAGGTCGCTCGCGATCTCGGCTGCCCGGTCACGCAGCTCGTCCGGAAGTCGCTGCGCCCAGCGCGCGAAGGTCTGCCGGGTTTCCGCTGCCACGTCAGCCGGGCAGACGAGCACGTGACTGACGAACGGAAGGCCAGTGAGGATGAACCAGGCTCGGCCGAGGTCGTGGTGGTGCTCGTCGAGCCGGACGAGGGCCGCTTCGTCCTCGACGACACGCAGCGCGGCACTGGTCTCGCTACCCGGTTCCTGCTGCCACTCGACGACGCGCAGTCCGAAGAACGGTTCGATCGTCGCACGCGCCAGCGCTGTACTCGCGGGACGGCACCCGGCGACGCTCACGGCAGCCCGGTCGATGCGGTCCGGCCGCTCGGGAGTCGAGAGCGCCACGGCACTGGTGTGCTGGGAGAAGACGGCGAGATCAGTGGCGATGAAGGCAGCTGGCAGGAGCGCGAGCGCTTCGAGTGTGTCGAGCAGCGCGATCCCTGGCTCGGCTCGAATGGCGGCTGCGGTCAGGTCAGGGCGAGTCCGGATCTCCCAACCGGCGTCCGTAGCGACGGGCTCGAGGAACGGTGCGAGCAGGCGTGCGATCAGGCTCCGATCGAGCCAGACGATCGGTCGGCTCATCGGTATCGTTTCCTTTCTCAGCTCACGTCAGCAACGCTCCGTGACCAGAGGTTCCGGACGAGTTCGGCCAGTGCGGCATGCTCGGGAGCTGACAGCGACGGGTCCCGTTGGAGGAGCTCTTCGGCAGCGCGCCGGGCAGCGTGCAGTGTCGGCATATCGGCGAGCGTCGCGAAGCGGAGATTGGGGAGGCCGCTTTGGCGCGTCCCGAGGAATTCTCCTGGCCCGCGCAATTGCAGGTCGATCTCGGCGAGGCGGAAACCGTCGGTCGTCGTGGCGACCGCCTCCAATCGTTGTCGCGCGCTTTCCGAGTCGGCATCGGAGACGAGCAAGCAGTACGACGGTGCCGTACCGCGTCCGACACGCCCGCGGAACTGGTGCAGCTGAGCCAGTCCGAACCGCTCGGCACCCTCGATCAGAATGACGGTCGCGTTGGGGACATCGATGCCGACTTCGACGACGGCGGTCGAGACGAGGATATCGATCTCACCGTCCCGGAAGCGGGTCATCACGTCGTCCTTTTCGCGGGCGCTCATCCGACCGTGCAGGAGACCGAGGCGCAGGTCGGGAAAGACCTCGCGGCTGAGGCGCTCGTACTCGGCAGTCGCCGCGCGTGCCTCGATCGCGTCCGACTCCTCGACGAGCGGGCAAATGACGAATGCCTGGTGTCCCTTCTCGATCTCGCGACGGACGAACTGGTAAGCCTGCCCGCGCTTGCGACCTGGCACCACGAACGTCTTCACCGGCTGGCGACCTGGTGGAAGCTCGTCGATGACCGAGAGATCGAGGTCGCCGTGCAGCACCAGCGCGAGACTCCTCGGGATCGGTGTCGCCGTCATGACGAGGACATGTGGGTTGTTCCCTTTGCTGCGCAAGCTGTGTCGCTGAAGGACGCCGAAGCGATGCTGCTCGTCGATGACCGCAAAAGCGAGGTTGTGGAACTGCACGCGTTCTTCGAGCAGTGCATGCGTACCGACGACGATCGGGATCGCACCAGTCGCCAACCCTGCCAGGATCGGCCCACGGTCGCGTTCCGGCGTGCTACCGGTGAGCAGAGCGACGAGCGGTCGCTCGCTACTCGCGAGCCCACTGTACAGTTTCGTCAGGGTACGGAAGTGCTGCTCTGCGAGAATCTCTGTCGGCGCCAGCAGTGCCGACTGGTAGCCTGCCCGATGGACGAGCAGCGCCGCAGCGGCCGCGACTACCGTCTTGCCTGACCCGACGTCCCCCTGGAGCAAGCGGCTCATCGGGTGCGGCTGAGCGAGGTCAGCCAGGATCTCTTCGAGGGCACGTTGTTGGGCTCCCGTCAACTGGAACGGCAGGGATGCTAAGAATCGGTCGAGGAGCGCACGGTCGATCGGGATCGCCGTACCGGCCTGGGCGTGCCAGACCAGCCGTCGCTGGACGAGCCCGAGCTGCAGGATGAGAAATTCGTCGAACGCGAGTCGCTGCCGTGCGCGCTCCGCAGCGGCGAGCGACTCGGGATAGTGCACCTGCTCGAGTGCCCAGGCGAGTGTCGGCAGTTCGTAGCGTTGGCGGAGACTCGCCGGCAGTGGGTCAGCGAGCCGGGGGAGCGCAGCGTCGAGGGCGAGACGGGTCAACTGACGCATCTGCCGCTGGTAAAGACCCTGGGTGAGCGGGTAGATCGGGACGATCCGGCCGGTGTGGAAGAGTTCCGCATCAGCCAGTTCCCATTCCGGATTGCGGAAGCTGACGTACGGCCCGCTGCTCTCGAGCTTTCCGCTGATGGCGATCCGCTGGCCGACTGCCAGTTGCCTGGCCACGTACGGATTGAACCACACGACCGGAATACTCCCGGTATCGTCGCGGAGCTCGGCAGCAACGTAGCGCCGGCCAGAGTGCGACTCGCGGAGTTCGAGCTGGGTGATCTCGCCGATGACCGTGCAGGTTACCTCCTCGCCCGGTCGGACGAGTCGGCTGAGCCTGCCGATCGGGACGACTTGGGTGTAATCTGCGTAACGACGAGGAACGAGATAGAGGAGGTCTCGTACCGTGCGGACGCCGAGTGCTTCCAGCTGACGCGCCCGCTGGCTGCCGACGCGGGGAAGCGCGGTGACCGGCTCGTCCGGATCGACCGACAACCTTGCGGCAGGCCACGCCGGTGCAGTGCGCGGTGCCCTTGCAGGGGGTGCTGGCTCTGGTTCGCTGGGCTCGCCATCGAGGATGAGGAGTGCCCGGCGGATGAGGGCGTCGCGTTCGTCCGGGGTGCGGTCGGCGTAGCCGCGCAAGAGCGAGGCGAGCCGCTCCAGCTGCGAACGCAGGGCTGGTTGTTGGGCGACCCACACTGGGAGGTTGCGCGCGAGAAACCGCTCCAGTCCGCCAACAGCGGCCGTGTCCTGTAGACCCTTGCGCCGTTCCAGCTCGAACACGCGATGGAGCACGTCCCGTGGATCGCGGTTGGATCCTGCCCCTGTCATCGCTCGAAACCGACCCCTGTCGCGTCCTCGCCAGCTCCAAGTCAACCTGTCGCCCGGAGAGCCGTCAAGCAACAGTGCTGACGGTGAGCGGTACGGAGCCGCATACCGCGAAGACGATCGTGTTCCGACGGTTTCGGTAGACGTTGCATAGGCGGCCGTGCTAGTCTTACCGTTCGGTGAACGGAGACGATCCGCCGGGCGGACGAACGACGAAAACGGAGCGTCGACCATGGCGATGTGCGAACTCTGTGGCAAGAAGCCGATGTTCGGTCATAACGTCAGCCACTCCAATCGCAAGACGAACCGGAAGTTCAAGCCCAATGTCCAGCGCGTGACGGTTATCCTGAATGGCGTCCCGAAGCGCATGCGCATTTGCACCCGCTGTCTCCGGACGCTCTACAAGGAGGCCCGCCAGGCTTGAGAAAGCCCCTCTCGGTGCTGGACATGCCGGGTCAGCTGGCCCGGCTTTTCGTTTTCCGCTCGACGGTCACATATCGTGGCAAGCCAGCGAGATCGGGAAGCACGGTCAGCGTCGCCTCCGGAAAGTGCTGGCGGGCTTCCGACATGGCCCGCTCGGCCTGTGCCGGATCGATCTCGAAGATGAACCCGCCATCGCTCGCCAGGCGATCGGCCACCTGGGGAAGCAACTCGGTGTAGAGACCGAACCCGCTGTCCGCCGCGAAGAGCGCCTCGGGTGGCTCGAAGGCGATACCAGGGTGCCACTGTTCCGGCCGCAAGTACGGAAGATTGGCGACGACCAGATGGAGCGGGCCGCGGCACCAGGTCAAGAGGTGCCCGCAGACGAGGTGCACGCGACCCGGTGCCAGGCGGTCGCGGTTGCGGCGTGCGACCCGGAGAGCCGGGAGCGAGCGATCGCAGCCGACGAGCACGGACGGATGCTCCGGACCGAGTGTGGCGGCGATCGCGATGACGATCGCACCGCAGCCGGTTCCGACATCCACGCAGCGTGCGCGGTCACGGCGATGGCGGAGGCGCTCGACTGCCCAGCTGACGAGGTATTCGGTCTCTGGCCGCGGTATCAAGGTGTCGGGCGTCACGATGAAGTCGAGGCCGTAGAACTCCCGGTGTCCGGTGAGGTACGCGACCGGTTCGCCGCGAGCGCGTCGCTCGACGAGCTGCCAGTACTCGTCCAGAGGAACGGCGAGGGACTCCGGGAGGCGGCGATAGAGTTCGGTGCGGTCGATCCCGAGCGTGTGACAGAGCAGCACTTCGGCATCGAGGCGTGCCGACTCGATCCCGCTCGCGCGGAGCCGTTCGGTAGCGGATTGCAACACTTCGCGGTACGTCGGCACGGCCGGGTGACTCAGCTGATGCCGGCGGCGCGCAACCGCTCGGCCGTTTCCAGCGCCTGCAGCTCCTGGACGAAGATGTCGATTTCGCCGTCCAGGATCGCTGCCAGGTTGTTCACGGTGAGCTTGAGCCGGTGGTCGGTGACGCGATCCTGCGGAAAGTTGTAGGTGCGGATCTTCTCGGCTCGCTCACCGGTACCCACCTGTTGCCGCCGGAGGCCGGTACGCTCCTCTTCCAGCTTCCGACGCTGTAGCTCGTAGAGCCGGGCGCGGAGGACTGCCATTGCCTTGATCCGGTTCTTGAGCTGCGAGCGCTCGTCCTGGCAACTCACGACGATGCCGGTCGGCAGATGCGTGATCCGGACTGCCGAGTCGGTCGTATTGACGCTCTGCCCACCGTGACCGCTCGAGCGGAAGACTTCGATCCGGAGGTCGTTTTCGTCGATGTGGACTTCGACCTCGTCAGCTTCGGGCAAGACAGCGACTGTCGCGGTCGACGTATGGATACGGCCGGACGATTCGGTGATCGGGACGCGCTGGACGCGATGGACACCGCTCTCATGCTTGAAATGACTGTAGGCGCCACGACCTCGGACTTCGAAGATGATCTCTTTGAACCCACCGAGTTCGGTTGGGCTGCTGGAGAGCACGTCGACTTTCCAGCCCTGCCGTTCAGCGTAACGGGTGTACATCCGGAAGAGGTCGGCCGCGAAGAGTGCCGCCTCCTCACCACCGGTACCAGCTCGGATCTCGACGATCACGTCCTTCTCGTCGTTCGGGTCGCGCGGGACCAGTCGACGGCGCAAATCTTGGTAGAGCGACTCACGGTACTCGCGCAACCGCTCCAGTTCGTCAGCTGCGAGCGCAGCCAGTTCTGGATCTTCCGCTTCGAGCAGCTCTTCCGCCTCGGCGATCTGCCGGTCGGTATCCTTGAGTTGCCGGTAGACGCTCACGATCTCCTCGAGTTCAGCTCGTTCGCGACCGAGCTGGGCCAACCGGTGCGGGTCCGTGGCGATAGCCGGATCGGCCAAGAGTCGCTCCAGCTCTTCGAAACGCTGCTCGAGTTCGGCGAGTTTGTCCAAAACGGAAATCGTCTGTGTCGTCATGTCGGTCCCTCCATCAGCCGGACTGCCCAGTCCGGCCGTGTTCGAGCGCTCGCTGGGCGGCTTCCTCAGCGCTCGTGACCGTGACGAGCCGAGCGCCGGTGCGCGCGAGCAACTCCGGATCGAGCGGCCAGGTACGGAGCGCGATGACCGGGCGCCCCAGCTTGAGCGCGAGCGCGATTTCGGACAGCGTGCCCAGCCCCCCGCCGACTGCGATCACGACCTGGCCCGAGGCGACGACGACGGCGTTGCGCGCTTCGCCGATACCGGTGCACAGCGGGTAGTCGACCCATCGGTTCGCCTCGCGCGGGTCGGTTCCAGGCAGAATGCCGATCGTTGTGCCTCCAGCCTGTTTCGCGCCACGGCAGACGGCGGCCATCACGCCGCCGCGACCCCCGCAGATGACTGTCGCGCCGGCACGGGCCAGCAACTCACCGAGTCGTTCCGCCAGGGCAACTTCCTCATCCGTCGCTTCGTTGGGCCCGCAGACTGCTACGAGCATCGGTGTCCCTCAGCCGAGCGGAAACTCTTCGATGACCGTATAGCGCGGTCCGGAGCGGAAGAGTTCGCTCCGATACAGCGTCAGTCGATCGACCGGGAGCGGCAGCGGTGGCATCCGACCGAGCCGCTCTAACTCCCGCGGCAGACCACGCAGCGTGCCGGTGTCCTCCGGCCGGACCCGTGCGAGCGTGATGTGCGGGTGGAAGCGGCGGGTCTCGCTCGCTTCGGCGAACGCTCCCGCGTGCTGCTCGACCCGCTCGGCCAGGTCGAGAAGAGCCGGCACGTGTCCATCGACCCCGAGCCACAGCACGCGTGGCCGTTCGGGATGCGGAAAGGCACCGGCACCCGTCACGCGCAGCAGAAACGGTTCCAGTCCGCGCACGCTCGCCCGAAGAGCGGCGACGAGATCCGGCACGGCATCGCGTGCGACCGAGCCGAAGAAGCGGACGGTGAGATGACTTGCGGCCGGGTCGACCCATTTGGCTCGGTATCCCCGTGCCTGCAAGTGTGCGATCACTGCAGCGACTCGCTCGCGAACGTGTTCCGGCAACGACAAGGCGGCAAAAAGCCGCCACTCCTCACGCATGGCGGCACAACCTCGTGACATCGCATTCTCTATCAGTATACCCGATGCTCCCGTTCCGGTCGGAACAAGCGCCGCCCATGCACGGCGATCTGCTGTGGCGCGGTTCGCGCGACCGTTTCACCATCGACGGAAGGATCTGTGGTCGGGAAACGCGAACCCGTCGTACGATGGAAAGCGGTGCGAGGAGGACGTGTGGAGGGGCGACACGCTGCGCCGGCGAGCGACGATCTCGATCTCCCGTTCCCGATCGAGCGGCTGCGTGGTCGGATCGTCTTCTGCACCGACTGCGGAAGCCCCTTGGCTGTCTTCCGACGGCGGCGGTTCTATGCGCTGCAGGCGGAAGTCCTCGAGACGACGCAGGGTGGTGTACTCGTCTGCCGCCAGTGTGGGAAGCAGTATGCAGTCCGGGAACTCCTCGCGACCGATCGTCGGGCACGGCACCGGTGAGTGACGATCCGCTCTCTGGTGCGAGCGCCGCATCGTGGAGGAAAGAACGTGTTACGACTTGCCTATCTCGGGCCACCAGGGACGTTCACGGAAGAGGCGGCACTGCGGTATGCCGAGCGCGAGCCGGCAGACCTGATCGCCTTCGGCTCGATGCCGGCACTCGTTTCGGCGGTGGAGACTGGCTTGGCTGATCGCGCGATTCTGCCTATCGAGAACTCGCTGGAGGGTACTGTCAGTACGACGGTCGATCTCTTGATCCATGAAACGGATCTCAAGATCTGTGCCGAGTTGATTCTCCCGGTGCGTCATTTTCTCCTCGCGCATCCCGGTACGCGGCTGGAAGACATTCGCGTCGTCCTTTCCCATCCGCAAGCGCTGGGGCAGTGCCGCCGTTTCCTGGAACGGTGCTTGCCGCACGCCGAGCAAGTGGCGGCGCTGAGCACGGCGGCTGCGGTCGCTGAAGTGATGCGGAGCGAGGATCGCTCGCGAGCGGCGATCGGGACGCTCCGGGCTGCCGAACTTTACGGTGCCGCGGTGCTGGCGCGCGATATCCAGGATCAGCGGAGCAATGCGACCCGTTTCGTCGTATTGGCCCTCGAGGATGCCGAACCGACCGGAGTGGATCGCACCTCGTTCTGCTTCACGGTCAAGCGGAACGTTCCGGGAGCACTGGTCGAGGTACTGAACGAGCTGGCGATCGCGCAGATCCAGATGACGAAGGTGGAAAGCCGGCCGATGAAATCGGTACTCGGGGAGTACGTCTTTCTGGTCGACATCGAGGGGCACCGGAAGGATCCGCACATCGCTGCGGCATTGCAGCGGATGGCGGAGAAGGCAGCCGAGCTGAAGATCTTCGGCTCGTATCCGCGTGACGAGGATGGCTTGAACGGGTCGCGAACGTTGCGCGACTGAGAGGCCGGTCGCATGCGGGTGATCGGTGGGACGGCACGAGGGCGACGCCTGAAAGCGCCGCGTGGCCTCCGGACTCGGCCGATGGCCGACAAGATCCGAGAGGCGCTCTTCGCGATGCTCGATTCGCTCGGCATCCGGCCACGACGGGTCCTCGACCTCTACGCCGGGAGCGGTGCGGTCGGGATCGAAGCGCTCTCGCGCGGTGCCGAGTGGGTGGACTTCGTCGAGCGGAGCGCAGCGGCGTGCGCCGTGATCCGTGACAACCTGGCGTCCACCGGATTCGCCGAGCGCGCAGCAGTCCATTGCACGACTGTCCAGGCATTCCTTCGCCGCCCGCCGCGTGGTGAGCCGTATGACTTCGTCATCATGGACCCACCCTACGCTGATCCGACGATTCACGAGACCATGGTGGCAGTAGCGCATTCCCCACACGTGGGGGATGGAACGATCCTCGTCATCGGCCACTCGCCACGCGTCCCGATGCCGGAACGACTGAACGGTCTCGAGCAGCTGCGCGACCGCTGTCACGGTGACAGTTGTGTCGCGATCTACGTGATCCGACGTCACGAGGCGAACGAAGGCGAGGCGGAAGCGTGAAGCACGTCGCGTTCTACCCCGGCACGTTCGACCCGATCACCAACGGTCATGTCGACGTGGCCCAGCGTGCCGCGCGACTGTTCGACTTCCTGATCGTCGGCATCTACGCAGGGCACGAGGGGCGATCCAAGCAGCCGCTCTTCACAGCCGAAGAACGGCGTGCGCTCGCCGAACAGGCGCTGCGCGGCTTGTCGAACGTGCGTGTTGACGTGTTCCGTGGGCTCGCGGTAGACTACGCGCGTGCCGTGGGGGCACAGGCGATCGTCCGGGGGCTGCGAGCAGTCTCTGACTTCGAGTACGAGTTCTCGCTGGCGCACATGAATCGGCATCTGGCGCCGGATGTCGATGTCGTGTGCCTGATGACCAGCGCGCAGTACTCCTTTATCAGCTCGAGCATGATCAAGGAGGTCGCGCAGCTGGGCGGGGACTTGACCGGCCTCGTGCCTGAGCACGTCGCGGAAGCCTTGGTCCGCAAATTCCGTGCGCTCGTGGGGGAGTGAGGGCGATGGCGACTGTAGACGAGGTGCGTGGTTATCCGATCGCTGAGCCGACTCCCGACCTCTATCAGCTTCTGGAACGTTTGGAGGCGCTCGTCGAGCGAGGGTCACGGGTGCCGTTCAGCAACAAGATCATGGTCGACGAGCAGGAACTCGCCGCGTTGGTCGAGGAGCTCCGGCATGCGTTTCCCCGGGAATTGCGGCAGGCGAAGCGCGTCTTGCAGGAGCGGCAGAAGATCATCACCGAGGCACAACTCGAGGCGCAGCGGATCCTCGCGACAGCGCAAGAGCGGGCGCAGTACCTCATGAGCGAGCAGGGCATTATGAACGAGACACGGGCTCGCTGTGAGGAGATGTTGCGACAGGCGAAAGAACAACGGCAGCGGGCGATCGACGAAGCGAACCGCTACGCACGTGAGGTGATCGAGAAGGCCGAAGCGGCTGTCCTCAATGCCGCGAACCACTTGCAGCGCGTGAAGATGGAGCTGATGCGCTGATCGCAACGCCCCGGGAGCGCAGGCAGCGTGCTCTTGGCCGGTGAGGTCCCTTCGCCGGCGCCATTTGGGATGACTCGTTCCTCCGTGCCATGGAGGGCTCCTCGAGACCGGAGCACCGACCGTGCTGAAGGGGCTCTCCGTCGACCGACAGTCCGGCTGTTGACGCGAGCGCCTCAGCGCGATATACTGGCCTTTCGAATGTCGGGGTCTGGTGTACGGACGCGACTGACTGGATGAGGCGTGCACGGCGGTAGTCCACAGCACTGGAGCGAGCGAACGAACGGGCCTCTGGATTCAGCCCGAATCCAGAGGCCTTTTTTATGGGATCGCACCGTGCTGCTGCGTGGCGGACGCCTCGTCGATCCGAGTTGTGGGCTCGATTTGGTTGGGGATCTCGTCCTGCACGACGGAACTGTGAGCGCTCTCGGTCAGTCCCTGCCCGTTCCGGACGGTGCACTCGTCATCGATGCGGCAGGGCTGGTCATCTCGCCGGCATTCGTGGATGTCCATGCGCATCTCCGCGATCCTGGCTTCCCGGAGAAGGAGACGCTGGAGACCGGTGCGGCGGCGGCTGCCGCAGGCGGCTTCGCGACGATCTGCTGTATGCCCAATACCGAGCCGCCGCTCGATACGCCGGAGCGTGTACGGGCACTCGTCGAGCGAGTGCGCGAGCTACCGGTGCGGATCTTCCCGATCGGTGCGATTTCGCGGGGCCGTCGCGGTGAGGAGCTCGCTGATCTGGCTGGTATGGCTGAGGCTGGCGCGATCGGGTTCTCGGACGACGGCGACAGCACACGCAGTGCAGCCGTCATGCGACGAGCGCTCGAGCTGAGTCGCGTGCTCGGGCGGCCGATCATGGTGCACTGTGAGGACTGGACGCTCGCCGCGGGCGGTGCGGTGCACGAAGGCCCCGTCGCTCAACGACTGGGCCTGTCGGGTATCCCGGCTGTGGCGGAAGAGATCATCCTGGCCCGCGATTTGGAACTGGCGCGTCTAACCGGGGGGTGGCTCCACGTGCTGCACCTGACGACCGCTCGCGGGCTCGCGATGGTCCGGCGAGCCAAGCGCGAAGGCGTGCATGTCACGGTCGAAGTGACCCCGCATCACCTGCTCCTGACCGACGAGTGGGTGGCAGGTATCCGGCGTTTCGCTGGTGAGGACGAGTTCCTGCCTCCCGGGCCCTGCCCGGATGCGAACGCGAAGGTCAATCCTCCCTTGCGCCCGGAGGCAGACGTGCTGGCCTTACGCACCGGCCTGCGCGACGGGACGATCGATGTCATCGCGACCGATCATGCGCCGCACCACGAGCGCGACAAATCGACGGATTTGCATCGGGCAGCATTCGGGATGATCGGACTGGAACTCGCGTTACCGCTCCTGTTGCGCCTCGTCCGCAGCGGCTGGTTAACCATGGGTGAACTCGTCGACTTCCTCTCCTGCCGGCCGGCCGGGCTCTTCGGCCTGCCAGGGGGAACCTTGAGGCCGGGTTCCCCGGCCGATGTCACAGTGTTCGATCCGGAGGCCCCCTGGCAGGTGACGCGCGCGACGTTGCGCTCGCGCAGTGCGAATACACCGCTTCTCGAACTGACGCTGCACGGGCGCGTCTGCCTCACGATCGTCGGAGGGAAGGTGGTCTATGTCGATGAAGCATTCGCGCATCGGAGCGCTCGTCTTGGAAGACGGTCGGATCTTCCCGGGTACGCCGTTCGGAGCGCGCCGGACGGTTGAGGGCGAGGCCGTTTTCACCACGGTCATGACGGGGTATCAAGAGGTGGTCACTGACCCCTCTTTTTATGGGCAGATCGTCTGCATGACGTACCCACTTATCGGCAACTACGGCGTGGCTGAAGAGGATGACCAGTCGCGTCGTCCGTGGGTTGCCGGGCTCGTCGTGCGGGAGTATTGCGATCAGCCCAGTCATTGGCGCTCGCGGGGGACGCTCGGCGACTATCTGGAGCGGTGGGGGATCCCTGGGTTGGCTCGTGTCGATACGCGTGCACTGACCCGCCACTTGCGCGTGCACGGGACGATGCGCGCTGTCCTGGTTTCTGACCGGCGCGGTCTGAGCGACGACGAGTTGATCGCGCTGGCGCGTCGCGCCTGGTCACCGGATCGCGAGGACGTCGTGCCAGCCGTTCGTGGTGAACCAGCAACGTTCGGTCCGGTCGGTGCGCCGCATATCGTCCTGATCGATTGCGGCGTCAAGCGGAATATCCTCGTGTCGCTCCTGCGCCGGAACGTGCGCCTGACAGTTCTCCCCTACGGTGTCGACGCAGCGACTGTCCTGGTCTACGATCCGGACGGTGTCGTCGTCTCACCCGGACCGGGTGACCCGACGCAAGCGCGGGAGGCGATCGAAACGGTGCGAACGCTCGCCGCGTCGGGCAACCCCTTCTTCGGGATCTGCCTCGGCCATCAGCTGCTCGCCCTCGCAGCCGGTGCCAAGACGACGAAGTTGACGTTCGGGCACCGCGGCGGCAATCACCCCGTGAAGGATCTCCTGACTGGTCAAGTTCGGATCACCTCGCAGAATCACGGCTACTGTGTCGAAGCTGCCAGCGTACCGGTGGAAGACGGCTGGCAGGTCTGGATGGTGAACGTCAACGACGGAACGGTCGAGGGGTTGCGGCATCGGTCGTTACCCGTACTCACCGTGCAGTTCCATCCGGAAGGCTCGCCAGGACCGCAGGACAGCCAGGACCTCTTCGATGCTTTCGTCGAACTCGTCCGGCAGCGCTGGCAAGCACGACGTCAGCCGACGCGCTCGGCAGTCCTGGCCGGCGAGGAGGTGTGACGATGGCACGGCAGCCACTCGTCTCCAGCGTGCTTGTGATCGGTTCGGGGCCGATCGTCATCGGTCAGGCAGCGGAGTTCGATTACTCCGGAAGCCAAGCGCTCCGAGCGCTCCGCGAAGAGGGGATCCGGACGATCATCGTCAACTCCAATCCGGCGACGATCATGACCGACGAGGACATGGCCGATGTGGTCTACATCGAGCCGCTGACGGTCGATGTTCTCGAGCGGATCATCGCGCGCGAACGGCCGGAGGGCCTCTTGGCGACGCTCGGTGGTCAGACCGGTCTCAATCTGGCAGTTCAGCTCGCTGAGGCTGATGTGCTCGACCGCTATGGCGTTCGCCTGCTGGGTACACCGCTTACGGCGATCCAGAAGGCGGAGGATCGGCAGCTCTTCAAAGAACTCCTGCTCGAGATCGGTGAGCCTGTGCTCGAGAGCAGCACGGCGTACAGTGTCGAGGAGGCGCTGCGCTTCGCCGACGAGGTGCCCCTGCCGCTCATCGTACGGCCAGCCTTCACGCTCGGTGGAACCGGTGGCGGTATCGCCTTCACGCGTGACGAGCTGGTAGCGCTCGTCCAGCGCGGCATCGCGGCGAGCCCGACCGGACAGGTCCTGGTCGAACGCTGCCTACTCGGCTGGAAGGAAATCGAGTACGAGGTGATGCGGGATGCCAACGATACCTGCATCACCGTCTGCAACATGGAAAATCTCGACCCGATGGGGGTGCACACTGGCGATAGTATCGTGGTTGCGCCCTCGCAGACGCTGAGCGACCGCGATTATCAGATGCTGCGGAGCGCTGCGCTCAAGATCATCCGCGCGCTCGGCATCGTCGGTGGATGCAACATCCAGTTCGCGCTCGACCCGCATTCCGACCAGTATTATGTGATCGAGGTCAACCCGCGTGTCAGCCGCAGTTCGGCACTCGCCTCCAAAGCGACCGGTTATCCGATCGCTCGGATCGCCGCGAAGCTGGCGATCGGTCGGACGCTCGACGAGCTGCCGAACCCGGTCACCGGCAAGACGATGGCCTCGTTCGAGCCGGCTCTCGACTACTGTGTCGTGAAGATCCCGCGCTGGCCGTTCGATAAATTCCGCCACGGCGACCGGACACTGGGCTCGCAGATGAAAGCGACTGGCGAGGTGATGGCGATCGACCGCTGTTTCGAAGCTGCCCTCCAGAAGGCGGTTCGCGGCCTCGATACTGACCAGGCGGATCTCCGCTGGGAGGATCCACGCTGGCAGGACCCGGCGCAACTCGAGCACGCGTTGCGCGTCCCGACCGATCTGCGGTTGTGGGCTGTCGCTGCGGCCGTTCGACGCGGCTGGGAACCCGAGCGGGTGAGCGCGCTGAGCCGCATCGATGTCTGGTTCGTCCGTGCGATTCAGCGCATCGTCGCGCTGGAGGAGCACCTGGCGCACAAGCCGCTCACGGACGAGGTGCTCTGGGAGGCCAAACGTCTCGGCTACAGCGATCGGACGATCGCTGCCTTGCAGGGAACGACCGAAGAAGCGATCCGGGCGCAGCGGTACGCGTGGGGCATCGTCCCGGTCCACAAGCTGGTCGATACGTGTGCCGCGGAGTTCGCTGCCGAGACCCCGTACTTCTACGCGACCTACGAGGACGAGGATGAAGCGCCTCCCCTGGCACCACCGAAGGTGGCCGTTATCGGTGCCGGACCGATCCGGATCGGGCAAGGAATCGAGTTCGACTACTGCAGCGTGAAGGCTGCACAGGCGCTGCATCGGTCGGGCGTGGCGGCGATCATGCTCAACAACAATCCGGAAACAGTATCGACGGACTTCGATGCGTCCGACCGGCTGTACGTCGTGCCACTCGATGCGGAATCGATCATCGACGTGCTGCGCCATGAAGCGGCTGGCCGGATCGATGCCCTGCCGCCGGTGGTCGTCCAGTTCGGCGGACAGACCGCCATCAATGTCGCTGCCGACCTGGCAGCCGCCGGTGTGCCGATCCTGGGGACTGATCAGGAAGCGATCGATATCGCGGAGGACCGCCGGCGCTTCGAGCGGTTTCTGCGGGAACTGGGCATTCCGCAGCCGCCGGGTGCCGGTGTGCTCAGCCTCGAGGAGGCTCTGGCGACCGCTGAGCGGATCGGCTATCCGGTTCTCGTCCGCCCGTCGTACGTCCTCGGTGGTCGTGCGATGGAGGTCGTCTACCGGCGCGAGCAGCTGGAGCGGTATCTGGCTACATCGGGTGCGTTCGCCTCGGGCCGCCCGGTCCTCATCGACAAGTATTTGGACGGCATCGAACTCGAAGTGGATGCGATCTGTGACGGTCGCGAGGTGCTCGTTCCGGGCATCATGCAGCACATCGAGCGGGCCGGTGTGCATTCGGGGGACAGCTTCGCCGTTTATCCAGCCGTCGAGTTGCCGCACGAGCATGTCGAAACGCTCGTCCGGTATACCACCGAGATCGCGTTGGCACTGGGTGCGCGAGGGCTCATCAATATCCAGTTCGTTCTGCATGAGGGGACGGTCTACGTGCTCGAGGTCAATCCCCGCGCCTCGCGGACAGTGCCGTTCTTGAGCAAAGTGACCGGTGTGCCCATGGTCGATGTCGCGACGCGCATCTTGCTCGGCCAGTCGCTCGCCGAGCAGGGTTACCGCGGCGGGCTCTGGCCGCGGCAGCCGCTGGTGGCGGTGAAGGCACCGGTCTTCTCGATGGCGAAGTTGCACGGTGTCGACGTCCAGCTCGGGCCGGAAATGAAATCGACCGGTGAAGCGATGGGGATCGATCGCACGTTCGAAGCGGCTCTGGCGAAGGCGTTCCTGGCAGCGGGGCTGGTGATCCCGTCCGGTGCGCCAGTGCTGCTCAGCTTAGCGAACGAGGACAAGCCGGCCGGTGTGGAGCTGGCGCGTGGGCTCGTCGCGCTCGGTCACCCGATCGTGGCGACAGAAGGGACGGCCAACTATCTCCGCGCGCACCGTGTGCCGGTCGAGTTGACCGTCGCGCATATCGGCCACGGCCACCCGGATGTGCTGGAAGTCATCCTCGACCGCACCGTGCGCGGCGTCATCAATACGCCAGGCCGTGACGAGGGAACGATCCAGGACGGCTTCCTGATCCGTCGCGCCGCAGTGGAGCGCGGCATCCCCTGTCTCACCTCATTAGATACCGCTCGCGCGCTGGTCCGTGCGTTGCTCGGCGGGGGTGCGAGTTACACGGTGCAGCCACTGCCGGCTTATCGGACACGTGAGACGGTGCCGGCTCTCGTTTGAGGGGGGGCGATGCGCTGGTGGATCGTGGGTCTCGCGCTCGTTCCTGTAGCCCTGATACTGGAACTCCTGCATGCGCCGCCGCTGGCGGTTCTCCTGGCCGCCGCGGCGGCCTTGGTCCCGCTCGCAGCACTGCTCGGTCGAGCGACCGAAGAAGTGGCCGCACGCACCGGGCCACTCGTCGGTGGCCTCCTGAATTCGACGCTCGGGAACGCAGCGGAACTCATCATCGCCCTGGCGGCGCTGCGGGCTGGCCTGCACGAACTGGTGAAGGCGTCGATCTCGGGCTCGATCCTCGGGAACCTTCTCCTGATCCTCGGGGCGAGCCTGCTCGTCGGCGGCCTGCGACACGGGATGCAGCAGTTCGATGCGCAGCTGGCTGGGGTCAGCGCGACGATGATGACCCTCGCGGTGGTCCTCTTGCTCGTCCCTGGGCTCTTCACGCTCGGCCCCACACCGGTGCACGGCGATGCGGTCGAGTGGATGAGTATCGGACTCGCCATCGTCCTCGCGGTGATCTATGGACTCTATGTGCTCTACATCGTGCGCCGTGGTGGCCCGGTTCTCGAGCACGCGCACGCCAGCTGGTCGCTCCGGCGTGGCATCGTCGTGCTGGCGCTGGCGACGATCGGCGTCGTGGTGATGAGCGAGGTGCTGGTCGGGGCAGTCGAGCCGGTCGTCGCAGCCACCGGGATCTCGGAGTTTTTTCTCGGTGTCGTGCTCGTGCCGCTCGTCGGCAATGTCGCCGAGCACTTCGTGGCGGTGCAGGTCGCTGGGCGGAATCAGATGGATCTGAGTCTCAATATCGCCTATGGGTCGAGCCTGCAAGTTGCATTACTGGTGACGCCAGTACTCATCGGCGCAAGTCTCTTGACCAGCCAGCCGATGTCGCTCGTCTTCAATGTGTACGAACTCGTGGCCTTGCTCGGCGCCGCCCTCGTTTCGACGCTGATCGCGCTCGACGGACGCTCGCACTGGCTCGAAGGTGCGATGTTGCTCGCGGTCTACGCTGGCCTGGGGGTGGGCTTTTTCTTCCTCCCCTGATTGGCGCTCGGGCGCATACAGGCAGCTTGATGGAGAGGCAGCGCGCGTGGAGGGAACCGATGGTTCGGATCCTGGCAGATGCACAGCACACGGCCGAGTTCATCGAGCTCTTGCGGCAGGTCGGTGCGCTCCTCGAGGGTCACTTTCTCCTGGCTTCGGGACGCCACAGCGACCGCTACGTGGAGAAGTTCGCCCTCTTGCGCTGGCCACGCCGGGTGGAACAGGTCTGCCGGGATCTGCTGGAGGGACTCCCCTGGTCGGGGATCGACGCCGTGGTGGGTCCGACGACCGGGGGCATCCTGCTCGCTTACGAGTGCGCGCGACAGCTCGGGGTGTGGGCAGCCTATGCCGAACGAGAGAGCGAGGGAAGCAGCCGCCGCGTCTTCCGGCGCGGGACGCGCTTTCCGCCGGGTACACGTGTCCTCGTTGTCGACGACATCCTCACCACCGGCGGCTCGGTGCGCGAGACGCTGCGTGCGCTCGCTGAACACCCGGTCGACGTGGTCGGAGTCGCTGTCCTGGTCGACCGCTCGACGGAGCCTCTCGACCTCGGCGTACCGCTCGCGGCGCTCGTCCGTCTGGAGATCCCGAGTTGGCCAGCCGATGCCTGTCCACTCTGCGTGCGCGGGCTACCGCTCGTCAAACCGGGTACGACGGGAGCCCCCGAGACGTCAGCGCTCTGAGCGAGCGGCTGCCTCGACCTCGATTCCCGATTCCCGCAGCATGCGGAGCAGGTCTTCCTCGCCGAGAATCGGAACTCCGAGTTGCTGCGCTCGAGCGTATTTGCTCCCCGGCTCAGCACCAGCGAACACGAAGTCGGTCTTGCGCGAGACGCTGTCGGTGACGTGCGCGCCGGCGCGGCGCAGGAGTTCCTCAGCCTGACTGCGTGTCAGTGACTCCAGACGTCCGGTCAAGACCACCGTCTTGCCAGCGAGTGGCCCCTGTGCTGGCATAGCGGCCGGTGCTTCTACCTCGGCCATCCGCACGCCGAGTTTGCGGAAGCGCTCGATCATCTCCCGGTTCTTCGGTTCCCGGAAGAACTCGTAGACCGACTGGGCGACGGCTGGGCCGAAGCCCGGGATCTGCAGCAGCTCGTCGATCGTCGCCTCCATCAGCCGGTCGACCGACCGGAAATGCTCAGCCAGCAGCTGCGCATTCCGTTCACCGACGTGGCGAATACCGAGTGCGAAGAGGAAGCGAGCGAACGGTCGGTTCTTGCTCGCCTCGATCGCCTTTTGCAGGTTTTCGACCTTCTTGGGCCCGAAACCTTCGAGCCGGAGGACACGCTGCCAGTCGATCTCGTACAGGTCGGGGAGCGAGCGGACGATGCCGAGATCGACGAAGAGATCGGAGATCTTCTCGCCCAGTCCCTCGATGTCCATCGCGTTCCGCGAGGCGAAGTGCCGGAGCGAGGCCTTGAGTCGGGCAGGGCAGTTCGGGTTGGGGCAGTAGCGGTCGACTTCGCCTTCCAGGCGGATCGTATGTGCGCCGCAGACGGGACACTGCTGCGGAATGTCGACTGGCCGTTCGTCGCCGTCGCGGCGCTGTGGGATGGTCGCGACGACCTTCGGGATCACGTCACCTCGCCGCTGGACGACGACTGCGTCGCCGATGAGGAGGCCGAGACGCTTGATTTCTTCTTCGTTGTGCAGCGTCGCCCGCTCGACGATCACGCCGCCGATCTCGACCGGTTCCAGTATGGCAACAGGGGTGAGTTTGCCCGTACGGCCGACACTCCAGATGACCTCGCGGACGATGGTCGTCTTCTCGTGAGCCGGGAACTTGTAGGCGGCCGCACCGCGCGGCTCACGTCCGACGACGCCGAGCACCTGATACAGCGCCCGATCGTTGACCTTGATGACCACCCCATCGGCCTCGAACTCGAGCTGGTCGCGACGCTCCTGCCAGCGGTGACACTCGGCGATCACCTCGTCGACCGTCCGGCAGACTCGATAGGCGGGTACGACCGGAATCTGCAGCTGGCGCAAGAAGTCGAGTGCCTCGACATGGGTTGCGGGTGGTTCGGTTCCTTCCCAGAGCCCGATGTCCCAGGCGGCGAAGCGGAGCGGGCGGGAGGCCGTCACGCTCGGGTCGAGCTGTCGGAGCGAGCCAGCAGCAGCGTTCCGCGGATTGGCGAAGAGCGGTAGGCCTTGCTCGCCGCGCTCGCGGTTGAGTTTCTCGAAGTCGCGAATGTTCATGTACACCTCACCGCGTACCTCGAGAACGCTCGGGATCGCGACGCCGTCCGGCGGATACAGCCGCAGGGGGATCATCCGGATCGTGCGCACGTTGTTCGTGACGTCTTCGCCGGTGTAGCCGTCGCCACGCGTCGCGCCGCGGACCAGCACGCCGTCGCGGTAGAGGATCGAGACTGCCAGGCCGTCCAGCTTGGGCTCGGTCACGAATTCCACATCGCTCCGACCGCTCAAGCGGTAGACCCGTTCGGCCCAGGTGCGGATCTCCGCGTCGGAGAAGACGTTGCCGAGCGAGAGCATGGGGATCTCGTGTTGAACGGTGGCGAATCCCTCGGCCGGCGGAGCCCCGACGCGCTGCGTGGGGGAATCAGGGGTGACCAGTTCGGGATACTGCTCCTCGAGGCGACGCAGTTCGAGCATCAGCGCGTCGTATTCGGCGTCGCTGACCGTCGGGGCGTTGAGGACGTAGTACTCGTAGTTGTACCGGTGAATCAGCCGTCGCAGCTCTTCAACCCGGGCGCGTATTTCCGACGGAACACGATCCTGCGCCGCTGTCGTCCGGTCGGCCATCTCGCCCTCCCTCACCGCGGTCGTTCGCTGTCGCGCTGGCGAGTATACGGCCACGTACGGTCGGGTACCATACCTGGGGGTGCGGGTGAGGAGCCAGGGATGGCCAGCGAGCCGGTTTCGAGCGCCTACGATCGATTGCGAGGCCGCGCGCGGGAAATCCTGCTCGGCAACGGTGGTATCGCCAGCGAGGAGCAGCTCGTCGAGGCCCTCTTCGGATCGGTCGGGAATCGGCGCTTGTGGGCTCCGTTCCTCGCGCAGCTGCTCGCGAGCGAAGAGGATCTGGTGCGCCGAGCCGACGGGACATGGGCGTTGCGCCACCGTCCGGTCGCGCTCGATGAGTGCTGGCCGCGGACATTCGTGGCCGTCGACGTCGAAACGACCGGTCTTCGCCCCACCCGGCACCGGGTGATCGAGATCGGTGCCGCGCGCTTCGAGGAAGGGCGCTGTGTCGAGCGCTTTTCGGTCCTGGTGAACCCGCAGCGGCGACTGCCTTCCTACATCGTCCGGCTGACCGGGATTCGCGACGAGGACCTGCTCACGGCTGTCCCGTTCGCCGATGTCGCGGCGGCGCTGCGCGCGTTCTTGGGAGACAGCGTGATTATTGGCTACAACCTCGGATTCGATCTCGATTTCCTGAACTTCGAGTTGCGCCGACTGGGCCAGGGACCGCTCGCGAATCCGGCCCTCGATGTGCTGCCGCTCGCTCGAGCGCTCTTACCAGGAAACGGTCGCTTCGATCTCGACTCGGTCTGTCGCAGCCTCGGGATCGAGCGGGTGATCCGGCACCGTGCCTTGCCGGATGCCGAAGCGACGGCAGCGCTTTACTTGCGGCTCATCGAACGTGCGGAAGCGGCCGGGCTGCGCGTGCCCGGTGACGTGCCGTCGCCACCGGTGCAGCGTCCCATCGTCGTCGAAGCGGTCGCCCGTGGCCGAGCGGTTCTGGATCGCGCGTTGCTGGACGGTGTGCCCGAATCGCCTGGGGTGTATCTGATGCGGGACGGCCTGGGGCGAGTCCTCTACGTGGGCAAGGCGCGCAACCTGCGGCAACGGCTCCGCTCCTACTTCGCGCAACCGCTCGGTTACACGCGCAAGATGGACGGTCTCCTGGAGTCGGTGGCCGAACTCGAGACGGTCGTCGTCGGTTCGGAGCTGGAAGCATTGTTGCTCGAAAGCCAGTTCATCCAGCGCTACAAGCCGCCCTACAATACACAGCTTCGCAACCATGAGGCGTACCCGTACGTGAAGGTCGAGCTCGGGCGCCCCTGGCCACGGATCGTCCTGGCGCGCGAGCGCGGCGACGACGGTGCCGTGTACGTCGGACCGTTCCGGAGCACGGCGGCGGCGCGAGCGGTCGTGGAGCTCTTGCACACAGTCCTGCCGTTGCGGACATGCCATCGGTCGTTTCGGGACGCCCGTTCCTACGGGCGTCCGTGTCTGCAGCTGACGCTCGGCCGCTGCATCGGTCCCTGCACGGGGCGAGTCGATCCGGATGCCTACCGTGCCCTCGTCGACGCGGCGCTCCGCTACCTGAATGGAGAGACCGAGGCGATCGTCGCCCGTGTGCAGCAGCTTCTGGTCGACGCTGCCGAGCGACTCGACTTCGAGCGTGCGGCACGACTGCGCGATCTCCTGCGACGCAGCCAGGAACTCGTCATCGCACATCGTCTGGTGCGGGACTCACTGACCGCGCGCCCATGCCTGATCGTGACTCCCTGCCCGGAGACCGGGGGCCGCGCCTTTCTCCTGGTCGTCGGCGGTCGGTTGTGGGCACGAGTCGTCGCGGCCTGCGAAGAAACGGACGAAGACGTCGCAGCGCGCTTGCGGGCTGCGTGGGAGCGTGCACGGGCGGCTCCACCGTGGCTCCTGGATCAGGAGACGCTCGATGCAGCCTCGATCGTCGCACGCTGGCTGCGCGAGCATCAGGACGATCCGACCGTCATCCAGCTGGATGAGCCGATCGACTGGTGCGCGGTCGTTCGCTACGCCCGTGGGCTACCGGTGACTGCGCTGGCGGTGCATGCGCCGGTTCGGAAAGAGGACGTCAGCACGAGTGAGAGGAGCGCGAAGTGAGCGAGGAGCGGAGAGAAGCGCAGGAGCGGAGCGTCGAGGAGCGCCTGGAGGAGATCGCAGCGCGGGTGCGAGCTTGTACCCGCTGTGATCTCTGGCGTACGCGGACACAGGCGGTACCGGGCGAAGGGAATCCACGCGCGGAGGTCATGTTCATCGGGGAGGCCCCGGGGTATCACGAAGACCGGCAGGGGCGCCCGTTCGTCGGTGCCGCTGGCCAGTTCCTCAACGAACTGCTCCAGCGAGCAGGCTTGCGCCGCGAGGAGGTGTATATCACGAACGTCGTGAAGTGCCGGCCGCCGGGGAATCGCGATCCGTTGCCCGACGAGATCGCGGCCTGCGCGCCGTATCTCGACGAGCAGCTGGCCGTGATTCGTCCACGCATCATCGTCACGCTCGGTCGGTACTCGATGGCCCGCTGGTTCCCGAACGAGAAGATCTCGCGCATTCACGGGCAAGCTCGCCGGATCGGTGAGTACGTGGTCGTGCCGATGTACCATCCCGCAGCAGCCTTGCACCAGCCCGCACTCAAAGAGCTCGTCGAGAAGGATTTCGAGAAGCTCGGTGAGATCCTCGCCCAGGTCCGTGCCGAGACGACCACGGCTGACGCGCAACCGGAAGAACAGCCACAGCAGATGCGCCTCTTCTGAGACGTTGCTATACTCCGTACGGACACGCGAACGGACGCGGGAGGAAGCGATGGCGCGAGGGCGGTCGCAAGGGCGAAAGCGGGGCGAGGCGCGCGAGGTGCGATCGGAGAGAGGCGGGAGTCAGCTGCTCCCATGGTTACTCGGGCGCGTGGCGCGTGGACTCGCTCACGTGCCGCGCCGGCTGCCCCGCGACCTCGCTGGCCTCTTCCTCGCGACGCTCGGTGTTCTGCTGGCGCTCGCCTTGTTCGGTGCCGAGCAGCGAACGGGGCTGATCGGTCTGGTTGCGGAAGCCTGCCGCTGGCTGTTCGGGCGTGGCGCGATCGTAGTGCCGCTGGTTTTCTTCTGGGGAGCCCTGGAACTCCTGGCAGCGCAGAGCCGGCAGGCGACGCTGCGGCGGGCGTTGGGGATATTCCTATACATCGCCGGTGCCGTTGCGTTGCTCGATGCACGAGCCGTGGATCGGGTCGAGGAGGCGGGTGGGTACCTCGGTGCCGGGGTCGCAGCCGTGTTGCGGCTGATCGGTGGGGAGATCGGTTTCGGAGTGCTGGCTCTGGTGCTCGGGGTAGCCGGGGTGACTCTCTTCGCTGGAGTGGACCTCCGCACGCTCGGTCAGGGAACGGCTCGTGTCGCGAGACTGCTCGGAGCAGTGCGGTCGTGGCGGCCTCCGGTTCAGGAAGGAGAGCAGCAGTCGCCTTCCCGAGGATCGGAACGAGAGGGGGCGGTCGACACGACGGAGTTCGCGATGACGCGCCCGGTGATCGCGGCGACTCGCCACACCGGATCAGCGCGGGCGCGGAATCGGCGCGGGGGTGGCGGAAGGAGCGGGCGAGGCGAGTCTGTGGTGGCCACCGGGGCTGAGGACACCGCGCCGGAAGCCGCGGGTAATCCGATCGGCGGTGATGACGTGCTACCCGATATCAGCCGCCTGCAGCAATACGCGACGAGTCTGCCGGATGCGGAGGAACTGGAGCGGAAAGCGGCGATCATCCAGGAAACGCTGGCGAATTTCCGAGTGGATGCCCGGGTGCGGGAAATCTATCCTGGCCCAGCGGTGACGTTGTTCACGCTCGAGCCTGGGCCGGGCGTCAAGGTGCGGCGTATCACCGAACTCCAGAACGATCTCGCACTCGCGCTCGCGGCACCAGCGATCCGGATCGAAGCACCGGTTCCGGGCATGGCGCGTGTCGGCATCGAGGTGCCGAATGCGGCGATTTCGACCGTCGGCTTGCGCGAGGTGCTGGAGTCCCCGGCGTTCCAGCGCTCGCGGGCGCGCCTCCCGCTCGCACTCGGCCGCGACGTGCACGGGGAGTATGTGGTTGCCGATCTCACGCGCATGCCGCATCTCTTGATCGCTGGTGCGACCGGATCAGGAAAGTCGGTCTGCATCAATGGCATCATCGCGACGTTTCTCCTCACCCGGCGGCCGGACGAGCTGCAAATGCTCCTGATCGATCCGAAGAAGGTGGAACTGGCTGGCTACGATGGAGTGCCGCATCTGAAACGGCCGGTCGTCACCGACATGGGGCTGGTGGTCGGAGCGCTGCGGCGGGTGCTCCAGGAGATGGAGCGCCGTTATGAACGCTTCGCCCAGCTGGGGGTACGGAATCTGGAGGGGTACCGGCTGCGACGCGAGGAGGATCCCTCGCTCGAGCCGCTTCCGTACCTCGTGGTGATCATCGACGAGCTGGCTGACCTCATGCTGACGACGCCCGATGAAGTGGAGACGCTCCTCGTCCGGTTGGCCCAGATGGCGCGCGCGACCGGTATCCACCTCCTCATCGCGACGCAGCGGCCATCCGTGGACGTTCTGACCGGTCTCATCAAAGCCAATGTGCCGGCCCGGATCGCGTTCGCGGTGACGTCGCAGACCGATAGCCGCGTCATCCTCGACATGCCCGGGGCCGAACGCCTGCTCGGGCGCGGCGACATGCTCTATCTGCCACCGGACGCTCCCCGGCCGCTCCGGATTCAAGGCTCGTTCATCGATGACCGCGATCTGGAATACGTCGTCGATCACTGGCGCCGGCTGTACCCCGTGCCCCAGTACGACCCGACCTGGCTCGACCTCGAAGAGGCCACTACGGAGCCGACGCACGCCGAGGATCCGCTCCTCGAGCAGGCTCGGCAACTGGTTCGCCAACTCGGGGCAGCCTCGACGTCATTGCTCCAGCGTCGCCTTCGGATCGGGTACAACCGGGCAGCGCGCATCATGGAGCAACTGGAGGCCGAAGGGATCGTCGGCCCGGCCGATGGCGCGCGTGGGCGCATGGTGTACCTCGGGGAGGACTGACCCGGAGGACAGGTGAGCAGTCTGGTATACTGGTGAGTGTGAACGCACGTTTTGCCGGGCGGCGACCGAGGTGATTGTGCGCACGAGAGGGCCGGCCGAGCCGATCGCTCGGCTCATCGACGAGTTCGCGAAGCTTCCCGGAATCGGTCCGAAGACGGCATCGCGCTTGGCCTACCACCTGTTGCGGAGCCCACGCGAGGAGGCGTTGGCACTCGCGCAGGCGATCATCGAAGTCAAGGAGCGTGTCCAATTCTGCTCGCGATGCTTCAATCTGACCGACACCGATCCCTGTCCGATCTGCGTCGATCCGGCTCGCGATCAGCAGACGATCTGTGTCGTCGAAGATCCGTTGGACGTGCTCGCGCTCGAGCGAACTGGCGCGTACCACGGCGTCTACCATGTGCTGCATGGTGTGATCTCGCCGGTTGACGGGATCGGTCCCGAGCGCCTGCGGATTCGGGAGCTTCTCGAGCGCGTGCAGCGAGAGCGTCCGAGCGAGGTGATCCTGGCACTGAATCCGAACATCGAAGGTGACGCGACAGCGATGTACCTGGCGCGGCAGCTCATCCCGCTCGGTGTGACCGTGACCCGGCCAGCGAGTGGTCTGCCCGTGGGGGGCGATCTGGAGTACGCCGATGAGGTAACGCTCGGACGAGCTCTGGCTGGGCGACGCGCGCTGTAACAGCGCGGGAGGGGGCCGCACCGTGTTCTGGCGACGGAACCTCACGACCACGATTTCGAATCCACCGGGCGGTTCTCGAGTGCTCAGCGGCGATCTCGTGGGGCTGCCAGCGGTGTTCCAGCCCCCGTTGATCCGCGGGCTCATCGGCGCAGCGCTCCGCTCGACGAGCGAGCGTCTGTTTCTCCTCCGGGGGCAGCCTGCGGTGTTCGCGCAGGTGGTCGCCGAGCCGAGTCATGACCACTGGTTCGTCGCGCGCCTGGTCGTGCCGCCGGAGAAACTGGAACGTGGAGTGGATCTGCTCGAGGCGATCGCTCACGAGGCCGGAGCGCACGGTGTGATCCGTCTCCATACGCTCGTGGCTGATCAGCCGGACGTCCTCGCCTGGTGGCAGGAAGCGGGCTTCACACCGTTCCGTCGTGTTGTCTTGCTGGCGGCGAGAGCACCCCTGGAAACGGGGGACCCTGAGTCATCGATCCGGGTGCAAGACACAATCGATTCCTGGGAAGTGCAGCGTCTCTACGAGCGGTCGACGCCCCGGCCGGTTCAGTATGCGGAAGCGCGGAACCGCGCGACCTGGCAGATCGGTCGGCGGGCTGGTTGGCGGATCCGTGGATTTCTCTTCACTGGAGAGGCCGGCTTGTCAGCGTACTGCCGCGTGCGCTCGCGCCGGCACCGGCATGTGATCGAGTTCCTCGCTGACGACCAGGCAGTGGAGGATGCCGTCCGGCTGGTGCGCTATGCAGTCGCCCGCTGTGCTCGTCCACATGATGAGATCCTGATGATCCTTCCGGAGGACGAGTCCGCTGCGCGACCACTGCTCGAAGGGCTCGGCTTCGAACCGATCGAAGCACGAGTCTGGGTCGCGCGCTACACGGTCCGACGAGTGCGCGCTTGGAAGACAACGGAAGAAGCGGCTCGTCTGGCTGTGCTCGCCGATGCGCCACGTGTGTTGTATCGTCGTGACCGTCCGAAGGTCGCCATCATCGAACGGGTGCGACGAGACTGAACGACTCGAAGAGGAGGTCAAGTACGCGAACCGTGACGAAGGCAATGACGACAGTTCCCGCAGTGCCGGAACAGACGATCACTGACAATCTGGAGGACTTGCTGGCAGTCCTGCCGCCGGATATCGTCGAAGCGCTCCAGCAATACAACAATCCTGAGGACCGTGCGAAGTTGCTCGAGATCGTGCTCGATCTCGGTCGGCGTCCCGAAGCGCGGTTCGAGGATCGCGAGGTTTATCTCGCTGACCGCGAGATAACGCGCGAAGATATCGCGTACGTTGCCTCGCGGATCGGCCGCTTTGGGGATGACAATCGGGCTGGTATCGAACGGACACTGCACCGGATTTCGGCCATCCGGTCGCGTTCGGGCGAGATCGTCGGGTTGACCTGCCGGATCGGACGCGCGGTCTACGGTACGGTCGCGATCATCCGGGATCTGATCGAGTCCGGCGAGAGCATCTTGCTCCTGGGCCGACCGGGTGTTGGTAAGACGACGATGCTCCGCGAGACAGCACGAGTCCTCGCGGATGATCTCCGCAAGCGCGTCATCGTCGTGGATACGAGCAACGAGATCGCTGGCGACGGCGATATCCCGCACCCGGCGATCGGTCGTGCGCGCCGCATGCAGGTGCCCACACCGAGTCTCCAGCATGCGGTCATGATCGAGGCTGTCGAGAACCATATGCCCGAGGTGATCGTCATCGACGAGATCGGGACGGAACTCGAGGCTGCGGCAGCGCGGACGATCGCTGAACGGGGTGTGCAGCTGATCGGGACAGCGCACGGGAATACGCTCGAGAACATCATGATGAATCCGACTCTTTCCGACCTGATCGGCGGCATCCAGTCGGTCACGTTGAGCGACGAGGAGGCACGTCGGCGCGGCACGCAGAAGTCGATCCTCGAACGCAAGGCGCCGCCGACCTTCAGTGTCCTGGTCGAGATTCAATCCCGGAACCGGGTGGCGGTGCACCGTGACGTCGCGGCGGCGGTCGATGCGATCCTGCGCGGACAGCCGTTGCGTGTCGAGATTCGCGAGCGCAACCCGGATGGCACCGTCTCGATCTGGTACGAGGAGCTGCACGGGCAAGAGCGTCGGGCCGAGCGCTCGATGTTGCCAGCAGGACCGCGCCGAACCTACCAGCGCATACCCGGTACACCCGCGCCGTCTCGTGCCGTGACGGTCGCGGCGGAAAGCGAACCGACTCCCGCGGAGCCGGTCCGCCGGACGCTGCGACTCTTCCCGTTCGGTGTCAGCCGGAATCGGTTGGAGCAGGTGATCCGGCAGTTGATGCTCCCAGTGGAGATCGTGCGCACGCCGCGGGAAGCGGATGCGGTCGTAACGCTCAAGAACTATTTCCGGAAGCGCCCGCAGGTGTTGCGCGAAGCGGAGCAGCGCGGCGTCCCGGTCTACGTTTTACGCAGTAATACGACGCAGCAAATGGCCAATCTCTTCCGCTCGCTCTTCCCGGAACGTTTCGTCGACGAGCAGAACTGGAACTCCGACGACGGGAGCGACGATTCGCCGGACGATCGGATCGCTGCAGCGATGGAGGAAGCGGAGGCTGCCGCCTACCAGGTACTGCAGGGAACACGCGAGCGTGTCGAACTCCAGCCACAGGAAGCATGGATCCGGCGCCTCCAGCATCAGCTTGCCGAACGGTATAACCTCGCATCGCGGAGCCGGGGGCGTGAGCCCTTCCGACGTGTCGAGATCTACCGCGAGGACGAACGCTGGTGAGCTGGTTCGTCACGTTCGAGGGACCGGAAGGCGCGGGCAAGACGACGCAATGCCAGTTGCTCGCTGCGCGTCTCGAGGAGCACGGTGTCCCTGTCCTCCTCACCCGAGAACCGGGCGGTACACCGGTCGGTGAGGCGGTCCGGGAATGGTTGCTCGCCGGCGTTTCCATGCGCCCGGAGACCGAGGTTCTCCTCTTCACTGCAGCGCGCGCTGAGCACGTCTGGACGGTGATCCGTCCGGCACTAGCGAACGGGCGTTTCGTCGTGTGTGACCGATACGTCGACTCGACTCTCGCCTACCAGGGAGCCGGGCGGGGACTGGACGAGAAGTGGTTACGCGCGTTGCACCAGTTCGCGACAGGTGATCTCTGGCCCGATCTCACGATCCTGCTCGATGTGCCGATCGAGATCGGGTTGGGCCGACGACGGGCCGCTGATGCCCCGCTGACACGTTTGGATCAGGAAGTCGCGAGTTTTCACGAGCGTGTTCGTGCCTGGTACCATGCTGCCGCACAGCGAGAGCCGGCACGCTGGCTGGTCGTCGACGCCACGATGCCGGTGGAGGCAGTTGCGGACGTCGTCTGGCAGGCCGTCGAGAGGCTGCTCGCACGCGGGAGACGAGGAAAATGACGACCTCGATGAAATTGGTCATCGCTGTCGTGCAGGCCAGGGATGCCGACAAGCTGCTCGAGGCGCTTCAGGCCGAGGGGTTCCGGGCGACACGGATCAGCAGCACTGGTGGCTTCTTGCGTGAGCAGAACGTCACCGTCTTGATCGGTGTCGAGGCTGCTCGCTTGCACGATGTGCTGCGAGTGATCAAGGCCAACTGCTACACGCGGACGCAATACGTCAACCCGTTGCTCCCGATCGTCGAGTCGGGAGAGTTTTTCGTACCCCAGCCGATCGAGGTAGAAGTCGGCGGCGCCAACGTCTTCGTCGTGCCGGTTGAGCGCTTCGAGCGAGTACCGTGAGGCAGGAAGGCGGGGGAATGCGATGGAACAGGTGATCGCGCAAGCAGCGCACCTCCTCCTCGCGCTCGCCGGCGCCTACTACCTCGCACTCTGGTTCGCGCTCGTCGTGTGGACATTCCAGGATATCCAGACGCGTACCCGGAGCGTAATCGCGCAGATCTTCGCGACGCTCCTCGTCGTGCTCTTTTCGGTACCTGGTGCACTGCTCTACCTTCTGATGCGCCCCCGGGAAACACTCGATGAGCAATTCGAGCGTGCGCTGGAGGAGGAATACCTCGCTCAAGACCTCGAGACGGTTGACCGCTGTCCTGCCTGCCGCCGTCCAGTACAGGATGATTTCCAGTTCTGCCCATTCTGCCGGACGCCGCTCAAGCAGCTGTGTATCTCGTGCGGGAGGTTGTTGCGACTCGACTGGCCGAGTTGTCCCTATTGTGGCGCCGTCCAGCCGGCCGAAGAGCCGGACGTCACGGTTCGCGAGCGGCGCACACCGCTCGAAGCGGTCCAGCGCGTGCTGGAGCGGACGGTGTCGCTACGTGAGCGTCGGTCTGAGTCCTCCTTTCCGGAAGGACCGCAGTCGACTCTGCCGCCGGGCTGGTCGCGTCGCGAGGAAACGGCAGAGCCGGATACGAGCGAGCTACCGCGCGCTTGACGGAGTAGCTCGATCGTTTCCCCGGCTCGGCTGCGCTTCCGGCCGGATCTGAAAGTTGAACTTGCTCCGGAATGCCTCGTAGAAATTCGTCCCCGGCAGTACGACGAGCCGGAATGTCTGCACACCTCGGGTGATACGGACGAGGTCGCCTCGCTCGAGTGCAGACACAGCTTCTCCGTCGATGATCAAGCGCGCCTCGCGATCGCTGAGGTAGACCTGCTCGATCGTCGCGTGCTCCGGTACGACGAGCGCGATACGGATCGGGGAATGGGGGCAGATAGGCGTCACAGCGAAGCCGCGAACTCCAGCGGTCAAGACCGGACCACCGGCGGCCATGCAGTAGGCGGTACTTCCCTGTGGTGTCGCGACGATCATGCCATCCCCAGGGTAGGTATTGACGAACTGGCCATCGACGTACAGTTCGACTTCGATCAGCTGGTAGCCGGCGCGGACGACGACGTCATTGATCGCCCAGGAATCGACGAGCGTCTGACCGTGTCGTTCGAGCTGGACGGCGAGTGTCGGCCCTTCCTGAACGGTGTACCGGCCTTCGACCAGGTCCTGGAGTGCACGCTGCCAGTTCTCCCGCTCAGCCAGGGCCAGGAAGCCGACGCGCCCCACGTTGATACCGAGAATCGGGATGCCGGGGTACGAATGCGCGACACGCATGATCAGCCCGTCGCCGCCGATCGCGATGATGACGTCACGCCCCATCCACGTCTCAGCGAGCTCGCTTTCACCGACAACGTCGCACGCGTGGGCCGCGAGCCACTGCTCGATTTCCTCGGCGAGCTCCTGCGCTTCGGGCTTGCCGTGGGCTGCGACCAAGCCGAACCGTTGTGCCATCCCGTCCGCTCCTACTCCCGGCAGCCCCGGGCGGCTACACTGAGCACGGGGCGATCTTCGCGAGGAATGGTACCCGAGCAGGAGAGGGGGCGGCTCGTGACCTGGATCGAAACCTATCGGCTCATCGCCGTCATCCGTTTGGACGATCTCAGCTGCGCCGAACGACTGGCGGAGGCACTGTACGACGGGGGCGTGCGGGTTCTCGAGTTTACCTACACGAATCGTGAGGCAGGCCGGGCGATCGAACAGGTGCGGAGGCGGTTCGACGGCCTCTGCCTGGTCGGTGCCGGAACGGTCCTCGATGCCGAGACCGCGCGCCAGGCCATGCTGAGTGGTGCCCAGTTCATCGTGACGCCCACGCTGCGTCGGGAGACGATCGAGATCTGCCGCCGCTACGCGATCACGAGCGTGATCGGTGCTTTCACGCCGACCGAAATCCTCACGGCGTGGGAATGGGGCGCGGACTACATCAAGGTCAACCCGGCGAGCCTGGCGGGACCGAGTTACTTCAAGGACGTGCTCGCGCCGTTGCCCCAAGTGAAGCTCATCCCGTCCGGCGGTGTGACGCTCGAGACTGCGCCAGCGTTTCTGGCTGCCGGAGCAGTCGCCGTCGCAGTGGGTAGTCATCTCGTCGATCGCCAATTGGTGGCGCAGCAGGATTGGGCAGCGTTGCGTGAGCGTGCCCGGCGCTGGGCCGAACTCGTCGCTCGGCCGGAGCGTGGAGTCCCGGTGTCGTGAGCGAGAGCCGTCGTTCACGCGAGAGCGAGCGCATCCGGCTCTTCCGGGTGGAAGCACTGGTGCTCCGCCGGCGAGACCTGGGCGAAGCCGATCGGATCCTGACGCTCTTCACGCGAGAGGTGGGGAAGATCAGAGCAGTCGCCAAGGGAGTGCGCCGGCCGCAGAGTCGATTGGCTGGCCACCTCGATCTCTTCGCCCGGACCAACGTGCTGCTCGCCCGGGGTCGCGAGCTGGACATCGTCACCCAGGCACAGCTGGTCGAGTCGTATGCCGGTCTCCGGCAGGATCCCTGGCGGGTCGGTTGGGCAGGCTATCTCGCTGACCTCACCGATCGTGCGACGGCGGAAGGCGATCCGCAGCCGTCGTTGTATGACCTACTGGCCGAGAGTTTCCGTCTGCTCACGAGCCGGCGCGATCCGTTTCCGATCGTTCGCCGCTTCGAGATGCGGTTACTCGTCTTGCTCGGCTACCAGCCAGAACTCTTCGTCTGCCCGCGCTGCGGAAAGCGCCTCGTTCCGGGACGGCTGGCGTATGTGCCGGACCTCGGGGGTGTCGTCTGTGGCGCATGCGTGACTGAGGCGTCGTCGGAAATCCCGCTGAGTGTCGGCGCAGTGAAAGCCTTGCGTCTCCTTCTGGCTGATCGGTGGGAAGCGCTGGAGCAGCGGGCATTGAGCCAGCAACTCCGGAGCCAGATCGAAACCACGATCCAGGCTGCCCTCCGTGCGCACGTGCCGGGCCCGTTGCCGTCAGCCGAGGTAGCTGCCGTGCTCGACCGTCGTGAGGGAAGCGAGCGCGATGAGGATTCCGCTCCATCCCTGGCAGGAACGAGCAGCTGACCGCGCAGCGGAACTCGCTGCTGAGTCTGGACTCGCTCCGCTCGTTTTCGTGGTGCTCGGATCCGGCCTCGGTGCGCTCCCAGCTGGTCTCGTCGTCGAAGGGCGAGTGGTGCTGGACGAGGTGACGGGAATCGCTGCGACCGCCGTGCCAGGACACGCACGTGAGCTGGTGCTCGCGCGGTGGGACGGCGTGCCAGTCTGGCTCTGTCTCGGACGGTATCACCTCTACCAGGGATTGACGGCCGCTCAGGTGGCGGCACCGGTCGCGATGCTCGCGAAGTTGCCGGTTCGCAGTGTGCTCCTCACCAACGCGGCGGGGGGCCTGAATCCGTCCTTGAATCCGGGAGATCTGGTCCTGGTCCGCGATCACCTGGCCGTTCCCAGCCTGGCCGGCCAGCATCCGCTCGTTCCACCAGCTGGCCCGGTGCAGTTTTTCAGCTTGCGCGATGCGTACGATCCGGGTCTGCGGAGCGCGTTGCGGGCCACTGCTGCGTCCTGCGGGGTCACTCTCACGGAGGGCACCTACGCGTGGGTGGCTGGGCCGACGTTCGAAACCCCGGCTGAATTGCGTTGGCTCCGGTTGGCCGGAGCGGACGTCGTCGGGATGTCGACAGTGCCGGAAGTGATCATGGCACGAGCGCTTGGATTCCGGGTCGCAGCACTCTCGGTCGTGACCAACCGGGCAGTTCCCGAAGAGCCGCTGGTGCCGACGCACGAGGAGGTGACCGCGATCGGCGAACAGGCACGCCCGCGGTTGTTCACTCTCCTGCGAACAGCACTTCCCCGCCTGGTGGGCGACGAGCCGGCGAGCCAGTGAGCGGGCATGACAACTTACCAGTTACCAGCGTGGCCTCAGCGCGCGCTCCATCTCGCGACGGGCCTCGCGCTCGGCGATCGCCTCGCGCTTGTCGTATTGCTTCTTGCCGCGTGCTAGGCCGAGATC
This sequence comes from Thermomicrobium sp. 4228-Ro, assembly GCF_026241205.1. Taxonomy (NCBI): domain Bacteria; kingdom Pseudomonadati; phylum Thermomicrobiota; class Thermomicrobia; order Thermomicrobiales; family Thermomicrobiaceae; genus Thermomicrobium; species Thermomicrobium sp. 4228-Ro. Next base: position 1,582,737 of record NZ_JAPFQM010000001.1, read on the forward strand.
GACCTTCGCTAATCCCCGCCGGATGACGAGACGCAAGGGGACGAGCGTGTACCCTCGCTTTTCGAGCTTGCCGCGCAAGTAGTCGAGTTCGTGCTTGTGAACCAGAAGCTTGCGCGGTCGTGTCGGATCGTGCTGGTGCTTTCCGCTCGCGCCGGGCCAGGGGCTCACGTGCATGCCGATGAGCCAGAGTTCCCCGTCCTCGATGCGGGCATAGGCATCCCGGAGGTTGACGCGTCCAGCGCGGATGGACTTGATCTCCGATCCGGTCAGCTGGATGCCTGCCTCCAGCTCCTCTTCGATGAAGTAATCATGATAGGCTTTGCGATTGACCGCGATGACCTTCTCGTCCGCGCGGCCCTTCGCCGTTCCCTTACTCATGCTCTCTCCTAACTCGCTCCTGACTGCCGCCCCGGCGCGGCGGCGTGCTCCACGCGCCGAGCAGGTCTCGTTCCCAGTCAGTACACTGAAGCGAGGTGGTGAACGTGGACGCCTACGACGTCATCGCTGAATTTTACGATCTCGAGTTCGCCGACTTCGACACCGACGTCGATCTCTATCTGGCGTTCGCCCAACGGAGCGGCGACCCGATTCTCGAGGTGGGATGCGGGACGGGGCGACTGCTCGTTCCATTGGCCCGCGCCGGGTACACCGTGCACGGCGTCGACCGTTCTCCGGCCATGCTCGAGCGGGCTCGCCGGCGTCTCGAGCAGGAGGGGCTCACACAGGTCCGCCTCTACCAGGCCGATATGGTCGATCTCCACGAGCTTCCGGACGAGTTCTATCGCCTGGTGATCGTTGCGCTGAACGGCTTCCTCCACCTGCCTGAGCGCGAGGCGCAGCAGCGGGCGCTCCGGGAACTGCACCGCGTGCTCCGGACGGGTGGGCTGCTGGTACTCGATGTGCTCCATCCGACGCCGGAACAGCTCCGTGCGCTCGAGCAACCGCTGGCCTGGGACGGAAGCTGGCAGCTGCCCGACGGCAGCCGGCTCGATCGGTTCGCTAGTCGGTCGGTGCAGCCCGCCGAGCAGACGATCACGACCACGCTCTTCTACGATCGGACGGACGGGAAGACCGGAGCGGTCGAGCGGCGGGTGGCCACCTACACGCTCCGCTACGTCCATCGTTTCGAACTGGAGCTGCTGCTGGAAACGGCGGGGTTCGACATCGAGGCGGTGTACGGGTCGTACGACCTGGAGCCGCTGTCCGACGAAAGCCCGTCATTGCTCGTCGTCGCCCAGCGGCGGGTGGACTCGGCTATACTCGCTCGGCGTTGACGACCGTGAAACCGCGGAGGACAGTGCCGTGATCCACGGAGTGGAGATCAAGCGGTTGGTGACGCACGTCGACGAGCGTGGTTCCCTGACCGAACTGATCCGCTGTGACGATCCGTTCTTCGAGAAGTTCGGCCAGTGTTACGTGTCGGTCTCCTGGCCGGGAGTCATCCGAGCCTGGCACTGGCATAAGAAGCAGACTGACTACTTCGTCTGCATTCGCGGGATGATCAAGGTGCCACTCTTCGATCTCCGGCCAGACTCGCCGACCTATCGCGAGCTCAACGAGTTCTTTCTCGGCGACGACAACCGGATCGTCCTGAAGATCCCCCCGGGCGTCGCGCACGGCTTCAAGAATATCGGCACCGAGCCGTGCTATCTGCTCAATTTCCCCACTGAGCCCTACAACCCGGACGATCCCGACGAATACCGGTTGCCATACGATACACCGGAAATTCCGTATTCCTGGGACATCAAGTACCGCTGACGAAGGAGTTGCCATGTCGCTGCACCGTACGTATCCGGAGCGTCTCGCCATCCAGCCGGTCGAGCGGCCGGTGGATACCGACGTCCGCTTGCCGGGCTCGAAGAGCCTGACCAACCGCGCGCTCGTCCTCGCCGCACTGGCGCGTGGCACGAGCGTGCTCGAAGGGGCGCTCTGGAGCGAGGACAGCCTGGTCATGGTCGATTCGCTGCGCCGACTCGGCATCGCGGTCGAGGTCGACGCGCCGGCCGAGCGGATGATCGTCCACGGTCGTGGTGGGGAGATTCCCGCGGAACGAGCCGAGCTCTTCGTCGGCAACTCCGGCACGACCGCACGCTTCTTGACCGCCATGGTAGCGCTCGGCCCCGGCGAGTACGTGATCGACGGCGTACCACGCATGCGCGAACGACCGATCCAGCCGCTGCTCGAGGCGCTGCAGCAACTCGGTGTCGACGCTGTGTCGATCGCGGGGACCGGTTGTCCACCGGTTCGTCTCCGAGGGGGCGGTATCCGTGGTGCAACCGTGCGGATGCGCGGTGACGTGTCGAGCCAGTATCTCAGCGCGCTGCTCATGATCGGTCCGTACCTGCCGCAAGGGCTGCGGGTCGAGCTGGAAGGCGAGCTGGTTTCGGTTCCCTACGTCGAGATGACGCTCGGGGTCATGGCTGACTTCGGTGTCGAGGCGCGACACCACGGTTTCCGTGTCTTCGAGGTTCCGGGGGGACAGGTGTACCAGGCACGCCAGTACGAGATCGAACCGGACGCCTCTGCTGCCTCGTACTTCTTCGCACTCGCCGCTGCGACCGGCGGACGGGTACGGGTGCTGCATCTCGGTGAGCGTTCCAGGCAGGGAGACGTGCACTTCGTCGAGCTTCTGCAACGGATGGGTTGCACGGTGATCCGTGAACCGGACGCCATCACGGTGATCGGTCGACGCCCGCTGCGCGGGATCGAAGCGGACATGAACGCGATTTCCGACACTGTCCCGACGTTAGCGGCACTCGCCCCCCTCGCCGAGGGGCCAGTCGTGATCCGGAACGTGCAGCACATCCGGTACAAGGAGACGGATCGCATCGCGGCAGTCGCCACGGAACTGCGCCGCCTGGGCCTCGCGGTGGACGAGTTCGCGGATGGTCTGGCGATCTACCCTGGGTCAGTTCGGCCAGCTGTGATCCGAACCTACCAGGATCACCGCATGGCGATGAGTTTCGCAGTGCTCGGCTGCGCCGTCCCCGGGATCGTCATCGATGACCCTGGGTGCGTCGCCAAGACCTTTCCCGACTTTTTCGAGCGCCTCGAAGCGGCGCTCGGTCGAAGCCGCCGCTAGAGCCGCGCGGCGCGGTTCATCAAGTAGCAGTCGGCGAGGACGAGGAGCAGCATCGCCTCGGCCACTGGCACGACGCGCGGGCAGATGGACGGGTCGTGTCGTCCCTCGACGACGATCGTCCGCTCGTTACCGTGGATATCGACCGTCTGCTGGGGCCGCGCGATCGATGAGGTCGGCTTGACCGCGAGCCGGACGATGATCTCCTCACCGGTAGAGATCCCGCCCAGCATGCCACCGGCATGGTTGGTCAGCGTTCGCACTCGCCCGTTCTCCATGACGAAGGGGTCGTTGTGCTCGTGTCCGCGGAGTCGTGCAGCAGCGAAGCCGTCACCGATTTCGACACCCTTGACGGCTGGGATGCTCAGCATGGCGTAGCCGATCAGCGCATCGAGCTTGTCCATCGTCGGCTCACCGAGTCCAGGCGGTACGTTGACGGCGCGCACCTCGACGATGCCGCCGACGCTCGTCTTCTGCTCTTTCGCCTCGAGGATCGCTGCGACCATCTTCTGGGCGGCGACCGGATCGGGGCACCGTACCGGATTCCGATCGATCTCTTCACGATCGAACGTCTCGATCGAAATGCCGGCGAGTTCGCGGACGAAACCGTAGACCTCGACACCAGCGACCGTGCGCAGCAGCTGCCGCGCGATCGCGCCGGCTGCGACACGTCCCCAGGTTTCGCGCGCGCTCGAGCGGCCGCCGCCGCGGTGATCGCGATGGCCGTACTTCACCCAGTAGGTGTAGTCGGCGTGTCCGGGACGGAACACGTCGCGCAGTGGCTCGTACTTGCTCGAATCGGCGTCCGCGTTGTAGGTGATGAGCGAAATAGGGGCACCCGTCGTCTTCCCTTCGAAGACACCGGAGAGGATCGTGACCCGGTCACGCTCCTGGCGTGGCGAGGTGACTTCGCTCTGGCCGACGCGTCGCCGGTCGAGGTCGCGTTGGATGATTTCCTCGTTCAATTCCAGCCCAGCCGGGCATCCTTCGACGACGACGCCCAGCGCCGGTCCGTGTGACTCGCCCCACGTTGTGATACGGAACAGCTTGCCGAACGTACTGCCCATCGACTCTGCTCTTCCTCCGTCATCGAACTAGGCACGGCTCGACCAGTCGTCGAGCGGTTCGGTGAGCCAGCGCCCCCAGATCTGATAGTCGAGATCCGGCACTCGGCGGAAGCCGAACCGCTCGTAGAGTTGCCGGCTGCGGCCGTTGCTCGCCTGCGTACTCAGCCCGATCCGGTGTGCACCGCGCGCGGCGAGGACCCGTACCGCCCACACCAGCGATTCATAACCATACCCTTTCCCCTGGAACGCTGGGGCGACTGCGAGACGGTCGAGGTGTCCCCAGCCGCGAAAGCGCGTCACACCGACATAACTCACCGGGGTTCCGTCCCGTTCGCGGCCCAGGTACACATCGACGCGTGGATCGCTCATGTACTCGTCGAATTCCTCGAGCGTGTTCCACCAGAGCCAGTCGAACGCTTCGTGGTCGAGGTCGAGAAGCTCACCGAGCGTGAACGGGTCCTCCATCGTGACACGCTCGAAGCGGAGCCGGCTCGGGGCGGGTGGAATCGTGTACAGGACCATCTCGTACACGAGAATCTCCTCGAGCAGCTCGAACCCCGTTTTCTCGTAGAATACCGGTGGCCTGCGCTCGTACTGCTGTGTCATGACCAGGAGTTCCTTGCCGCGAGCGCGCGCCGTCTCGGCCAGTGCGTCCACGAGATGGTAGGTTAGCGTACCCGACGAGAGTTCCTGTACTTGGACGATTTCCCCACGGTGACGCCAGGGGGCAGCGAGCACATACTCGCCCGTGCTGGGGGCCCAGAGTGACAAACCAGGGGCTTCCCGGACCAGTTGGGCAACCTCTTGCAGGCTGTAGCGGCTGCCCCACTTGAGCCGGAGCCGAGGGAGGTCGCCGAGTTCGAGCGGTACGATCAGTGTCGATCCGACCATGTGAACAGCACCGGTTCGCTCGGTCGATGATGCGCGGCACGTGTGTGGTCGATCCAGACTCGTTCCAGTCCGAGGATACCTAGCGGTGTCACCGGCAGGTCTCGGACATGTGGTGCGACCAACAAGTATTCCACGTCGAAGACGAGCGGCAGGACGACGGCATCGTCCAGGATCGCTTGCTGTGCGCGTTGGAAAGCGGCGACCCTCATCGAGGGATCCTGTGCCTGTCGGGCTACTTCGAGCCAGCGTTGCACGTCGGGATTCTCGTACACGATCGGCTGGTACGGACTGTCGGTCGCGAAGAGTGCGTCGAGAATCGCCTCCGGGTCCGGATAATCGGCGATCCACGAGAAGACGAAGATCGGGAGGCGCCGCGCATCGAGGTCAGCCAGGTAGTCAGGCCAGTCGAGCTGCAGCACGTCGGTGGTGATGCCGAGTTCGCGCTCCCACACCTGCGCGAGCGTCACCGCCAGGTCGCTCCCAGAGCTCGCGATTTCCAGGAGGAGCGTGCGGTCCGCCAGGGCCTGCCGAGCCGCCATCGGATCGTAGGGGAGCACCTGACCACGCCACGTGCGACCGGCCATGCCCGGGGGCACGATCCCGTCGGCCCGGGTTACCTTGCCCTGGAAGGTTACGTCAGCAACCTTCTGCTGGGGAAACGCTTCAATCAAGGCCCGGCGGACGACTGGATCGTCGAGTGGTGGAAAAGCCGGATTGAAGAACACGTACGTGCCGGCAAAGAGCGGTTGCACGACGAGCTGTGCACGATAAGGCGATTCAGGCGCCATGAACCGGTCGACTGCCGAGAGCGGGACCGGAGCGATGTCCAGTTGCCCGCGCTCGTACTGGTTGAGGGGCGAGAGCGCAGCGGCGCCGATACGAATGCGGATTTCGCGGAGATACGGTGGTGCTGGCTGGTATCCGGGATGTGGGCCCAGGACGATCGTGTCTCGCTCCCAGCGGAGCAGTCGGAACGGGCCGCTCCCGACGGGATGACGCCACCAGTCCTGGCCCTGATCGACGTTGGTACGCTGCACGACACTGGCGACTGGCAACGCGAGGCGCTGGAGAAAGGTCGCCCGCGGTGCGACGAGATGGAGCCGGAGCGTGAACCGGTCGACGACCTCGATGCCCGGAATGTCATCTCGCCGACCGAGCAAGCGATCCTCGGCACCGACCAGGTCGCGCAAGGTGCCCCAGGCCGGCAGTCCGCGACCATCGCCGCCGTAGAGTGCGGGATCGCAGGCACGTTCGAGCGAGAACTTGACATCGAGCGCGGTGATCGGTGAGCCGTCGTGGAAGGTCGCGTCAGGCCGCAACTGCACGGTGTAGGTCGTTCCGTCGGGACCGATCTCGATACGCTCGGCCAAATCGGGAACGAGCTGGAGATCGGCGTCGAAGCGGACGATACCGCGGAAAAGCTGGTGGACGATGAAGGCCGAGTCGACGTCTCGGACGAGTGCCGGATCGAGGGTCACCGGACCATCGGGCGAGCCAGGGAGGACGAGGACTTGCTCCCCAGCGAGCGGCGGGGGTGGTGGGGCCGGGGGCGCTTCGAGGACTGTACCCGGCGCGAACGCGTGGGGCGTCGAGGTGCTCGCGGTCGCCCAGGGAATGGCTGCCGTCGAGGTCACTGTCGGGATGGCTGGCAGCGCGGTCGGTGCGGGGCTCTGCGCGAATCGGCAGGCGGTGAGGACGAGCATGAGCGTGAGGATGAGGCGGATCACGCCGTGGCGGCTCATCGGCTTTCCCGGTTCCCGTTCCATCCCCGCTGCGCGAGTACGGTGAGGATACGCTGGACGACCTCGTCGATCGTCAGTTCTCCCGTGTCGAGAACGAGGTCGGCGTGAGCACGCGCTTCGGCCAGGCGTTCCTGTTCCGTGCGATAGAGCCATTCCGGCCAATCGGATCCACGGCGTGCTCGCACGGTCTCCAGACTGGCATCGAGGAAGACGACGAGATCAGGATGCGGGCGTCGCCAGAGGTCACGGATGATCGAATGCTCCTGCCCGACTACTACGACGTCGAGGCCGTGGCGGGAGAGTTCCCGAGCGATCGTCGACTTCCCGGCGCCACATGGCCCGACCAGCACGATGCGCATCCACCGTCCTCACTCTCGCCTTGCAGGCAAGTGTAGCCTTCGAACGCCGGTCACTCGGAGAGGGGCACGGTGAGCGCGAGCCGTCGGATCGGCTGGGGCGAGCCGCCGGCAGAGAGGCGGAGTGCGACGACCGTCATGTCGTCCTGTGGGTGCCCGCGGTCGGCGGCGATCGCGGCAGCGAGCAAGGAGTCCGCGAGTTCCTGCGCGCTGGGCTCGCCCGCGAGCGTGCAGGTGAGGAGGGAGACGAGATCGACCGGTTGCTGCCACCGCTGGCCAGCATGAGCGACCCCGTCACTGACCACGATGACGGTCAGCCCCGGTTCGAGCGGCCACTCGGAAACGCTCGGACGCGTGTGGCGGTAGAGACCGATCCGACCCCCCGTCGAGGCGACGACCTCGAATCCGCCATTGCGTCTCAGGAGCAACGGGGCCTCGCTATTCCGGGTAATGACTAACGTGCGGCTGGCCAGATCGACCGAGACGATATCCAGTTCTGCGGACACACGGCCACCCCGAAGCGTGAAGAGAAAGTCGTGCGCGGCGCGAGCCGCCGCGCCATCGCGGACACCTTGGTTGAGGAGCGCGAGTACGTGGCCGGCGACCTGGAGGCTCAGCAGTTTGGCCGCGTTGCCTGATCCTTGAGCATCGACGAGGACGACCGAGATGCCACCTCCCGGCCGCTCGACGAGTTCGACCGTGTCACCGCTCTCGCGGTTGCCGGCTCGGTGAGTCTTGGCGACGGCGAGGTCGATCGTCAGCGTCACGGCTGCGTCACTGGCGTCCCGCGATCCCGATAGTTGCGAGCGTAGTACGCGGCGAAGGCTTCGTCGCGGCGAGCTGTCCACCAGTCCGGCCGGGAGCGATACCAGGCGATGGTGCGGGCAAGACCTTCCTCGCAGGATGTGCGGGGAGCCCACCCGAGCGCAGCCAGCTTGCTCCACTCGACGGCATACCGGCGGTCGTGGCCGGGGCGGTCGCTGACGTGCACGATCGATGCGGGATCGGCACCGAGAAGGTGGACGATGGCACGGGCGACCGCGATGTTCGGTCGGTGCTGGCTGGCGCCGATGTTGTAGGCCTGGCCGGGCTGTCCGTGGAGGAGCACGGTCCAGATGGCGCGGCAGTGATCGTCGACGTAGAGCCAGTCGCGTTCATGCAAGCCGTCGCCGTAGAGCGGTATCGGCTGACCGCTCAAGAGGTTCGTGATGGCGAGCGGGATGAACTTCTCAGGATGTTGGTATGGGCCGTACGTGTTGCAGCCTCGGGTGACCAGGACGGGTAACCGGTAGCTGGTCCAGTAACTGAAAACGAAATGTTCGGCAGCTGCCTTGCTCGCGGCATAGGGATTCCGCGGGTGGAGGGGGTCTATCTCGCGGGCGGCACCGGTGAGAACCTCGCCGTACACCTCGTCGGTACTCACGTGGAGAAAGCGTTGCACCCCGGTGCGGAGGGCGTGCTCGAGGAGCACCATCGTTCCCCAGACATTCGTCTGCACGAAGGCAGCTGGTTCCAAGAGCGAGCGGTCGACGTGCGTTTCGGCAGCGAAATTGACCACCGCCTGGCACCCAGCGATCGCCTCGGCGACGGCAGCTGGATCGGCGATATCGCCCTGGAGGAAGTGCAGCCGGGGATGGTCGAGGACACCCTCGAGGTTGAGGAGACTGCCCGCGTAGGTCAGCTTGTCGAGGACGACCACTTCGAGATCGTGTTCGAGCGCCAGGCGGACGAAATGGCTGCCGATAAAGCCGGCACCACCCGTGACGAGGATGCGACGGAACGGCTGAAGACCCACCGAACCCTCCCGTTTTCGCGCAGAGCCTAGCATCCGCGCGAGGGTCACGGCAACACGCTGGCAGAAGCGGGTGGCGGAACAGGCTCGTTGCGGGACGCAGGAGGGGCACCCCAGGCCACTGGAGGCCGCTCGCTGGGCACTCGCCTGAGCCAGGGAACGACAGCAGCTTGCTGGCTCGTGTGGGGCCACGAGCCGGCAGGAGAAGGACGAAGGTTTGCGTACTCAGGTATTGACAGACCGGGCCCTTCGTACTATAGTGAGACTGACCAGTAGTACTCGCTGCGAGGACGACCGGCCGGGTTCGCGCAGGACGAGAGTACTACGGGTGCGGGTCGGTTGTTCGAAGGGGAAGGGTTCCGAGGATGAAGTGGAAGAGCTGGAAGCTACGCTAGTTGCGGTGTAGCTCGCATACACGGCCCCGGTCGTCCTGGTGAAACGGCGTCCGGGGTTTCTTCGCTTTTTTCTTTTGTGCCTGTTATCGCAACGGGGAATGCTGTACTCAACGGCAGTCATCTGTTCCCGATAGAAGTCGGGACAACCGGGCTACCTTCGCGGAAGAATGCAAGTGGTAGAGTTGAGCCCAGGGGCTCTGCAGTGTAATGGGCACAGGGCGCTCGTCGGAAAATCTCACGCGGCTTATGCCGGTCCTTTTGGTGCTTGCGGTCATTAATGTCGCAAGCGTTGTCGCGTTTGCCATCTGGCATCCTACCACCCGCTTTGACGGACGGACCCTATTCACCACAGCTATTCTTGTAACGTTGGTCATCATCGCCGAGCAGCTGGCTATCGATCTGCCGATTCCGTACACTCGTGTTACCGTCTCCGTTTCGTCAGCTGTGAACTTCGCAGCTGTGCTCACGGTGGGGCCATTCTGGGGTGTCGTCGCCGCCGTAGTGGGCGCAGTTGCCGATGACCTACTGGAACGTCGCGAACCGATCAAGGTGCTGGTGAATGCAAACAATTTCGCACTTCAGGGTATTATTGCTGGATCTATCTATTACACTCTTGCGGATTCTGGGTCACCACTGTCAAGTCTGGGCAATTTCGGTGCAATGTTGCTTGCAGCATTGACGTCAGCCATTGGGCAGACACTGCTTTTGGGAGTTGTTCTGTCCGTCGCGATGGGCACCAGTGCCTGGTATCTCTGGCGCTCGATGGCGCGCGGGTTGCTGGTCGAGTTCCTGGCGCTCCCCGCTTTGGGGAGTCTCTTTCCGATCCTAGCCAAGGAGCATCCGCTGGCGCTCGTCCTCATGGTGATCCCGCTGCTCGGGCCGTACCTGGCGTTCCGTGACTACCGCCAGCTCCATCACGAGACGCAGAGCACCTTCGAACTCCTGGCCGACCTGCTCGATCGGCGGGATCCTTACACGGCTGCGCACTCTCAGCGGGTAGCTCAGCTGACCGCACTGATCCTCGACGAATTTCCGGAGCTCTCCGCGGAGGAACGCGAGGCGATCATCTCCGCGGCCCGCATCCACGACCTCGGGAAGGTCGCCACGAGCGACACGATCCTGCGCAAGCCCGGGCGCCTGACCGAGGACGAGTTCGCCGTCATCAAACGGCATCCGGTCGATGGCAGCGAGATCCTGCGCCATCTCAGCCCCTATCGCCACATCGTCGAGATCGTCCGGCATCACCATGAGCGTTGGGATGGGCGGGGCTACCCCGATGGGCTCGCTGGTGAGGCCATACCCTTCGGCTCGCGGGTCATCGCCGTCGCCGATACCTACGATGCGATGACGACCGATCGGCCCTACCGGCGTGCCTTGACGCACGACGAGGCCCTCGCGGAACTTCGGCGTGGGGCCGGAACGCAATTCGATCCGGCTGTCGTCGCGGCGTTCGAGCGAGCCCTCGCCCGGGCGAGCGAGGCTGCCCAGGACAAGACTGTCCCCCAGCCTACCTTGTCGTAGGCTCGACGACCTCGCTCGAGATCTTCCGGTGTGCCGCTGTGACCGAGGCCAACCAGCGCGCCGGTTCACAGGGGCTCCGCTTGCGCGTCGGCTATCAACGGACGTCAGGTACCAACAGTGTTCTGGACGGGCGTTCGTGACCATGTGTCGTGCTCGCTCCCGACCGGTGTGCCGTGGCTACGGCTCGATCTGGTAGGCTCTCTGCGAGGGGAGCGAGCGCGTATGCGGTTCGACGTGTTCACGATCTTCCCGCAGATGTTCAGCGGTTTTCTGAACGAGAGTATCCTCAAGCGGGCCCAGCAGAAGGGGCTCATCGAGATCGCTCTCCACAATATCCGTGATTGGACGACCGACAAGCATCGCACAGTCGACGACACGCCGTATGGCGGTGGCCCCGGGATGGTGATGATGGCACCGCCGATCGTCCACGCAGTCGAGGATGTCCTCGGAGCTGACCTGGCCACGACACCGGTGATTCTCCTCAGCCCATCAGGACAGGTCTTCGCGCAGGAGGTCGCGCGGGAGTTGGTTCGGTATCCGCGGCTGGCGCTGGTGTGTGGGCGTTACGAGGGCATTGACGATCGCGTGCGGATCCTCCTCAGGGCACGGGAACTTTCGATCGGCGACTATGTGCTGACGGGTGGGGAACTCGCAGCCGCGGTCGTTATCGACGTCGTGAGTCGTCTGGTACCGGGAGTCATCGATCCGGAGTCGCTGGCGGAGGAATCGCACAGTTCCGGTCTGCTCGAGTATCCGCAATATACGCGGCCACCGGTGTTTCGTGGTCTCGGCGTTCCGGAGATCCTGCTCAGCGGCAATCACGCCAAGATCGCCGAATGGCGGCGCATGATGGCATTGTGCCGAACCAAGGTGCGTCGGCCTGATCTCCTCGCTCGTGCATCACTGACCCCACGCGATCGGCAACTCCTGGAGCAATGCCCGCCGGATCCGTTCGCCCACCTCGGCCCGGTGTATGACGAGCACGCAGTGGACGAAAGGAGGGCCGGTGATACCGACTGAGCCACGTTCCTTGCTCGGCTGGCTCGTGATCGGGTTCCTCGCTGGCTGGATCGCGGGGTTGCTCACCCGTGGTAGGGGATTCGGGTGCCTGGGCAATGTCGCGGTGGGACTCGTCGGCGCCGTCATCGGCGGCTATCTGTTCAACGTGCTCGGCATTCGTGGGTCAGCTGGGTTCCTGTGGAGTCTTGTCGTAGCGGTGATCGGTGCAGGGATCTTGCTGGTCGCTGCGAACCTTCTCCGGCGTTGACCGTCACCGCCTTCGGATTCGCGGTATGGAAAGAGAACCGCTCGTCCGCATCGACCGAGTCAGCAAGATCTACCGGGACGGGCGTCGTGAGGTCGTCGCATTGCACGAGGTCTCGCTGACGATCCAGCCTGGGGAGTGGGTGGCGATCGTCGGCCCATCTGGCTGCGGCAAATCCACGCTCCTGAACCTGGTCGCTGGCCTGGATCGGCCGACGGCTGGACGAGTTCGGGTTGCCGGGGTGGATCTCGGGGCGCTCGATGAGGAAGCGCTCGCCCGCTGGCGGCGATGCACGGTCGGCATCGTGTTCCAGTTCTTTCAGCTCTTACCGACGCTCACGGCGCTCGAGAACGTGCAGCTTCCGATGGTGCTGGAGGGACGGGCTGGGGCATCGCGGCGGGCCCGGGAGCTGCTCGAGATGGTCGGTCTCGGGCACGTTGCCCATCGTCTGCCGAGCGAGCTTTCCGGTGGTGAACGGCAACGTGTGGCGATCGCTCGTGCGTTGGCCAACGACCCTTTGCTGCTTCTTGCCGACGAGCCGACCGGTAACCTGGACAGCGAGACTGGCGCAGTAGTGTTGGAACTCTTCGAGCGAGCGTGGCGCACCGGTACGACGATCGTACTCGTTACTCATGACATGGACATCGCCACGAGGGCACAGCGCATCGTTCAACTCCGGGACGGCAAGGTTGTCGGTGAATGCGTTGTCGTGCCGACACAATGAAGATCGCCACCGGATCGGGGAGGAGTCGATCCGGTGGCGAGAACGAGCGGATAGGTGGCCCGTTACGCGCGTCGCCAGTCGGCAATGTTCCAGACGTCCGATGCCCAGGTAGATGTCTGATAGCCCGTCAGGTTCTTGGCTGCGGCCGACACCTCGTTCCGGTGGACGAGCGGGATTTCGACGACATCGGTGACAGTGATCCAGTTTACTTGCCGGAACAGCTGTGTTTGCTTTTCAGGATCCAACTCCGTTGCGAGCTGGTCCAACACCTTGTCCATCTCGGGATTCTGGTACCGTGTGATGTTCACACCGGACCAGTTATTGGCCTTGCGTGCTACTTCACGTGAATGGTATCGGCGCGCCCAATTGAGCGGGAACGGATTCGTCGGGCCATTGGTGTACATCTCGAGGTCAGCATAGAAGTGGCCGTAGGTGTCCGGGTTCCCCGGATCAGAGGAGAAGAAGACTGACGCGTCGATCGACTTGAGCTCGACCTGAAAGCCGATCTTCTCCAGCTCCGCCTTGATAATTTCCTGGGTCCGCTGGCGGATCGAGTTGATCGAGGTCTGGTAGAGCAGGTAGAGCGGCTTTCCGTTGTACTCCCGGACGCCGTCACCGTTCGTGTCTTTCGCCCCAGCTTCGTCGAGCAGCTGGGCCGCCTTCTCCAGATCGAACTCCCACTTGAGATCGGGATGCTTGAAGCGGGCCGGTGCGTTCAAGTTATTCGCGGTCGCCTGGCCAGCTGGGCCGTACAGCTGCTCAGCGATGACGTCTCGCCGGATCGCCAGAGCGATCGCCTGGCGGATATTCTTGTTGGTCAGGAACGGGTGCGGCACGTCCGGCTCAGCCCGAGCGCCGTCCTTCTCGGTGTGCGGATCCGCGAAGTTGACCATGATACGTTCGGTATTGGCACCTGGTCCGATGACGAGCTTGCCTTGGCCGGCCTTCTCCAGCTGAAGGAGCACCTGGGCTTCGACTTGGAGGTTCCAAGCCCAGTCCGCTTCACCGGTCTGGAGCACGGCCCGGGCAGCGCTCGTCGCGTCTCCACCACCTTTCATCTCGACTCGGTCGAAATAGGGCTTGCCCTCCTGCCAATAATCCTGATTGATTTCGTAGACGACCACGTCACCGGGCCGGAAATCGACCACCTTGTAGGGGCCTGTCCCGATCGGCTTCAGATTGAAGGGCGCATTGCGGGCTTTTTCGCCCTTGTATTCGCGCAGGATATGCTCGGGGAGGATGAGCCCGAAGTCCCCGACGAACGGCTCGAACCAGGCCGGATTCGGCTGTTTGAAAGTCACCTTCACCGTGTGGTCGTCGATGATCTCGATGCTCTCGATCGCACGGTAGGAGGCAATGGTCGTGGCGGTGGTCTTCTCGTCCGTCACGTACTCCCACGTAAACTTGACGTCCTTGGCCGTGAAGGGCTGGCCGTCGTGCCACTTGACGTTCTTCCGCAGCTTCCAGATGACCCAACGTCCCTCTGGATCGAGCGTTCCCTTTTCCACCGAGGGAATCTCTTCGGCGAGCCGGGGCACCAGCTTGTCCTCAGCATCGAAGTAGGCGAGAGCCTCGAGCACGATATTGGATGCATCGAAGTCTTTCGTACCTTGCGCCAGGTGTGGGTTGATGATCGTCGGTGCCTGCCACCAGAGCAGCCGCAGCGTCCCGCCACCACCGCGCTGGCTGGGTACTGGTTGCGTCGCCTGTGCTTGGGGTGTCGCCGTCGCCGCACCCTGGGTCGGCGAGGCCTGCCCCGCGGGCGTTTGCGCTGCCGGTGCGGCCGTCGGTGTCGCCTGTCCACCGCCGCCACAGGCAGCAAGGAGCGAGGCGATCACTGGTGCGGTGAGTCCGAGCGTAGCAGCCCGCTTGAGCACGTCTCGCCGCGTCACTTGCCCGCTCGCCACCGCTCGTCGCAAGACCTCGAGCTGGTCCATCGGTTCCCTCCTCCTCACGAGGTACCCATCCATCTCCATAACCGGCGGTCCCACATAAATGAACAACCTTGTATTTCTCTACCAGAGGGCGTGGCCTTTCGGCAAGCAGCGAACTGTCGAGTGGGGCAGTGCGCGGATCGGAGCGTACGGCTATCGGCGGGGATGCGAGCAGTCGCGTACAATCGCCTCACGAACGAGCGGATGGATCGATGCGCTCGACACTCGTCCTTCGCTTCGCGTTGCGGTCGTTGCTCGTCCGGCAGATCCGCTCAGTGCTGGCGCTGGCGAGCATCGTGCTCGGTGTCTTCGCGATCGTTGCGATCGTCTCGACCGGTCGGACACTCGTCGAAGCGCAACGTCGGACCTATGCCGATACCGCGCAACCCGACATCGTCGCCACGGTTCCGCGTCTCACGCCCAGCCTCCTGGCGGCGCTCTCCCGCCGTGACGGTGTGGTATCCGCCGAGGCCCGCACGGTCCAGCCGAGCCGGGTCTCGGCCGGTGGACGGTGGATTCCCATTCGACTCGTCGGGATCGCTCGTTTTGACGATATTCGGCTCGATCGTCCTGAACTGATCTCCGGGCGGTGGCCTGGGCGCGGCGAGATCGTGCTGGATGTCGCTGCCGAGCGGCTAATCGGGGTCGACATCGGCTCGCTCGTCGCACTGCAGGCCAACCCGGGCGATCCGATCACCTATGCACGTGTGAGTGGTTTTGCCTGGGTTCCGGCCCGGCCCGATGCGTCGCTCCTCGACCGGCTGACCGGCTTCGTCCCTGACCGCGAGCTTCGACAGCAGCTCGCGACGGACAGCGCGAACACACTCCTCGTCAAGGTCGAAGAGCCGGCGCTCGCTGGCCGAGTCGCGACGGAGCTCCAGCGGTTCCTCGCAGCCCGCGAGGTGTCGAGCTATGGCTGGACTGTCCGCGATCCGGAGTCGTTCCTGGGTGTACGCGAACTGCGAACGCTCATCATGCTGCTGCAGGCGTTCGCTCTGCTCGGGCTGGCGGTGGCGCTGTTCATCGTCGCCAATACGACTGTCGGCCTCATGACCGAGGAGCGACCGCACCTCGGTACGCTGCGTGCGCTCGGTGCAACGCAGTGGCAGCTCTTCGCGCTCTACGTGTCTCCCTCCTTGCTCCTCGGGATCGGCGGAGGGCTCATCGGTTTCGTGTTCGGGGAGGTAGGGGGAAGGATCCTGAGTGCAGTGCTCACTCGTCTGGCAGGGCTAGTACTCCCTCCCTTTACGTTCTCCTGGAGCGTGCTGGCGCTGGCGCTGTCGGTCGGGGTCGGCATCGCTGTTCTCGGGTCGCTCGTGCCGCTCCTGGCGAGTGTTCGGCGGCCAGCGGCGATGCTCTTGCGCGGTGAAGCGACAACTGGAGTGGCCGCTCCTCGCGTGCTCACGCGATCGACGCGATGGCTCGGTCGCTGGTCTCCGATCGTCGCGATGAGTTTCCGCGACCCGCTCCGGCGGCCGCTCCGGACGACGCTCATCGTCGCAGCGAGTGCGGTCGCCTTGAGCGCAGTGCTTGCCAGCCAAGTGGTCGATCACTCGCTTCGCGTGACGATCGCCGATCTCTACACGCGTTACCGTGCGGATGCTTGGATGCTGACGAATCCGGGCGTGCCGCCGACGTACGCTCGCCGCTTAGAACAGCTTCCACCGGTGCGAGCTGCTGAACCGTGGACGATGATGCAGGGCGCGATCGGTTCGGTGCGGACCGACGTGTGGGGCGTGCCAGCGGAGACAGTGGTGTACGATCCCCGGCTGGTCGCTGGGAGTTGGCTCGAGCCCACCTGGCCGCCAGCAGTCGTCCTGACAGCGAATCTTGCTGCGCGCGTGCAGGCCGGTGTCGGTGACGTCGTGTCGCTGGATCTCGGATCTCGCCGGATCCCGGTCCGTGTGATCGGGGTCGTCGATGACGAAAGCACCTATCTCGGAGCGACGACGATCGGGAAAGTCTTCGTCGAACGGAGCGTGCTCGAGAAGCTGCTCGGGCGCGAGGACCGGCCATCGCTCTATGCGCTGCAGTTCTGGGTGCACATGCCGGCAGATGCTGCCAGGGTGCTGACAGCGGTCGAACAGCACGAGCGTTCGCTGCGACCGTTGACCTTGCTGATGGCTGACGACCGTGCGGCGACCGAGCGGGTACTGGCCATCTTGACCGTGCTGGCGCGAGCAGTTGTTCTGGTCGTCGTATCGGTTGCAGTCTTCGGGATCGGCAATGCACTCCTTCTCGATATCAGCGAGCGGCGTCGGGAACTCGGGATCCTGCGCTCGATCGGTGCGGAATCGGTAACGCTCGCTGTGCTCCTCGCTGGCCAGGCGCTCGTGATCGTGGCATTGGCAGCGTTGCTCGCTTTTCCGGTGGGTATCGTCTCGGGCACGGCCATTCTCGAGGTGATCAGCGCTCACCTGTTCCACGTCCCGCTCGCCTGGGGTCACCGGTTGGAGATGCTGGTACTCGGCGCGGCGGTCGTTTCGGCCGGCGCAGCGATGCTCGTTCCACTCGTCGTCGCGACGCGGATTCGTCCCGTCGAGGTGTTGCGCTATGAGTGAGCGCCGACGATGGTGGTTCGCGCTCGGGCTGGTGGTTCTGCTCGTTGCCAGTGCTCTGGTGGCCGTCTGGTGGTCCCGGCGCCCGAGCGAGACGGTGTGGGTCGTACGGCGGGGAGACCTGACCAGTTCGCTGGAGCTTCCTGGGCGTGTCGTCGCGTTGCGGAGCGTGGCAGCTCGCGCTGCCTACGACACGCGTGTGCGTGTGGTCGCCGTGCAACCTGGTGACACGGTTGAGGCTGGTGACATCGTCGCGGTACTCGACGACAGCCCACTCCTCAGCCGGCACGAACAGGCCCGACAGCAGCTCTTGCAAGCCGAAGCGGCACTCGCGCAGGCCGAGGCGAGCGGAGCCCCAGTGGAGACGCGCGTACGCGCGGAAGAGCAGCGACGGCGGGCGTTGGACGCGTATCGAGAGGCGACGGAGCGGTTAGCCGACAAGTATGTCCTGGCGCCGTCGGACGGCATCGTCACCGAAGTCACGGTGACCGAGGGGGCTCCTGTCGGTGCCGGTACGGTCGTGGCGCGCATCGCACTGGCGGAGCCGTTGGGGGTCTCGGCGACGGTCGACGAGGTCGATGCACAGTATCTGGCGGACGTAAAGCAGGTGCGCATCACGGTCGATGCGTTACCCGGCTGGGAAGGGAATGGGACGGTCGTCTCGTTCGGGCGGAGTGCGAGCCAGCAAGCAGGGGTGGTGGGGTTCCCAGTGCTGGTTCGCCTCGACGGTGGGAACGAAGCCCTGCGCCCGGGTATGACGGCAACCATGCATATCGATGCTGTGCTGCGTCGGTCGGTCTTGCTCGTACCCGAACGGGCGATCCGGGCGGTCGGTGAGCGGGCTTTCGTCACGGTGCTGACCGATCGCGGCCGCGAGGAACGCGAAGTGCGACTCGGGTTGCGGAGCGGCGGCATGGTCGAGGTCGCAGCGGGACTTTCCGAAGGCGACCGTGTCCTTCTCCCGGACTCTTCCTAGCCCGTTGTGGCTAGGATCGGAGTGTCGAGAGTCCCCTCAGGAAGTGTGCGGCCCTCGCCGAAATACCTCTGGGAGGGACAGCAGGGTGATGCGTCCGGGGTATCGTGCGCGATGACAGCGAAGACGCAGAGCGAGTCGATTCTGGCGATTCCCCAGCCTTCGATACTCGACGAGGCAGGGTTCGATCTTCAGCTGCTCGTCGAACTTGCACTCAAGTATCTCTATGTGCACGGTAGTCAAACGGCCCGTGACTTAGTCGAAGCGCTCTGCGTCCCGTACACGGGTGTTTTGGAACGAGCGCTGACCCAAGCGAAGCGGGAGGAGCTCGTCGAGGTTACGGGCAGTAACGGGATCGGTGAGCTGGGTTACCGGTATGTCCTCACCACCAAAGGGCATCAGCGCGCACAGGAGTTTCTCGGCCGAAACGGGTACATCGGCCCGGCTCCGGTGCCGATCGAGCAGTATCGGGTGATCGTCCAGGCGCAGAGCCTGCGCCGTGTCGCAGTGACACCTACGGCTGTGCGACAAGCGTTGGGGCGGCTCGTGTTCTCCGATACGGTGCTCGACCAGATCGGTCAGGCGCTCAACTCCGGTCAGGCGATCTTTCTGTTCGGCAAGCCGGGAAACGGGAAGACTGCACTCGCCCAGCGCGTGACGGCCATGTACGGTGGCACCGTCTTCGTTCCGTACGCGATCTTGGCCGATTCGCAGATCATTCGCGTGTTCGATCGCCATCATCACCATCCGGTCGCCAACCAACCTCCGGGCGATCGACGCTGGGTGCTCTGTGAACGGCCATTGATCCAGGTCGGTGGTGAGCTGACACTGGAACAGCTGGATCTCATCTACGACGAACGGAATCGCTTCTACGAAGCGCCGCTTCAATTGCGGGCCAACAACGGTGTGCTGTTGATCGACGACTTCGGTCGGCAGCGGGTTCCGCCCCGGGCGATCCTCAACCGGTGGATCGTCCCGCTCGAGCAACGGATCGATATCCTCACGCTCCACACCGGGAAGCAGATCGAGGTTCCCTTCGAGGGACTGGTGATCTTTTCGACGAACTTGCAGCCGACCGACCTGGTGGACGAAGCGTTTCTCCGCCGGATTCCAAACAAGATTCATCTGGCGAATCCGACCGTTCAGCAGTTCGCTGAGATCTTCCGCGCGCAATGCGAGGAGCTTGGTATACCGTTCGAGCCGCAGGGGCTCGCCTATTTGTTGCGGACGTACTACGTAGGAAAGCGCGAGCTACGGGCCTGCCACCCGCGCGATATCCTCCGCGTGCTGGTCGGTGCGGCGCGCTATCTCGGGCGTGAACCGCGGCTCACCCCGGATCTGATCGACCGAGCGTGCCGGTCGTACTTCATCAATCCCTAGCGCCGTCGAGCAGCGCTGTGTCCGTATGACGAACGCGAGAGGGGCAGTGTCGGGTGCCGCTGCCCCGAAGAATCGAGTTCACTGGTCTCACGCCGTCGAGCGCCGGACAGCTGCTTCCGGTAGGAGCGGATGCGAATCAGCTGGGCGTCCGAGTGCGACTGAGTCCTCGATGAAGTGCCGGAGGAACGGCGGGAGACGGAACGCCGCCCAGTGAATCTCCGGTGAGTAGTACTGGCAATCGTCGATACCGCGCTCGCGCAGTCGCTGAGCGACCGTCTCGATGTCGAGTGCGGCCGGATCGACGTCGCGCGAGGCGACGGTAAAGCTCCAGAAACTGTCGTACGATTGCACGGTCGTGATATAGGTGCGGACGATCGGGAGCACTTCCCGGAGGTGCAGGTGCGTCGCTGCCGTCTGGATCGGCAGGAGCATCGGTGATTCGGTCTGCTGGACGACCAGGCCACCTGGTGCCAGCATATCGGCGAGACCGTTGTAGAAATCCGGTGAGAACAGCACCATGCCAGGTGTATCCCCGAGCGGATCCGGCCCGTCGACGATGATCACGTCGAAGGTACCGGAGCGCCGTTCGACGTAGGCGAAGCCGTCTTCGAAACGCAGTTCGACGCGCGGGTCGTCGAACGCGCCGCGATGGATGTTCCAGAGATGTTCGCGGCACGCCTCCACCACCTGCTGGTCGATCTCGACCATCGTGACGTGCTCGACCGGATGCTGGAGGACACGACGGAGCGCACCCCCATCCCCACCCCCGATGATCAGGACCCGGCGAGGGTTGGGGTGAGCGATCATGACCGGGTGCACTAGCATCTCGTGGTAACAGAACTCGTCGCGCTCCGCCGTTTGGAGCACGTTGTTGAGTACCAGCGCACGGCCGAAGAGGACCGTGTCGATGATCGCGATCTCCTGATACGGGGATTTGCCCCGATACAGGACGTCGCGCACCTGCAGGAAAACCCGCTGACTCGGGACTTCCGGGTCGTCGGTATGCCAGAGTCCTCCGTCAATCAACGATCATCCCCCTACTCACCTGCATCACTTCCATCCGCTCCGGCTGGAACCGCTCCCGCAGCACCGGGATCGCCGCCTCCGGGTTGGTGTGCTCGCCACAGGTGAAAACGTCCACAGCCGCATACCCGAGTTCCGGCCAGGTGTGGATGCTCAGGTGCGACTCGGACAGGATAGCGATACCACTGACCCCGTTGTACGGCTCCCAGGGAAAGACCTGCAGGTCGCGCAACGTCGCGTTCGTTGCGGCGACTGCGTCGCGGATGGCCTCTTCGACCGCGTGCAGGGAGTCGATATTCTTGCAACCCCAGAGTTCGACAATGACGTGTCGACCCAGGCTCTTCACTCCCCACAGACCTCCGTTTACCTGAGAACGATCACCCCCCAACAGCGCGTGCCCAGTCCAACGGGCAACGACACTACAGTCTACCAGCCGATCCTCTTCTCTGCAACCCCTTGGGCAGACGCGGAGTGACAGCTCTTCGTGGCCGCTTCGATCGTTGGCCGAGCCTGACCAGCCCTTGCGAGAGCGACCGCGGACGATTAGAATATCTGATGCGCTCGGAACTGCGGCATGGGGATGACAGGATTCGACAGGGCCGTAGGTCCGAGGATTGCAGGCCGAGGTCGCCCACGAACTCGTAAAAAGGGGCACCAAAGTAACTGGCGAGCGCGAACTCGCTCTGGCTGCGTAATTCACGCGGCCACGTCTGCCCGGACCTTTCCCCGGTGGGTCTGGAGCGGGCGTCGCAAGACCGGGGTGCCCCTCGCCCAAGCGCCGGTGCGGGCGAGGTCAAGTGCAATCCGGCTCGGCTGACTGGGATCCTGTCGGTGGGAGCCCGGCGGCGACAGTGAAACACCGACTAAGCCTGTAGGATATCCTCGGCTGAACGCTCTGGACGGGGGTTCGATTCCCCCCATCTCCACTAGGGCACCCCGGCAGGTTGCCGGGGCTTTTCGTTGTTCCGCGATCCCTCGTGATACCATCGACCGCGCTGCCTAGCGAAGAGTATACTGGGCCTCGCGCGGCGAATGTGGCTCGCCGCTGCGCTGGTCAACTCGCCTCGCTCGTTCTGGAGCGTCCTTCTCGTGCGATCGTAGTTCGCGTTAGCCTGGCTGGTCGGTCTGGCGTTCGCCTGGTTTCGGTTCGCAGGGCCGTCGCAGATTCTGCGTGCGGCGGAGCGCTCGCACCGGCGCGTCGTGGTCACCTGCGTTGGGATCGCCTTCGTCGCCCGCCTCCTTCCCGCCTTGTTGCTTCCCTCTGGGGCAGCCTTCGACATCGCCTCCTCTGCCATCGTCGGAAGCCTCCTGCGCCTCAGTCACGATGTCTACCCAGCACCGCTCGCCGAAGGACGCCATCCGTACTTCCCGCTCCAGCTCTTCATCGACGCCCTGGCACATCGTCTGGCGACCGACTACCGGCTCCCCTTCCCGGTCCTCGTGAAAGTCGTGCCGGTTCCGGCTGATGTCCTGCTGACGCTTCTCATCACGCGTGTCTCCTCGCGTCGACCGCTGGAGACTTGTGCAACCATTGCCGTTCTCTCTTCAGTGCATCCGGGGGCAGTCTCCGTGTGCGCCTACCATGGCCAGTTCGACGCGGAGCCCCTCTTGGCCGCGGTACTCGCCGCTCTTGCCATCGCCAGCGGACGGGTCTTCCTGGCTGGTCTCCTGTTGGGCGTTGCGATTGCGCTCAAACCATGGCCGGCGCTGTTCGTCCCGGTGTTCATCGGCTGTGTTCCCCAGTGGCGGCAGCGCGGTACGCTGCTGATCGCGAGTCGTCTCGCCCCGCTCGCTTGCGTTGCACTGTATCGGTCGATGATCCCGGGAAGCTGGGTACCAGTGGTCGCAACGGTCGTCTCCTAGCATGGGGTGCTCGGTTGGTGGGGACTCACAGCGCTGCTCCAACTTCTCTTCGTCGTTTCACAGTCGCAGACATTCAGCTTCCTCGCCCCCATGCACCCGGATCGCGTGCTCAGCGAGGTTTTCAGCCACGGGCGTTGGGTGCTGCTGGGAGCGCTGCTCGGAGCCTCGATGCTCGCTCCATCTGCGTGGTATCGATCGGGTTCTTCGGCCAGACACCGTTTCCCACCCATCCAGTGGGTAGCGCGTGCCCAGTCGTTCTTCGTCGTCACGTTCTTGGCGCTGGCCACAGGCTTCGGTGTGCAGTATTCGAGCTGGGTCGTGTCGTTCGCACTCGCCTCCAGGCAACTGCGCCAGCTGCGTGTCTTCACCCTGACGACAGTGGCCTTCCTGGACGGTGCGAATACCCTCGGCCTCCTCCAGGAGTCGCTCGGCCTGGCCGATCAGTTCCCGCTCGACGACATCGTCCGCGTGCTGGGTCTCCCCGTGTGGGCAGTGACAGTCTGGTGGGCATGGTCGCTCGGGCGTGCCTTTTGGAACGAGCGACTCGGTCGGACGTGACTCCGGTGACTGACCGGTGGATCCGCTCAGGCATGCCCAACTCGGAGCAGAACGAGTTCGTAGGCATCCCCTTCTTTCCGAACTCGGAAGAGGCAACCCGCATAGCGGATCGTCGCGCCGTCTTCGAGATCGGGAGGCAAGGGAACGATCCAGGATCCGATACGGATGCGGATCGACGGAAGTTCGAGCGTCTGCTCCGGATCGGCCTCGCGGTACGGGGAATGTTCGCCGCAGCGTGGACAGTAGCCCATAGCTCGTCCTTCCTCAGCGTATTCCCACCTGCCGTCCACCGAAGTAGGCTGCTGCGCCACCGAGCACGCCAGCGTACAGCGCCGCGATGATCGCGAAGAACCAGAGCGTCGCGGTCCCCAATGTGAGATGACCGAGATGTGGTAAGAGGACACCGGCAGTGAGCCCAGCAGCGACTGCCTCGATGATCCCGAAGACGAAAGCTTCGCCACCCTGTAGCCGACCGACGATACCGGCGGCAAGCCCACCGATCAGCGGCGAGAGTGGCCCCAGGATAAAGTGCAGACCTGGCGGCAGGATGCTCAGGATCATGACGAGGACTGCGACGATAAGTGCTTTGATGAGGCGCACGGCACGGTGCATCAGCGCGCGACTCCCTCCTGCGTCGCGACCGCAGCGAGTGCTGCACGGATCAGGGCGAAATCGTGCTCGTCGATCCGGTGGAGCTGTCCTTGAAAGGCGAGTCGCCAGTGAGCGGGCGGCCACTTCTGGACGTGGTGGAGCTGGGGTGCGAGTGCTTCCGCTCGCACGACGACACCGGGTGGCAGGACGATGTCCGGCTCGATCTGAACGCGCCAGGGATAGTCCTCTGTGGCCTTCTTGGGGTCCTTGCTCTTCCAAATCGGTGTGTGATCCTCGAAGAAATCCGAGATCACGGTCGCGGTGGCAGCGAAGCCCTGGACACCGGTCAAGTAGTACACGATCCGGTCTCCCGGACGCATCGCCTCGGCTTTCTTGCGGTGACGGGACTTGAACCCCTGGATCCGAAAGCCGTGCTCACGCGTCGCTTCGAAGTTTTCGGGGGATCCGACCAAAATCCAATACTGAGGGGTCGACACCGCGCTCGTTCCTTTCCTCATCGGTCGGTTCGCTCGCCATGACCCAGTGTACTCCTCGCTGCATGGTACGGGACCGTCGGAGCAGGGCTGGATCGCTCAGGGAGGGCAAGCGAGCCAGCGTCAAGCGAGTCAGCGTTGTGGTAGCCATCTCCTCCGTGTCCGGCGCAACGCAAGGCGAGCAGGCGTCTCGGGCCGTGTGCGATTGCGTGCCCAGCATCGTCGGGTCATACTTGAGGTGATCTTCGGCGTCGGCACGCGATCCGTCGCCGCTCACCGATCCGCAACGGAGGAGGCACCCATGGACCGTGCAGCTATCCGGGAACGCCTGGTGTCCATCGTCGGTGCCGACGGCGTTCTCGATCGACCCGACGAGTTGCTCGTCTACGAGTATGACGCGTCCGACGAGGTCTTCGCCGGGCACCATCACCCGGATTTCGTCGTTCTGCCGCGCACCGCGGAACAGGTCAGTGCCATCGTGCGGCTGGCGAACGAGGTTGGTTTGCCGGTGATCCCGCGTGGTGCCGGAACCGGTCTCGCGGGCGGTGCACTCGCCTTGCGGGGCGGCATCCTGGTCGTGTTGACGCGGATGAACCGGATTCTCGAGGTGAACGAGCGTGACGGGTATGCCGTCGTCGAGCCGGGCGTGATCAATCTGGAACTCTCGAATGCGCTGCAGCCGCGCGGCTATTTCTTCGCGCCTGATCCGGCGTCCCAACGTGCCTGCACGATCGGTGGGAACGTCGGGAACAATTCCGGCGGGCCGCATTGTCTCAAGTACGGGGTGACGACGAACCATATCCTCGGCCTAGAAGTCGTGCTTCCCGATGGGGAGCGGATCTGGACCGGGGGACCGGTGCCGGAGACCCCCGGCGTCGACTTGACCGGTGTGCTGGTCGGCTCGGAAGGGACACTCGGTATCGTCACGAAAGTGATGGTGCGGCTCACCCGGCTGCCGGAAGCGGTGAGCGTGCTGCTGGCGGCATTCCCGGATATCGAGTCGGCCTCGCACGGTACGTCGGCGATCATCGCGGCTGGCATCCTGCCGGCAGCGCTGGAGATGATGGACCACCTGACCATCAAGGCGGTCGAGGATGCCTTCCACGCTGGCTACCCGCGCGAGGCTGGCGCGGTGCTGCTGGTCGAGCTGGACGGCCTCCAGGAGATCGTCACCGAGAACACGACGCGAGTCGCCGAGATCTGCCGTCAACACGGCGCCTGGGAGGTCCGCGTCGCCCGGACGAAGGAGGAGCGCGATCTCCTCTGGTTGGGGCGGAAGTCGGCCTTCGGCGCGATGGGTCGACTCGCGTCCAACTATTATCTCGTCGACACGACGGTGCCGCGTACGAAACTTCCGGCGACTATGCGGCGCGTCGAGGAGCTGAGCCGGGAGTACAAGTTGTCGATCGCGAATGTGTTCCACGCCGGTGATGGCAACCTGCACCCGCTCGTCCTCTTCGATCGGCAACGACCAGGCGAGGTCGAGCGAGTCCTGGAGTGC
This sequence comes from Thermomicrobium sp. 4228-Ro, assembly GCF_026241205.1. Lineage (NCBI taxonomy): Bacteria > Pseudomonadati > Thermomicrobiota > Thermomicrobia > Thermomicrobiales > Thermomicrobiaceae > Thermomicrobium > Thermomicrobium sp. 4228-Ro. Next base: position 1,608,443 of record NZ_JAPFQM010000001.1, read on the forward strand.
ACGACCGAAATCCTGCGGTATTGCGTCGATGTCGGCGGCACGCTCTCGGGTGAGCATGGGATCGGCTTCGAAAAGCGTGACTACATGACGCTCGTCTTCACGACGGAAGACCTGTGCGCGATGGCGGGTCTCAAGAAGAGCTTCGACCCGCGCGAGCTCTTCAATCCGGAGAAGGTGTTGCCGTCCGGCTTTCGCTGCGCTGAGGTCGGCCTTTTCCGCCAGCAGGCGCTCGCCCAGCGCCTCGGGCTCGAGTACGTTTGAGGTGGCAGCATGACGGGAACGACGCGTTTGGAGCCAGAGATCGCGCTCGAACGGCTCGCTACGTTCGGAGTCTACCAGGATCCCTCGGCCTTCGCCGTCGACGGCGTGGTGCCGAGAGTGGCGCTCGCTGTCTCGAGCCCGGAAGCTGTGGCTGAGGTGCTGGCGGTCTGTGCTGCTGCCGAACTCGGCGTGATTCCGTGGGGCGGCGGCGGTCAGATGGGGCTCGGCAACGTGCCGGAGCGCTACGACGTCGCCCTGGACCTCCGCGGGCTCTCCCGGATCGTGCAGTACGAGCCCGCCGATCTCACCATCGCGGTACAGGCTGGGCGGACGCTGGCGGATCTCGAGGAGGCACTCGCGGCGAATGGGCAGATGCTACCGATCGATGCAGCCGAGCCGGAGCGGATCACGGTCGGTGGTCTCGTGGCGACCGGTCTCGGTTGCCCGCGACGCTTCGGGCATGGAAGCCTGCGGGACCTCATCATCGGGATTACGGTCGCGCTGCCGGACGGCACGCTGGCCAAGGGTGGGGGCATCGTCGTCAAGAACGTTTCTGGCTACGACATGATGCGCCTCCATTTCGGTGCCCTGGGGGCACTCGGCGTGATCGTGCAGGCGAACTTCAAGGTACTGCCAGCACCGGAGGCGCAGCGGAGCGTGCTCCTCGCCTTTGCGGATGCAGCAGCGGCAGCCGAAGCGGCCCTGACGCTCCGTGGGTCGCAGCTCGCTCCCACCGCGCTCGTGGTGCTCGCCCCGCCGGTGGTGAGGCAGCTCGATCTGGGTATGACCGGCTGGGTGCTCGCGGCGCGTTGCGAGGGACCGGAAGCCGCGGTGATTCGTCAGGCTGACCGGTTGCGGGAAAGTGGCGGTATCGCCGCTCGGGAGGCGGACGTCCTGGATCGCGAGCAGACGATCGCATTCTGGCGTGCACTGCAGTCGTTGCTGGATGCGAGGCCACAGCGCGATCGTCTTCGCCTACGCATCGGTGAGCGGCCTTCGCGCCTGAGCGAGCTGGCCGGGCACGTGGTGACGGAGCTGGGCTCAGCACTGGCTGGTCTGGTGCTGGACTACGGCAGCGGACTCGCCTACGTGACGGTCAGCGGGACGGTCGACGCGTTGCGCCTGGCCTGGGACAAGCTGGCCGAGGTGGGGCAGCATGCGGTGCTGCTCGCGGCGCCGGCTGCGGTGAAGGTCGGTACCGACGTGTTCGGGCGGCATCCCGACGGGATAGCGGTCATGCGGCGACTCAAAGAGACGTTCGATCCCGACCGTGTGCTCAACCGAGGGCGCTTCATCGCGCATCTCTGACCGAGGAGGCAGGTGACGAGGATGGTGACTGTACAGGAGGCGGAGCGCCGACGAACCTTCAGCGGGCGGGATGCTCCAGCGTACGATGCGATACGCAAGTGCGTCCATTGCGGTTTTTGCCTGCCGTCCTGTCCGACGTACCGGATCACCTGGCGCGAGCGCTCGTCGCCGCGCGGTCGTATCTGGCTGATGAAGTCGGTAGCCGAGGGACGGCTGGACCTCCTCGATCCGGTTTTCGCCGAGGAAATGCAACTCTGTCTCAACTGCCGGGCGTGTGAGGCGGTCTGTCCGAGTGGTGTTCATTACGGAGAGATCCTGGAGGCCTCGCGCGCGCAGCTGGTGCAGCACCGGCCGCAATCGCTGCGCGAGCGACTGTTCCGCTTCCTCGGATTCCGCATCCTGCTCGGCGACATGCGACGGTTCCGTCTGGCGAACCGTTTGCTTCGCTGGTATCAGCGAAGCCCTATCCGGGCGCTGGTGCGACGCTCCGGCCTCTTGCGGCTGGTCGGCCTCGAGCACGCCGAGGCCTTGCTCCCGCGTCTCTCCGACGAGTTCGTGGTTGCCGACGGTCGGTTCTACCCGGCGGAGGGCGAGCGGCGCGGACGGGTGGCGCTTTTCGTGGGTTGTGTCATGAGCACCGCTTACGCACATGTCCATGCGGCGACGATCCGGGTCTTGACGCGGAACGGTTTCGATGTCGTGCTCGTCTCGGGTCAGCAGTGTTGCGGAGCGTTGCATGTGCACAGCGGTGAGCCGGAACTGGGCCGGAAACTCGCTCGACTGAATATCGAAGCTCTGGAGTCCCCCTATCTCGATGCGATCATCGTCAATGCTGCTGGCTGTGGAGCGATGCTGAAGGAGTACCCGCAGCTCCTCCGGCACGACCACGGTTATGCCGAGCGGGCGCGGGCCCTGGCTACCAAGGTACGGGATGTTCTCGAGTTCCTAGTCGAACGTGGCTTGACTGTACAACCGGGCCCATTACCCTGGACGGTCACCTATCAGGAACCGTGCCACCTGGCGCATGCGCAACGGATCACCCAGCAGCCGCGGGTGCTCCTGCGGGCGATTCCGCAGTTGCGGCTGGTCGAGATGGCCGAGTCAGCGCTCTGCTGTGGCTCTGCCGGTATCTACAACCTCCTGCAACCGGACATGGCGTCCGCTCTGCTCCAACGCAAACTGGACAACGCCCTGGCGACCGGTGCCGAGGTGATCGTTTCGGCTAACCCCGGATGTATGCTCCAACTCGAGGCGGGGCTCCGGGCGCGGGGTCGCCGCGTACCGGTACTCCATCTGGTCGAGGTACTGGATCGTGCCTACTCGCACGGTGTACCCAGCCAGCCAGTCAGCCTGCTCGCTGACTGAGCAGGCAGTGCGCGACATCGGTGAGTCGGCGCTGAAACGATAAGGATCGCGGTCGTGCGCTGGTTGCGTGTGCTCACGGTTCTCTCGTTCCTCGTGTTGACGCTCGTCCAGGCGGCTCACGCCCAGGAAACGGGCACGATCAGTGGCCGCGTGCAGAACGGTACCGCTGGCGGTGGAAGTGTCGCCGGTCTCACCGTCACGCTGCGCCACTTTGCCGGTATGCAGCTCGCTGAGGAAAAGCAGACTCGAGTCGGTCCGGACGGCTCGTTCTCGTTCGAGGGACTGCCGACGGATGCCCAGGATGCCTACATCCTCGTTGTCCGCTACGCAGGCGTCGACTATGTGAGTCAGATGGTGCAGCTGAACCAGCAGCCGCAGCAGACGGTCGATCTCACCGTGTACGAGACGACGACCGATCCGAACGTGCTCCGGGTGAACTCGCGTTCGATCGTGATCGCTGGCGCGTCACCGGAACTGCGTGCTGTCGATGTGATGGATATCGTCATCGTGGAAAATACGGGCGACCGGACCTACGTCGGGGATACCAGCGGTGTGGTCCTCCGCATTCCGCTTCCACAAGGTGCTCAGGAGATCAGTCCGCAACCGGGCTTCGACTACGGCCAGCCACGCCTGGAGGGGAACGTCCTCGTGACGACCGGTCCAGTACCGCCCGGCTCGCACACGATCGTGCTGAGCTATACGGTGCCCTATTCAGGAACGCGTGCGACGCTCTCCATCGGCACGGCTCTCCCAACCGGCACCTTGCGGGTGCTCGTTCGTGAGGGGACATACAAACTCGATTCGCGCAGCTTGATCGATACGGGAACGGTCGATGTGAGCGGCGTGACGTACCGGGTCCTCGCGGTCGACGCGCCGGTCGTCGGTGATACGCACGTCGTCCAGGTCAGCGGACTTCCGCGAACAGGATTGTTGTTCGATCTGCCGCTCGGTCCGAGTATCGCGATTGCCGTCGGCGTAGTCGGCCTGCTGGCTGCTGGCATCCTCACGATCATCGCGCTGCGCCGACGCCATGCCCGTGCGGTTGCGAAGGGGTCAGCAGCTGCTTCGGTCGAGGACGAGCGCTTGCGCCTAGCCGCTGAGCTGAACCGGCTGGATGAGGCACGGGCTGCGGGCGAGTTGGACGAGATGCAGTACAACGAGCGACGAGCAGCGGTCTTGGCACAGCTGCGGCAACTCGTGCTCCGCGAGCGTGGGGTCGAAGGAGGTAACTGAGGCGATGGCGCGACCGGTCGAAATCGGTGACCTCGCTGTTCTGCAGCTTCCGAGCGATGCGCAGATCGCACCCGACGGGCGCGAGGTGGCCTATGTCCTGACCACGATGGACCTCGAGGCCGACCGCTACCGTTCGGCGATCTGGCTCGTTGGTAGAGGAGGTGGGCCGCCGCGTCGCTTCACGCAGGGGCCAGGGCGCGATCTCATGCCGCGCTGGTCACCGGATGGGCGCTTCCTCGCCTTCCTTTCCGATCGCTCGGGTACTGACCAGTTGTGGGTCATCCCGCGCGATGGTGGTGAAGCGCGCCAGCTCACCCGGTTCGCTGAGCCGGTCACGGCGTTCGAATGGGCTCCGGAGGGAGAGCGTCTCGTCGTCGTGACGCGTGCAGTGCAGCCGGAAGGCGCACCGGATACGACCTCGGACGTGGTGCGCCTGACAGCGCTCCGCTACCGGTTCGATGGCCAACGGGGATTCTTGCACGAGCGGCGGAGCCACCTCTGGCTCGTGCGTCTTGCGGACGGTCAGGTGCAACGGCTGACCGACGGAGACTGGGACGACGACTGGCCGGTGTGGGCGCCGGATGGCTCGGCGATCGTCTTCATCTCGAACCGCACCGATGACCGGGAGTGGAATGCTGCGAGCGAATTGTGGCGGCTGCGCCTGGACGCGAGCGGCCGGCCGATCGATGTCGAGCGACTGTCCGGTGGTCGGGCGGCTGCGCTCGGCCGTCCGGCCTGGTCACCCGATGGTCGCTGGGTGACTGCTGTCGGTCACTTCGAGTCGTGGGCTGGCTCGGCTCGGCACAAGCGTCTGTGGATCGTTGCACCCGACGGAAGCGAGGTGCGCTGTATCACCGAGCAGTTCGACGCGACCCTGGACGACGCTCTCTTGTCCGATGCGTTCGGGCCGTCACGGCCAGGTCTGGCGTGGTCGCCGGACGGCCGGTGGGTGTATGCCCAGGTGAGCCAGCAGGGTGCCGTGCGGCTCTACCGGTTTCCGGTCGATGGCGGCGAACCGCAGTGTGTTCTGGGCGGTGCCCGCCGGATTCTGGACTTCAGCCTGAGTCGCGACGGACAGTGGATCGCAGCGACGATCGCCGACCCAAGCGATCCTGGCTCGATCTGGCTACTCGCTGCGGATGGTAGCCAAGCTGAGCAGCTGGTCGATCCGAACCGCGACTGGAAGGAGCAGGTCACGCTGGTCGAACCGGAGGAGCTGTGGGTTCCGAGCCCGACGGACGGCCGGTCGATCCACGCGTGGCTCTTGCGCCCGCAGACGGCGGGCGAACGCAAAGTACCACTGGTCTTGTCGATCCACGGTGGCCCGCACGCCATGTACGGCTGGGTGTACTGCCACGAGTTCCAGGTGTTGGCGTCCGCTGGGTACGCAGTCGTGTACGCCAACCCGCGGGGTAGCCAAGGATACGGGGAAGCGTTCTTGTCGTGCACGCGGGGTGCCTGGGGCGAGGCGGACATGCCCGATCTCATGGCGGTCGTCGATGCCGTAGTTGCACAGGGCTGGGTCGATCCGGAGCGATTGGGTGTCTGCGGTGGTTCCTACGGTGGATACATGACCAACTGGATTATCGGGCATACCGATCGTTTCAAGGCGGCAGTCTCGATGCGGTGCGTTTCCGATCTCCTGAGCATGTACGGGACGAGCGATATCGGCGTCTATTTCAACGAGTGGGAGATCGGTGCTGCTCCATGGGAAGATCCGGAGCGTTACCGGCGTCTCTCACCGCTCACGTACGCTCCCGATATCCGGACGCCGCTGCTCTTGCTCCATGCCGAGGAGGACTGGCGTTGTCCGATCGGGCAAGCGGAGGAGTTGTTCGCCTGGTTGCGACGGCTCGGGCGGACGGTCGAACTCGTCCGCTTTCCTGGTGAGGGGCACAATCTCACACGGAGCGGGCGGCCGCGACATCGTCTCGAGCACCTCGAGCACGAGCTGCGCTGGTTCCGTACGTACCTGGGCGGCTAGCTTGTCGGCGAGAGGGATTCTCCAGCCTCGGCTCGCTCGATCAGCTGGCGACCTCGAGCGACGACAGCCCGGGCCAACTCGTCTGGCAACGAGCGAAGGCTCACCCAGCGCTCGAGGAGCGCTACGGGATCGTTGCGCGTCTCGTGCGCAACGTCGACACGCGGACGGGTGAGTCGTTCGGTCTCGATCAGGATACCCGCAACATGTGCTGCACCGAAGTCGAGTAGCCAGCGACGCACTTCGTGCGAACGCACCGCACCAGCTCGTTCGGGTGGCAGGCGGAGGAAGAGGCGGACGATTGCATCCTGCACCTCGGGCATTCGCTGCTCGAGGCGCGCGCGCAACTCCTCCATCGGCGTATCCGTTTCCAGTTCGAAACGCAGCGTCCGCATCGGACGCGTGCGGATCGGGCGGAACGAACAGCTGACCGCCCGCGGATACGTTCCCGGTTCGACGGTCACCAGGACGAAGCCTTTCTCTTCGTGTTCCTCACCGAAATCGATCCGCTCGACGCTGCCCGCATAGACGACCGGTGGACGGTGGTGCAGGACCTGATGCTTGTGCAGGTGCCCGAGCGCGACATAATCGATCGGTGCCTCGACCAGACCGAGTTCATCGAGTGCGAAGACCGGATCGGTGCCGAGCAGCGCGCTTCGCTCGGCACCGAACTGTCCTCCCTCCAGCGTGAGATGACCCAGGAAGACCGCGGGATGAGATGGGTCAAGTTCCATGAGGTGCTCGCGAACGATGCGACTGACGTGTTCCCGGAATGCCCGTTCCAACTCGACCGATGAGGATCGGTGCAAGCGATCATCTGCGAGAAGGATACCCATCGGAAGCCAGGGAAGCGCGACCACCTGGAGTGGCCCGGAGCGTGTCTCCAGCATCAACCGTTCAGGCCAGGTCAGGACCCGGACGCCCGGGAGCTGCAAGGCGTCGTAGATATCCATCGGCGTCGAGCGAGCGAGGCTGCGTGGCCGGTCATGGTTGCCGACGAGGAGGACGGTCGGAATATCCGCAGCGAGGAGACGTCGGATGCGCGACGCGAAGAGGCGCTGGAGCGTCGGGCTCGGATCGGCGTTCTTGAAGGCGTCCCCGGCAAAGAGCACTGCGTCCACCTGCTCGGTGAGCGCGGCCTCGATCACCTGGTCGAACGCAGCGAGAAAGTCCTGGACGCGCGTGCTGTATCCGAGTTCCGGCCGGAAGGTACCGTGTGTCTCGATACCCAAGTGGAGGTCGGCGAAGTGGAGGATGCGCAGAGCCACGCGATCATCCTCTCTGGCCAGTCAGGAGCCGCCGCAATCGCTCCTCGCGCGCACGCTCCGAACCATCCGAGTGCCCCGGGCGGCTCCGCACGAGCGCGAACATGTCCTCGCGCCGGTACGGTCGTGTGCGGATCGCGACCGGCATCCGGACCGCGTGCCCGACGATCACGCACTCCTGACGCGGGCTGAGGTTCGCCAGGAGGTTGCGGAGACCGGAGCGATCGGCGACACCGGTGAGCACCGCCTCGATATCTTGCTGGTCGCTGAGCGGCCCGATGATCTTCGTGCCGAGCTGCGAGAGAATTTCCCGATCGATGCTGGACGGTCGTTGGTCAACGATGAGGAGGGTGACGCGGTACTTCCGCATCTCGCGCGCGATCGTGCCGAAGATCGACTGCCTGGCAGCCTCCGGAGTCAAGAATTTGTGTGCCTCCTCCAGGACGATCACGAGCGGGCGAACCTTCGTCTCCCCGCCCGCGAGCTGGGCTTCCAGCACCTCTTCGGTGTACCGGCTGTGGATACGCCGGGTGAGCAGGTTAGCGACGAGCATGTAGTCCAGGAACGAATCGTTCTTTCCGAACTGGACGATGACATGCGTGCCTTTTTGGAGCTTCTGGATGATCTCGTCGATGACGGAAAAGTCGAGCGATGAGCGGATGTAGGGACGGTTGACGAGCCGACCCAACTTCGACCGCAGTGCATTGACGGATGCCTCGGCAACGCCCGTTTCCGAGCAGAACGCCTTGACCGCCTCGCTGTCGAACTCCTGCGTCCGGACGATCCACTCCCGCCCGAACCGTCCGTACAGGTGATGCGCGACCGTGGCGAAGGTCGGGTTCAAGTTCAGCTCCTCGGCCAGCAGTTCGATGTCACCCGGCTCGATCTGATCGAGGCCGATATGGATCGTCCGCGCTGCCGCGCTCCGTTCTGTCCGGTCGTCCAGTGTGTAGACGTGGACCCGGCTCGGGCCGAAGAGTTCGAGCAGCCCGACGAGTTGCGGCTGGTCAGCCAGAGCGCGCGCGTACTCGTTGTGCATGTCGAAGAGGAGGACGGAAACCTCGTCGGCCAGGATCAGGCCGATGAGGAGCAGCCGGGTCAAGACGCTCTTCCCGCTCCCGCTCTGACCGAAAACGCCGTTGGAGCGCTTGACCAGCTCAGCGAGATCGATCGGTACCGGGATATCCATCGCTGGTGGAGTGCCGAGTGCGAAGTGCGTGGCATCCTCGTGGCCGAAGACGGCTGCGAAATCCTCGGCGGTCGCTTGCCGGAGGTGCGCGAAATGCGGCGGGATCGTTCGTGCTGGTTGCGGCTCGGCATTGCCGTGCTCCAGCTCGAGCGATGGCCGGATTTCAGCGACTGCATAGGCTTGCGTACCGCGCAGGATGCGACTCGCGAAAGACGATCGCAGAGGAGGATCGGCGGCGATCGCCGAGTCGGTCGTATCGAGCGAGAGATCCGTGACCATGCCGAAATAGCGGTGACGGTCACCCTCGAGGACAACGAAGCTACCGACCCGCAGGTGCTCGACTGCGGCGGGATCCAGCAAGCGGACGCGCAGTCCTCGACTGAAGCTTCCCTCGGTCACCACACCGAGCAGGCAGTGGTCGGCGTCGTCTCGCTCGTCGGGTCGGTGCACCGCAGCGTTCACCTTGTCTCGTCCGTTCGCGCCCTGTCGTTTCCGCGCAGCGGATTGTACCATGAGAAGAAACGCGCGAGGCGGGAACGAGGCCCATGCTGGACAACGAGTGGGAAACGCTTGCCGAACTCTTGAAGGCCCCATCCGACCCGAGCCGGCGTGTACTGGCAGGTCCGGTCGGGCGACTCCAGGCGCTGCATTGGATCACGCGTGCTGCGACCAGTAGTCTCGACCTGGACGAAATGCTGAATACGGTCGCGCGTGTCTTGCGTGAGACGATGCGAGCCGACTCATGCGGGATTTTCCTCTATGACGAGTCCTCAGGTACCCTCACGCTCCGCGCGGTCGATGGCGTCTCGCCGGATCGGCCGGGTCGGATCACGTTGCCGCTCGGCGTCGGGATCACTGGGCAGGCTGCGCTCACGCGCCAGCTTCAGATCGCGTTCGATGCACCGCGTCATCCCGCGTACGTCGACTATCCGCACGTCGATGACCGGCCCTTCGCGAGCCAGGTGTCCGTGCCGTTGATCGCGCGGCAACCGGGGCGCCTCTTGGGCGTGCTCAACATCCTCACGCTCGAACCGCGCGAGTTCTGGCCGGAGGAGATCGACTTCTTGGAGACAGCGGCAGGCGAAATCGCTATCGCGATCGAGAATGCGCTCCTGTACAGCGAGACGGATGCCGAACTCCGGCGGCGCATCGCGCAGCTCGAGTTGCTCCAGCAGCTCTGGCGAGCGATCGCCTCGACACTCGATCTCGGTGAGCTTTTGGCCACGATCGCGAACCGGGCGCTCGAGCTCTCCGGTGCTCGCGGTGTTTCGATCTTCCGGCAATCGCGTGCCACGGGCGGCGGGCTGGAGTTGCTGCGGGCTGCACCTCCCGAATGGGCAACGCACCACGATGGAGCACTGGAGCAGGCACTCCGGGGCGTGGTACAGGACGTGCTCGACTCCGGTGCCGCGGTGTGGCGGGAGCTGCCCGAGGAGGGCGTCGCGGTCTACGCGCTCCCGATGATCACTGGTCGTCGGGCTGTCGGGGCCCTTTGCCTGGCTTACCGGCACGGTACTGCGCCACCAGCCCAGACCGGCCTGCTGCACGCCTTCACCGACACCGCGGCGATCGCGATCGAAAATGCCGAACTGTACGAAGAAGCCCGGCGTGGGCTCGCTCGGGCTTCGGCGCTCCTGCGCGAGCTGCACCACCGTGTCCGCAATAACCTGCAAACGGTGGCGGCGTTGCTCTCGTTGCAGGCGCGACGCGCTGGACCGGAGGCGCGTGCTGTCTTGCAAGACGCCGTGAGCCGCATCCGGAGTCTCACTGTTGTCCACGATCTCTTGAGCGGACGCGAGATGCCGGAAGTGTCGCTCCGCGAGCTGGCGCGCATCGTCGTCGCGCAGGCCGTGCACTCCTTCTACGGCGACGACGTCGCCGTCGAGTGGGTGATCGAGGGGGACGAGGTCGCCGTTTCCTCGCGGCAGACGACGGTACTGGCGCTCCTGCTGAACGAGTTCGTGACGAATGCGGTGCGGCACGGTTTCGCCGGGGGCCCAGGGCGGATCGCCGTTCGCGTGCGGGCAGAAGGGAACCGGGCACTGGTCGAGTTCGAGGATAACGGGCGCGGGCTGCCGCCGGATTTCGATCCGTTGCGCGGCCGCGGGCTCGGCTTGCAGATCGCACGAACGCTGGTCGAGGTTGACTTGCGTGGCGAACTCGAGATCGGTCCAGGGAAGAATGGGGGGACGCTGGTACGGGTACGCTTCGTCCCCGAGGGACAGGAGACTGCGGTGCTGAGCGCTCCGAGTTGACGGGCGCGATCTCGCCTGCGGATACTGCAGCCGGACGTACGGTGGAGTGGGAACGGGAAGGGTACGATGGCGAACGAGGGGTTCAGCGGTTACTGGGCAGTCATCCTCGGCGCGTCGAGTGGGTTCGGAGCGGCGACCGCACGGGAACTCGCGCGCGCCGGTATGCATGTCTGCGGTGTGCATCTCGATCGGCGAGCGACGCTGCCGCTGGCCGAGGCAGTCAAGGCGGACGTCGAAGCAGCGGGGGTTCAGGCTGTGTTCGTGAACGCGAATGCCGCGGACGCTGACACCCGCCAGCAGGTCGTGGCGGCCCTGCGCGAGCGCCGTGCGCGAGTGCGCGTACTGATGCACTCGCTCGCCTTCGGGACATTGCGACCCTACATCGACGAGGACCCCTCGCAACAGGTGACGCAGAAGCAACTGGAAATGACGCTCGACGTCATGGCGAACTCGCTCGTCTACTGGACTCAGGACCTCTTCCACGCTGGCTTGTTCGAGCGTGACGCGCGGATCTTCGCCATGACGAGCGAGGGATCAACACGCGTCTGGCGTGGGTACGGACCTGTCTCGGCAGCGAAGGCTGCGCTGGAGTCGCATGTCCGGCAGCTCGCGGTCGAACTGGCCCGGTACGGGATCACGGTCAACGCGATCCAGGCCGGTGTGACGCCAACCCCAGCCCAGGCGAAAATTCCCGGTGCCGATGAGATGCTCCGCGAGGCCGAGCGGCGGAATCCGAGCGGGCGACTCACCACACCAGAGGACATCGCCCGAGCGATCCGCGCGTTGAGTGCGCCTGGCCTGACGTGGATCACCGGTAACGTGATCAAAGTCGACGGTGGCGAATCGCTCGTGCCCTGACCTCCGCGCACCTCAGTGCTCGATCGGACCTTCGTAGACCAGTTGCTCGATGAGGAGGAGTGTCGCCTCGACGTCGGAGAGATCGACGGCCTCGAACGGTGCGTGCGTATGCCGCGCGCCGACTGCCAGGAGCGCAGTCGGGATGCCCTGGCGAATCAATGCAGCACCATCGCTCCCGTATCGTTCGAAGACCACGTGCTGCACTGGGATGCCGGCGCGATCAGCGAGCTCGGCGAGCCGCCACAACAGACGCTGGTCATAATGCGTCGCGGAGTCCTTGTGAACGAGTTGTGGCCCGTTGCCGAGTGCAGCGGGCATTGACTGCTCACCGATGGTCGGGAGATCCCCGACGAGACCGACGTCGATGGCGACTGCCCAGTCGACATCGAGATCGTTTCGCAACGAGCTCGCGCCGAGCAGTCCATTCTCTTCCTGAACCGTCGCAGCGAGGTAGAGCGCGCAATTCAATTGCTGTGTGTCGATATGACGAAGAAGGAGCGTCAGGAGTGCCAGCCCGACACGGTCGTCGATCGCTTTCCCGTAGAGGCGAGGCCCGACCCGACGCGGCGGTGGGTTCCAAATGACGCTCGCACCGACGGTGATGCCGCGGTCGAGGACTTCCTGCTTCGAGTTCGCCCCGATGTCGACGAGAAGGTCGGAGAACGTGACCGGCTTGCTTCGGCGCTCCTCGGGGACGACGTGACCCGTAGCGGTGACGAAGACGCCCTCCACGCTCAGTCCACGACCGAGAACCAGCGCTGGTTGCCCGACCGGAAAGCGCTCCTGTGGTTCACCCCGTACTTGCCCAGTGGTCAGCCAGAGGAGACCGCTCGAGTCGACCGAGCGGACGACGAAGCTCAATTCGTCGGCGTGTGCCGTTAGGAGAAGGCGTGGGCCGGACCCGCCGACGTACGCGAGCAGATTACCCACCCGGCTCCGCCACAAGCGTTTGACATGCGGAGCCCAGGCTCGTTCCAGCCAGGCGAGGACGGGCTCCTCCCGTCCGGTGGGCCCTGGCAGTGCCATCAGATCGGTGAGCACTTCAGCGATCCGTTCGCGCATCGGTCTGCTCCTCGTTCGCCCTGTCCGATCCCGGTGCCAGGATACAGCGTCCGCGTCGCGTGCGGCAGTCCTGCCGATCGCCGTTCACTCGGTGCGGTCACTTTGTGCCGCTCGCCCCTTGCCGGAGCGGTGCAGACCATCGAAACTTCTGGTGTATCAGTGTGCAGAGGATGGAGGTCTCTCCCTGAATGGACACGCAACCTCGAGAGCGTCCGCAGCGGATCGTGGTTCGGCGCAGCCGTGTTCGCGCAGCGGTGCTCGGGTCGCTCTCGCTGGCGCTCTGTCTCGTCGCGATACGGTTCGCCTGGGGGGCCGACGTCTGGATCGAGCGCCTGTTCGCGGGTTCGATGGCGCTCTTCCTCGGTGTCGTCGCGATTCTGACGATCCTGCTCGCGGTTGACCGGACACCCGTGCTCGAACTGGACGAAGAAGGCGTGATCGATCGCGGCTCGCTGGTGCGTGCAGGCCGTATCCGCTGGCAGGACGTGCGCCGCGTCGAAGCACGGGAATCCGGTGGGCGTCGCGTGCTGCTCGTTCAGGTGTACCGCCCGCAACGGTTCGCCGCTGATCTGGACCCGGAGCACCGGCGCAGCGCTGAGGAACTGATCCAACGCTACGGGACCCCGATCGTCATTCCTTGGGAAGCACTCGACCGACCGCTCGATCAGGTCGTCGCGTATGCTGAGGCGTTGCGACGAGGGATGCCGCCCGCGAGTGACTCGTAGAGCGCGAGGGAGCTGTTGGCGTCCTCGCAGCAGCTGGCCGTTCTGACATCGACGAGGGTTCGGTCGCCGGAGGCACGGCAGCTGATACGTTTACTCAGCTGTTACAGAACGGTCGAAGCATTGGAGCACGATGCGCTGGAGGAGAAGTTGCTTGTCTCCAGACGCGCGGCCGGATCGGCGGGGCGAGCGGACGGAAGATGGTACCATCGAAACGTTCCGGCGCGCGGGCGCCGATGAGAGGAGACGTAAGGTGGAAACAGTTCTCCAACCGCTCAGGACAGTGACAGAAGTCGAGCACTCACCCATCGTCGAAGCGCGAAATGTTCTCAAAATCTACGACACCGGTCGTGTCAAGGTACAGGCCTTGCGGGGTGTCTCGCTCACGGTCTATCGCGGCGAGATGGTCGCCGTCATGGGGCCGTCGGGGAGTGGCAAGACAACGCTGCTCAATTGTCTTTCCGGACTCGATACGATCGACCAAGGACAGATTCTCATCGCTGGCAAAGAACTCGCCAAGCTCCCGGACGATGTGCGCTCGACCTTTCGAGCCCGACACATGGGCTTCGTCTTCCAGCTCTTCAATTTGATTCCGGTGCTGACCGCGCTCGAAAATGTCGAGCTTCCTGCACTGCTCGCCGGTGCTCGGCCGAGCGAAGCACGACGGCGTGCCATGGAGGTGCTCGAGCAAGTCGGCCTCGCCGACCGGGCTGGTCACAAGCCGAACGAACTCTCCGGTGGCCAGCAGCAGCGGGTGGCGATCGCTCGTGCGCTCGTGAATCAACCGGACATCATCTGGGCTGACGAGCCGACCGGGAATCTCGATACCGAAACAGCGGACGAGGTGATGGCGCTGCTCCGGCGACTCAACCGGGACAATGGGCAGACGTTCGTGATCGTGACGCACGATCCTCGCATCGGAGCGATGTGTGACCGGATCGTCCAGATGCGCGACGGCCGGATCATCGATGACGGGTTCAATGGTGTCAACGCTGCGGGACGTGGGGGCGAGGCTCGATGAACGAGATCTTCGGTGTCTCGCTCGCGCTCGTTTTGCGCATTCTTCTCGTCGCCTTCGCGCTGATCCTCGCGATCACGGCTGGCCTCTGGATCTGGCGCCCCGTACTCGGGCGCATGGCACTACGGAACATTCCCCGCCGGCCGGTGCAAACGGTCCTCATTGTGATCGGTCTCATGCTCAGCACGCTGATCTTCTCAGCGTCGCTCACCACTGGAACCACATTACAGCGCAGCATCACCGGTCAGGTTCTCCGGCTCGCTGGCCCGGTCGACGAGCTGGTCGTCCAGGCTAGCGGTGATGCGCGGTTTGCAGGGCCACAGCCAGGTGTCTTTCTGCCGGCTACGGTCGTCGAGCAACTGGACACGGTGCGCACGCAGGAGCCCCGTCTCACTGCAGTCGTGCCGGCGCTCTGGCAGCCGGTCGCCGCGATCGATCTCCGCACGCGTCAGAGCGAACCAGCCTTGAACCTGATCGGTCTGCCGCCTGACCGTCTCGCGGCGGTCGGTGGACTCGTCGATGTTGAGGGGCGACCGATCGACCTCGCCGGTCTGGCTGAGGATGCGGTCGTGCTCGGTGCGGAGGCTGCCAAGCGGCTCGACGCTCAGGTCGGTGACCGGCTCCAGGTCTTTCTCGCTGGCCGACCCATCGAGGTTCAGGTGGCTGCGATCGCTCCGGACAACTTCTTTACCGGAACGCTCAACGTCGGCGACGCCGGTGGCTTGACCGTTCCGCTGGCTCGGGCTGAGCGATGGCTCGGCGTGTCCGGGCAGGTCAGTTTCGTAGCGCTGAGCAATCGAAACGGGCTCGACGACAGCGAAGCCGTCACCGCTGCAGCGAACGCCGCACTCGCGGGAACGCCATTCCGTGCGGTGCCGGTCAAAGAGCGAGCAGTGGAGCAGGCAACGCAGGCGGGGGAGGCGTTTACGAATCTCTTCCTCCTGTCCGGACTCTTTTCGGTCGCTGCGGGAATCTTGCTCATTTTCCTGATCTTCGCACTGCTGGCTGCCGAGCGAAAGACGGAGATGGGCACGCTGCGCGCGCTCGGCATGAAACGCTGGCATCTGGTCGCCCTCTTCGCACTGGAGGGGATGGGGTACAACCTCCTAGCTGCCCTGGTGGGGGCTGTCGCTGGCGTCGCGGTGGCCTACGCCATCGCCGGGGTCATGGGCCGGTTGGTCGGGGAGTTCTTCACGATCGAGCCATCGTGGCGACCGCGCGACCTCGTGCTTGCCTACCTCATGGGGGTCGTGGTGACCTTCGTGACGGTCGTCATTGCAGCCTGGCGCGTCAGCCGACTCAACATCGTGGCAGCGATCCGCGATCTGCCGGAACCGCAGCTCTCGCGTGCCAGCCGGCGCTGGCTCATCGCTGGTGTCGTCGGGTCGGTTGTCGGCGGTGTGCTCTGCTGGCTTGGCTGGCGCGATGAGAGCCTCGGTTGGTTCAGTGTGGGCATCTCGCTCCTCCCGTTGAGTGCAGCAGCAGTGCTCCGCCGCTTCGGCGTGCCGGCGCGACCACTCTATAGTGCGGCGGCGATTCTCGTCCTGATCTATTGGCTCATGCCGGATTCCTGGCACGAGCGGCTCTTCGGGCCGATGAGTGGGGGCTTTGAGCTGTTCGTGCTCTCCGGCCTCATGATGGTCGCCGCGCTCACAGTGCTGCTCGTCTGGAACATCGAAGTCGCAGTGGGACTCGTCGGCCGGCTCGGGCGTGCTTTCCGGCGCTGGTTACCGGCTGTGCGGATCGCCGTGGCCTATCCGATGGCATCACGTGGCCGTACGGGACTCACCGTGGCGATGTTCAGTCTGATCCTCTTCGCGCTCGTCGTCATGTCGACGATCTATGCGAACGTGGTCGCGATTTTCGCAGGCCCACTGGCAGATGCCGGCTGGGATGTGGAAGTCACGCAGGTCGGTGTCCAGCCGATCCCTGACCTGGTCGCTGCACTCCGCGAAAGTGGCGCCGATGTCGCGGCGATCGTTGCGACCGGACGGACGGCGAGCGTGCCTTGGACACGGGTCAGTGTCCGCCCGGTGCAGCACGCGAACGACGAGTGGGCTCGCTACCCGGTACGTGGTATCGATCAGGACTTCGCGGCGAAGGTCGAGGCGCCGTTGCAACTGCGCAGTTCGGACTATGCAACGGATCGTGAAGCCTGGGAGGCGGTCGCTCGTGACCCCTCTCTGGCGATCGTCGATGCCAACGTGCTCCAGCAGCGCGGTGGTGATCCGGCCAACTTGTACCTTCCCGAGCTGCGGACTAGCCAGACAGATTTTCGACCGATCGAGCTGGAGCTCCGTGACAACGCCAGCGGGAAGACGACGACAGTTCGGGTGATCGGCGTGATCGACGGGCGGGTGTCGTCCCTCTCCGGGCTGTACGTCTCCGAGCAGGTCGTCGAGCAGGTGTTCGGGCAGCCGTCCACGATCGAGTACGAGCTCCGCCTCGCCCCGGGAACCGATGCACGGGCGTTCGCCCGGCAGGTCGAGGCGGCATTGCTCCCGTTCGGTGCCCAAGCAGAGGCGACGAGCGACCTCATCGGGCGGGCGACCGGAATCATCCGCGGTTTCATTCGGATCATCCAGGGATTCATGGCGCTCGGACTCGTCGTCGGGATCGCAGCGCTCGGTGTCGTCTCGTATCGAGCCGTCATCGAGCGGCGGCATCAGATCGGGGCGCTGCGTGCGATCGGCTATCAGCGATTGATGGTGGCTGTCGGCTTCTTGCTCGAGTCGGCGCTGGTGACGAGTGCCGGAATCGCCGGGGGAACACTGCTCGGCGTGCTCCTGGCCCGGAACGTGGTAACGGGTGAGGACGATCTGGCCGGACGATTCGAGCAGTTCTCGCTCGTCATCCCGTGGGGACAGCTCGCGCTCTTCGCTGGACTCGCGTTGGCTGTGGCGCTGTTGATGGCGTACGTGCCAGCACGACAGGCGTCGCGCGTCTCAATCGTCGAAGCGCTGCGGTACGAGTGAAACCGGTATGGTGGTCCGACGTCTTCTGGTCGCCGTCGTTCTCGCTGCTGTGGGGCTGTGGCTCGGCCAAGATGGTGACATCCGGGCACAGCAGGCGACGGGGCGAGCGCAGACGTTCACGGCAACTGCGCGTGTTGTCGCGGTGCTCGAGGAAGGCATCACCACTGTCGGGCCCGTGACGCAGCCGTACCAGCGGCTCCTCGTCGAGCTGACGAGTGGCCCGGAAAAGGGGCAGCGAGTGGAAGTGTCGGTCGGGGTGCGTGACTTGAACACGGCAGGGCAGCGTTTCGCACCAGGCAATCGACTGTTTCTCTCCGTTTCGACTGGCCCGGACGGCAGCCGTGCCTACACGGTGCTGGATCGCGACCGCTCGACGCCGTTAGCCGTGCTCGGTGTCCTTTTCGCTGGCGCGATCGTCGCCCTCGGTCGGTGGAAGGGGGTGCGCGCACTTCTCGGCCTCGCGTTCACATTCGTCATTCTGGTGTGGGTGCTCGTGCCGCTCATCCTGCGCGGTTATCCCCCTGTGCCCGTGGCGATCGTAGTCTCGTTCGTCGTGTTCGTCGTGACGCTCACGGTAACGCACGGGATCGGGCGGATGGTGATGGCCGCGATGGCGGGTACCAGCCTGAGTCTGATTTTGACCGGTCTCCTGGCTGCGCTGTTCGTGGCGGCTGCTGGGTTGACCGGGCTCGCTGATGAGGAAGCGAGTTTTCTCCAGGTCGTCCTCGGTGAACGGGCGGTGAGTCCACAAGGTCTGTTGCTCGCTGGGATGCTGGTCGGGGCACTCGGTGTCCTCGACGACATCACGGTCTCGCAAAGTTCGCTCGTCTTCGAGTTGCGACGTGCGAATCCCGCCTTGACTGGCTGGGAACTGTTCGCCGCTGGTGTACGCGTCGGTCGCGACCATATCGCAGCGACGGTCAACACGCTCGTCCTGGCTTATGCAGGGGCAGCCTTGCCCCTGCTCCTCTTGTTCAGCCAGCTGGAGGAGCCGCTCATCTGGATCATGAACCGCGAGATCGTCGCACAGGAGATCGTCCAGATGCTCGTCGGGAGCCTGGGGCTGATCGCTGCCGTGCCGCTGACGACCGGTTTCGCGGCCTGGTTGGCCGTGCGCACACCCGTCGCAGCGCTGGAAAGCCTCCCACACCAGCATGGGCATATCCACTGATGACTCGCCGATCGCACAGCGCGACGCTGACCATCGTCACGACAGCATGGAAGACACCGATCGGCGTGCTTCGCCTCTACGGCTGTTCCCGTGGTCTCCTGGCGATCGCTTTACCGACCGAGGAGTTGCGTGCCGTCGAGCAGAGGCTAGCGCGGTGTCTGGCCAGGGAAGGGTTCCGTCACCTCGTGTTCCGTGAGGATGCTGCAGCGCTCGGCGAGGCGCAGCAGGAACTCGCCGAGTACTTCGCTAGCCTCCGGCAGCAGTTTACCGTGCCCGTGTATCTTTGCGGGACACCGTTTCAACAGCAGGTCTGGACACGGATCGCGATGATCCCCTACGGCATGACCTGGACGTACCGTGAGGTCGCCGAGCGATCGGGGAGTCCGGCAGCGGTACGAGCCATCGGTGCGGCATTGGCGGCCAACCCCGTACCGATCGTGGTTCCGTGCCATCGCGTGGTGGGAGCACGTGGCGAGCTGCGCGGGTACGCTGGTGGACTCGCGCTCAAGCAACACCTGCTGGCACACGAGCGAGCAGTTCTGGAGCGGACATCTTCCTCACCAGCCGCGATCGAGTCGCTGGAAGGCCCGGTGTAACCGCCGAGCGGCTCGTTGCCGCTCGACTCGCTCCGGATCCCGGAAGAGCCAGACGAGGACGATTCCCGCGAGGAAGCCCCCGATATGGGCCCAGTAGGCGACACCGCCGGTCGGTGCTGTTGGCACACCGAGCGAGGCGAGCCCGGCGAAGAACTGGAAGACGAACCAGAGCCCGATTAGGACGAGAGCAGGGAGGTAGAAGAAGATCGGAATGAAGCCGAAGAAGGTGACGGTACGGACGAGTCCTCCTGGATACAGGACGAGATAGGCTCCCATGACGGCGGAAATGGCACCGGAAGCGCCGACCATCGGGATGCGCGAAGAGGGATCGAGCAGTGTCTGTGCCCAGGCTGCAGCGACGCCTCCGAGAAGGTAAAAGATGAGGTAGCGAACGTGTCCCATCGAATCTTCGACGTTGTCGCCGAAGATGTACAGGTACCACATGTTGCCGATCAGGTGGGCGAAACCGCCGTGCAGGAACATCGAGGTGAAGACGGTGAGATAAATAGGAAATCCGACCGTCGGAGGGAGATCGACGCCGCGGGTCAGCTCGTATGGGATCGCCCCGTACTTGAAGATGAACGCCTCCAGCCGCCGCGGTGATTCCGCCATGAGGAGCAACTGGTACAGAAAGACGAGCACATTGATGGCGATCAGCAGCGTATTGACGATCGGAAAGCTCTGCCGACCGCTATTGTCGTCCCCGATCGGAAACATGGCCAGCTAGCCCCCCGCTCCGATAGACGACGCCGGTAGCGAGTGCACCGAACCTGCTCGCTACCGGCGTCACCGCGTTCACTCGCCCTGTCGGGTCTCCTCCTGAGCCTGCTCGGCCAGAAGGCGGCGAAACTCGTGCACTTCCTGCTCGTACCCCTGGTACTGGAAGGTGACACGCGACTGGTTGTTGGCATCGCCGCGGATGTCGATCTCGACGAATCCGTGAGGGTCCTCGAACCGCATGAAGCCTGCGAGATCCCGCACCAGTGGGATGCCGAGCTGCTCGCCGAAGAATTGCCGGGCTCGCCGTGCGACTTCGTCCGGATGGAGGCGAAACGGATGCGTCTCGGCCATGACACTCCCTCCCATTCGCATTCGTCCACGACGATACCGGGCGCGGGCTGGCCCGGCAAGTCCGCTGAGCCCGGTCACGCGGACCGGGCGAGCGATTCGAGCAACGCGACGACCCGTTCGACCTCGGTGAGATCGGGCACCACAGCGTCCGGCTGCAGGGCTCGGAGCTCGTCGACACCGAAGCGTCCGGTCGCAACCGCCAGTACGCGCGTCCCGCTCGCCTGTGCAGCGGCGATATCGCGCGGTGTATCGCCGATGAGAATCGTCTCGTCGAGCGACGGGGCGATGGCGAAGCGAGCGCGTGCGGCTTCTCGTGCTCGGGTGACGAGTTCGTGACGCTCCTCGGCTTCGTCCCCGTATGCCCCGAAGGGCAAGAAGCCATCGAGGTCAGCGGCAGCCAGTTTCCAGCGGGCGACGAGCTGAGCGTTCCCCGTGAGCACACCCGCCAGGTGACCACGCTGCCAGAGCCGGTCGAGGAGCGGTCGGACACCAGGCAGCACCCAGTCGCGGCGGGAGCCTGGATGAACGAGTTCTCGGTACCGCAGGCCCATCCGCTGCATGACCGCGGGTAGGATCTGTGCGATGTCCTCTTCAGGCACACCATGCCGGTGCAGCGCCAGCCGAGCGATCTGACGATCGAGCATGCCGGCGAGCGGGATGCCGTCGAGCGGCACCGGCTCGCCGAGGGTTTCGGCGAGCGCATCGCGCATCGCCTGGGCATGCGCTGGATCGCCAGCCCGGAGGAGCGTGCCGTCGATATCGAACAGGACGAGGAGTGTCACCGGCGGCTCCTCGCATGCGGTGCACAAAAACGCGTCACGATCTCGAAGAGCGCTCGGGTCGCGAACTCCAGGGTATCGACCGAAATACGCTCGTCGTGGGCATGAGCGAGGTCGAACTCCTCCGGATGGTCACGCATCGGCATGAACCCGTAGACCTTTATGCCGGGTAGGCACTTGGCATCGGTACCTCCCGGGACGAGGTACGGGACCACTCGTGCGCCGGGATCGAGCTCCGCTATCGTCTCGCTGATGACCCGGAAGAGTGTCGAGTCCGGTTCGGCCTCGATGCCGCGACCCCGGCTCGTGAGCTGCACTTCGACGTTCGGTCCGACGAGTCGCTGGACCTCAGCAGCGAAGGCTTCCGGCTCTTGCCCCGGTAAGATGCGGCCGTCGACTTCGATCGTCACTTCTGATGGAATCACGTTGATCCGATGCCCGCCCCGGACGATCGTCGGCACAGCGGTATTGCGTGTCATCGCATAGAGCAGTCGTCGCTCACCGGTACCGAGCGGTAACGCGGCGAGCCGCTCCCACGTCGGGTCAGCGAGCGCAGCCTCGATCTGCTCACGGATGCGGCCGCCGAGTGCCTGGCCGATCTCGCGGAGGAAGCGAGTCACCGTGGGAGTGAGGACAGTCGGGAACGTATGCGTGCTCAACGTCAGGATGGCACGGGCGGCGTGCTGCATCGCCGTCTCTGGAATCGGCATGGAGGCGTGGCCAGGTTCACCGCGGGCCACCAGCCGCAGGCGCGCTGCTCCCTTCTCCCCGGTCTGGCACAGATAGAAGCGCTGGCCGGCGAGTGTCAGTGCCATGCCACCACCCTCGTTGATGGCGAACTCGGCATCGATGAGGTCGCGCCGGTTCTGCCACATCCAGCAGGCGCCGAACTGACCGCCAGCCTCCTCGTCGGCGAACACGGCGAAGATGACGTCGCGTTCGAGCGGGATAGCCAGGCGGCGAAGGAGCAGCATCACGCCGAGTTCGCACGCAACCAGGCCCTTGGTATCGACTGCCCCGCGTCCCCAGACCTTGCCGTCAACGAGTTCGCCGCCGAACGGATCGCGTGTCCACTTCTCCCGCTCCACGCTGACGACGTCGCTGTGCGCCATCAGGAGGAGCGGTCGGGCTTTCCCGTTCCCACGCAGGCGCGCGACCAGATTCCCGCGTCCTGGTGCACTCTCGACGACGTCAGCCGGGATGCCTTCCCGCCGGAGCACGTCAGCTAGGTACTCAGCGAGCGGTGTCTCGTTGCCCGGTGGGTTGACCGTCTCGAAACGGATCAGGGCCTGCAAGTGCCGTGTCACCTCGTCGCGGACGGTGCTCCACTCGATACCGTAGTCGATCACGTTTGCCTCCCTTCTCCACGGACCAGCATCGCAGCGATGACGACCATTAGCCCACCGGCCAGCTGTTCGACTGTGAGTCGCTCCCTGAGCACCAGCAGGGCAATGCCCACCGAAGCGACCGGTTCGAAAGTACCGAGCAGCGCAGCTGGCGTTGGCCCCAACCGGACGCTACCGAACAGGAAGAGCTGCACGGGTAGGACGGTCGCGAAGAGCACGATGCCCAGGGTCGGTGCCAGTGCTGATGCTTTGACGAGCAGCGGAGCGTGCGTGACGTGTGCTGCGGCGAGTGCCGCGATCGCTGCGGCCGGAAACAGGACCGCTGTCGCGAGGACCGGGGAAGCGTCCCGCAGTCCTCGATGAGCGAGCACGATGTAGGCCGCGTACAGTGTTGCCGAGGACAGCATGAGTGCTGCGCCGGGCAGATCGACCTGGTGCCATTGCCACCCGAGCGTGAGCGTCACGCCGCTGAGCCCCAGCACGAGCGCGATGCACTGTTGGATCGAGGGACGCTCGCGCCAACCGAGCGACCGAAGCAGCATGACCAGGACAGGATAGGCATAGAAGAGGGCAGCTGCGACGGTGATCGACACGGACTGCAGTGCGACGAAATACAGCGTCGTGTTGCCGACGAAACAGGCGACTGCGAGCACTGCAGTCGCGAGGCGCCGTCTGGACCACGGCTCGTGACCGAGGAGATGGCCACGCCGCCGGTACTCGAGCGGGAGTACACAGAGGACGAGGAGTGTCGCTAGGCCGAAGCGCCAGGCGATCAGGGTCGGTACGGCAACGCCAGCAGCGTAGGCGATCTTCGTCAGGGTCGCCAGAGTACCGAAGCCCAATGCCGAAACGAGGACGGCGGCGGTGCCGACCGGATCGATCCCGTACGTGCAGAGCATTCGCGGTGCAGCTATGCTCGGTATCTTCACTGTGCCTCCCGTCGCATTCTCGCGGAGGTGCGGAGGAGGAGACAAGCCCTGGAGTGTTGCCGAGGTCGGGAGCCAAGGACGGTGCCTATCGTGCTGTACGGATGCCCAGGATGCACCGCGAGGCCTAGAATTGTGGTGCCGGGGCGAGCCGGGTAGGGGCGACGATGACTGGACTGGGCGATTTCGACCCGACGCTGGACTACTATCAGATCCTCGGCGTTCCGGTCACGGCAACGCTGGAGGAGATCCGTCGTGCCTACCGGCAGCTGATGCGAGCGACGCATCCCGATCGGGTGCGCGATCCGGACAAGCGGCGCATCGCTGAGGAACGGGCGAAGCTCCTCAACGCAGCCTACGCCGTCTTGAGCGACCCGGAGCGTCGACGGGTCTACGACGAGCAGCTTCGGCAGCGTGCGGTTACAGACCTGCTCTTCCAACGCTACACCGCGCCCAGCCCGGCCTGGGTGCGCCCGGCTCCGAGTCGCCGGTCACGGCAGACAATGGCCGACGATCTCGCAGCGTTCGTGCAGCTCCTCGCGGTAACGGTGATTTTCGTCGCGACACTCGTCCTGCTTCTCGTGGCCAGCAGCGCACTGAGTGGCCTCTTCGGCAGCCTCAGCTAGTGCGTGACCGAGCGCCAGAGCAGGCGACCGTGTTCTCGGACGAGCGTTCCCGCGACCGGTAGGAAGTGACTCGCGAGGAGCGCGATACCCTCGCGCTCGGCCCGTTCCGTCGTTGCCCGGCGGGTCGCGATCGCCTGTTCCCGATCCATGTCGAACGCCGAGCACCACTCCGGGCGGTCGATCTGCGCTGGATGGGTGAAGGTATCGGCCACGATCCAGACCGCTCCTTCCGCGCTGGTGAGTTGGATGCGGAGCATCCCGGGGGTATGACCGGGTGCGAGCGCGATCGTCAGCCCGGGAGCGAGTTCGGTCTCCGGTTCGACGACGTCGAGGACGCCTGCACGCTCGAGGGGCGCCAGGCAAGCATCGAGATAGCCCGGTGCGATCGTCTCCATGGCTACCCGGACGTCGTTGCGATGGAAGGCCTCGAGCTCGACCTCGCTCACGATGTAGCGAGCGCGGGGGAATGTCGGGCGACCGTCGAGCGTAGCCCAGCCCACATGATCGGGATGGAGGTGCGTGAGTATGACGGTGTCGATCTCGGCGGCACTCAGGCCGCGCCGGGCCAGTTCGTCGAGCAGGCGTCCTCGCTCGTTCCCGAAGAGCGGCACCGGTCCGGCTCCGATACCGGCATCGACGAGGAGTGTCTGGCCCTTTCCCCGGAGTAGGAAGCAGTTGACACGAGTGTAGAGCATATCGGAGCCCGCGAAGGTGTCAGGATAGCGATCCCGGAATGCTTCCCACTCGGCGAGCGCAACTTCAGGAAATACGACCGAGAGGGGAAAGAATGTCCCCTCGACATCGACGATCGGTTCGATCGTCAAATCCCCGGCACGCAGGATCATCGTCGGTACCTCCTTTCTCGTTCGATCGAGCACGCGAACGGGCCGCTACGGGAACTCGCAGCGTCTGCCGATCGTCTCAATGATGAGACACGAAAGGGGTTACTGATGAGTGAAAGGCTGTGGCGCAACAGGAACCGTACCCCCTTGGTCGGAATCGTTTTCCCGTTCGTCGTGGTGGCCCTCTTGGCCGCCTGTGTGACATCGGTTGAGACACCGACGCCATCAAGCGGCGGGGCGTCGCCGGGTACACCCTCGCCGGCCGTCGAGCGACCGAGCCCCACACCAGCGAGCGAGCGGATCGAGGTTTCTCTGGCCAGTGCCTCGCTGCGGGATACGGCTGACGGGAAAACGGAGCTGATCGTCCAGGCCACGCTTCCGGACGCTTGCACGGAGGCGCGACACCGGGTCGGTGCAGAAGGCGATCGAATCATCGTCGAGATCTGGGGCGAGCGGCCGGTCGGTGTCGCTTGCGCGCAAGTGCTGCGGGAAGTAGACCTCACCATACCGCTCGGTCGAGCAGTGACGGACGACCAGACCGTGGAAGTCAACGGGATGCTGGTAGCGAGAGGACCCTTGGGAAGCGGTTCGCACGAATACGGCGCAGCGTTCGTCGAACAGGTCACGGTCCATGTCGGGAATGGGGAGCCGCGGCACGTGACGATCGAGGTACAGGGGTCGTTGCCCGATGCCTGCTCCGAGCTGGTCGAAAACCCGAGCGTCACGGTGCGCGGCCACGAGGTGATCGTCCAGCTCCAATGGCAGCGCCCGCGCGATCTGGTCTGCGCGCAGGTGCTCCGACCGTTCACGACGACGGTCGACGTGGGGAATCTCGATCCCGGTGCGTATACCCTCAGCGTGAACGATTTCACGACGACCTTCACCGTTGAGGGAAGCTAACCAGAAACCCAATTCGGAGCCCGACGCTCGGCGAAGGCGCGCAGTCCTTCCTCGTATTCTGGGCTGTGGTCGAGTGCCCGGCGCAGTGCGCGGATATCAGCGAGCGTTACCGCGTCGCAGGTGAGCGCGCGCCGGAGCGCAGCCTTGGCAGTGCGAACTGCGGTCGGTGCTGCCTGGCGCAACTCGCCGAGCCAGGCGTCGATCAGGCTGTCGAGCCGCCCCGGTTCGCAGAGCCGATCGATCAGCCCGATCCGGAGCGCTTCCTCGGCGTCGATGATCCGCCCGGAGAAAAGCAGGTCGGCCGCGCGTGATGGTCCGACGAGCTGCGGGAGCCGGAGCATCCCGCCAGCTCCGGGAAAGATGCCACGCCGCACCTCGGGAAACCCGAACCGGGCTGTGGTATCGGCAAAACGCAGGTCACAGGCCAGCGCGAGCTCCGCACCACCAGCGAGACATGCTCCCGAAATCACAGCGATCGTCGGCACCGGGATTTCGGCGAGCGCTTCGACCGCTGCAGCGATCGTCTCGGTATGGGCCGTCCGTTCCTCCGGACTGAGTGCGATCCGTTCGCGCAGATCGGCTCCCGCACAGAAAGCAGGCGGTGACCCGCGGAGGACGACTGCCCGCAGTCGCTCGTCACGCGCCAGCTCCCGGGCGGTCGTCGTGAGTGCCTGTGCGAGGGCGCGGTCAAGGGCGTTCCGTACCGCTGGTCGGTTCAGAACGATCGTTGCCACGTCGCCCGCGCGCTGGACGAGGAGCACTGGTTCTCCCATCAGGCGAGGACTCCCTCCAGGTACGAGCCGGTTCGCCATCTTTCAGTTTCACGTACCCGTCAGTATGGCACATGGCTCAGCGCGTTCGATGGCTCGCTGCGTCGGCTGCTGTGCGGGAATGACTGGGTTCTCACCGGCACAGGAAACTGGGTGAGACGAGAGGTTCTCAGCCCGTTCGTGAGCGGAAGGAGTTGTGCGGTGAACGACTTCGGACGGATCGTGATGCTCGGGCGGGCGTTCCCGATGGCTATCTGGCTGCGCGAGCGTGCGTCGGAGCGGCCAGGCGTCTTACGTGAGTTTCTCGAGGGGGCACGGGCCTGGCGGGCTCGCGGCGGACATCTCGATCTCGCGCGCATCGTCCGTCAGGTGGACCCGTCACTGGTCGATCCGGAGACCTCCATGCCACGGGGAGACGTACACGGCCTCTACCAGCAACGCTTCGGCATCCACTTCTTCCAGGATGTGATCGAGCAGCTGGAGCCGCTTTCCACGACGCAGGGCGCGATCGCTCTGGCCAGCCAGCTCGGCCTCGAACCGTGGTACGTCTGGGCGCACGTGGCACCGCGACGAGCCGAGCGGGAACCCCTCGACCCGCTCGATCTGGAGGTGCCGCGTCAGGCGATCGTCCGCATGGGTGACTGGGCGATCGGATTACAACTCATGGATGTCGTTGCACCGGAGCTCTTCGGCGAGCTCGTCGGCGACGACAGCCTCTCGCACCACGAGCTGGCGGTGTGGCCGGTCACGCTGGCGCTCCGCCGCCGGATTCCGCACCCACTGCTCCTTCCCGAGCGCGAGCGGGACGAATTCGTCGATGCCGTTGCGGCGTGGGAGCATGGTGCGGAGACGGACGACTTTCTGATCGAGGCGATGTCACTCGCCTGGGTCGATCGCTTCGGTGAGCCACCGCGGTCACCAGCCCGAGCGAACCTGCCGGGACCCTGGCACCCGTTGCACTGGCCGGAGGCGCTGGATCCGGCGGATGCGGTGCTCTGGGAGCTGCTGCGCCAGGGTGTTGGACTCGTCGAAGGATGGCAGCGGGACGTTCCAGCGTTGCTGACGGCAGACGAGCTGCGCGCGGCCTGGGAACGGTCGAGTACCGCGCTCGATGGGTTGCTCGCAACGAGCTATGCCCGGCAGGTGGCACGGCTGCTGGGGATCGCCTGGGCACTGGGTGGCGACCTGCCGGAGGACACGGGCGAGGCGGCCTGGCGTCTGCTGGTCTTCGAGGGAGTCTTGCGGGAGCTGGTCGGTGCGATCCGCGCACTGGTGCTGGATCCAGATGCCTGGCTGGGTGAGTACGATTGGCTGGCCGACCAGTTCGACGCCTGGACCCGTTATGGCTTCCGGCACTTCGGCGTATAGGGTGAGCCGCGAACGGGGGTAGAGGTGGAGCAGTCACAGAGCGGAGATCTCATCCAGGACGGGCTTCGAATCGCACAGGCTTTCGGTCGCGAACTCGAGCCGGACCAGCGTGCCAGACGCATGACGTACCAGCTCGTCGTTTCGGCGAGGCAGTGGCGCGAGAGCGGCCATCGCTGGAACCCAGCGGATGCGCTGGAACGCGCTGGTCTGACCGATCATGTCGGAGAGCGCTGGATCGACGCGCGAGCTCTCGGCTATCTCGCTGAACTGACTCGGCAGCTCGGGCCGCTGGCGACGACGCCGGCTGCCCTGTACTGGGCAGCCAGGATCGGTGTCGAGCCGTGGCTGGTGCTCGGGCTGCTGCGGCGGGAGGGTATCTCCCTACCGGGTGCAGCGGGCCTGCGCGTTCCCTGGGAAGTGATCCGCCGGATCAACCGGTGGAGCCTGGCACTGTGCGTGCTCGCGTTCGCACTGTGCGAGACAGCCAAAGAGTGCGAAGAGCCCTCCGACGCTGAGCGAGTCCGGCTCGACTGGCCGCTCCTGTGGAACCTCCGTCACCTCGTTCCGCACCCGCTCGCGCTCGATCCCGAAACCGCGCGGTCGTTCGTCGAGGCGTGCGCAAACTGCGATCCGGTCGTCCGGGCCTCCGACTGCCTTCTCGAAGCGCTCTGGTCGGAGGTGCGGCTCCTGGACAGCGTACGGGCTCTCGTGCAGCGCCGACCGCTCTCCGATCCCTCGCTCGCAGGCCAGCCGAAACAGCGGACAGCTGCACTCGACGAGTATCCGCGTGACGCCTGGGTCGAGGCGGTGCTGACGGCAGCGGCATACTGGCTCCTGCATCCTGAGCGGATCGCGGATGAAATGGCGGAGCTGATGGCAGCTGAGATGTCGGGAGAAACGGGAGAACCACTGCCGCCTGTCTTTCGTTTGGAGCCGTCGAACGGCGCGGAGCGCTGGCAACGCGCGTCGGAGGTACTCGGACCGTTACTGTCGAACGGGTATGCCGACGCGGTGCGGGCAGCGCTCCAGGTTCCGGAGAACAGTGTGGGTGGACTGCTCGCCGGTCGCTGGGAACAGTGGGCGCGTCTCGTGCTGTTCGAGTCAGTGCTCCGGGAAGCTTACGGAGCGGTGTCGGCGCTGCTCGTGGATCCGCTGGCAGCGATGGAGCGGACGCGGCCTCGGGCCGAACGACTGCTCGGCCCGCTCGATCGGCCGCTGGGAACGTGATCGCAGGGTGAACCGGGCGGTGTGCTGCCGGTGGGACGGCACGCTCGTGGTGAGCTCCCGCAGGCAGGTGCACAACGGTTCTCCGGTACCGGCGAGTCTCCTCGGGGCGCTCGGTTGGCTCCGTATCGAGTAGCCGGGAGCAGCGTGTGCTCGCGGATCCTCGAATGCGTGGTGCGCGGCAGGGGCGAAAACGATCGACCGGGTAGCAGGCGCTACCCGGTCGACTCGGAGCGGGAGACGGGATTCGAACCCGCGACAACCGGCTTGGGAAGCCGGCACTCTACCAGCTGAGTTACTCCCGCACTCGCTTCCCAGCTAGCATTATAGCAGGATTGGCATACCCTGTCCAGGGAAATGTGCGGCCTGCTAGGCGAGGCTTTACGGAATCGTGGGTGCTTCGCTACACACATCATTGGACCCGGGTGCGCCGCTCCAACCGCGTTAATAAATACCGGTCCGTGTTGGACGTGGCAGATTCTTGGTTATGAACGACGGCTATTGGTGTAGTGAAGGACTCGGTACGAGTTTCGCAAACAATGTCCGCAAGTCGTCGAACGCATAACCCGACATCAGGGCAAATAGCAGTGCGAGTCTTGCCTTCGGTCCGGAAAGGTGTGGTGCTGGTATTACGTACGCACGGATTTTCTGTCCGCCGCCGACACCACCGTAGCTGAAAGTGAGGGGGCCAGAAGGGCAGCGTGTAGTTACGACAACGGGAATTGCACGACTATTACAGACTTCAAGGAATGATTCCCATTCAAAATAGAGGTTTCCGCTGCCGAAGGCTTCGATAACGATACCATGAATAGGATACCCGGATTCCAGGAGTACCTTATACGGTACCGCAGTGATACCGGCAGCCATTTTGATAAGCAAGACGTTCGGGGAGGGTTGGTAGGTGTGAGGTGAATCCTAGGCCACGTCCGATGTAACCAAATGACAATATTATCGTGGTCGACTCTTCCGACAGGCCCAAAATTGGGCGAAGCAAACGCAGAAATCGCAGTACTGTCGGCCTTCGTCACCCATCGTGCGGCGTGAATTTGCCCGGCAAGGGTGACAAGCACTCCGAGACCTCGGGCTGAGGGGTGGAGCGCGACTTGAGCGGCGTCGACTAAGTTGCGGGGCCATCCGATCCGACGGAACCGCTGGGCAGCATGGCACCGGTAAGAACGACAGGGATATCAATATCTAGCAGAATATCAAGAGCGAACGCTGTCTCTTCGAGTGTATCCGTGCCGTGTGTCACGATAATGCCATCGAAGGAATCGTTTCTAAGCATGGAAGCTATTGTGCTGGCGAGTTCTACGTGCATCGTTGGTGTCATATTCCAGCTGCCAATAAGGGCAAACTCATGAGTTGTACAGTCCGCCAGCTGTTGAAGCTGAGGGACAGCGTCAAGTAGCTCATGAGCATGCGCGGCCGGAATAGCAGCGCCTGTAGTCGGGTCAATCCGGCTTGCGATTGTACCGCCTGTGGTAATGACCAAGAGTCTTGGGCGGTGCTGCACAGGTTACTCCTTTCGGAACCGAGCGAATTGGGAGATGAGCGACGGTACAAGGAGTAAGAAGACAATGCCCAGCGTCACGATGACTGTTAAGGCCCCTAATGCGTATACGTCAGGATCAAGGACCCGAACCGTTACGATAGACCAAAGCTGGAGAGGAAGAGTGTTTTGTGTGGTGACGAGGAGACTGCGCTCGAATTCATTGAGGGACAGGGTGAAGCCGAATAGAGCCGCGCTGAGGATACCCGGCCATGCGATCGGCAGAAGTACGTCGAGTAGTGTTCGGTAGCCTGAGGCACCGAGGTCTCTCGCTGCTTCCTCAATGTTTGGATTAATACGGGTAAGTACAGCTACGAGAATGAGAAATGCGAACGGGAGAGCCCATATGACGTGCACACCGAGCAGCGGTACGTTACCCGGTTGGAGACCGAGAATACGCCACCAGAGACTGACGCCTAGTCCAAGCAGGATTCCCGGCGTCAGAAGCGCAAGGAAGATGCCCCATGTCAGAAAAGACGCGACGCGGGCGCGTCGGCGGACTGCTAGGGCAGAGATAAAGCCGAGCACTGCGACGATAATTCCCGTCATTACCGCGATTGCAATCGACCTCAGCAACGGCGCGCCGAGTTCGGGGAGTCGGACGGTGAACAATCGCTGCCACCAGTAGGTGCTTACTCCCTTGAGTGGGAGAGTCATGCCACCCGTGGGTCCCTGGAATGAGAGAATGGTCATTATGATTATAGGGCCGTAGAGAAAGATACTGAACATACCGAAATATAATGTCAGAAACGTGATTCCCAGTTTTGTGCGCATGGACTCAGACTCCTTCCAAGATTCGACCATATCGAACGAGAAGAACGACTGCAAGGAGGGTCAGAATGACAAGGATACTCGCCGCAGCGGCGGCGAGAGGAAATTGAACGAATAACATGAAATTCTGAATCGTTAAGCCAAGTGATGAAGCAGACCCACCGCCGATAAGCCGGACAGTCGCAAAATCACCCATCGAAAGTACAAAGACAAAGATCGCACCAACAAAGACCCCTGCCGACTTAAGGGGATGATGACTTCAAGGAGCACCCGAAAGAAGGTCGCACCCATGTCGCGTGCCGCCTCTATAAGAGATCGATCGATAGTCGAAAGCGAAAAGAAGATCGGAGATATCATAAACAGTATGTAGAGCTGAATCATTGCGAGACGGACAGCGAAATTTGAGAACAGCAGCACGTCCAGAGGTTGTTGGATGATGTGAAGCCGCAGGAGTAGCCAGTTGACAGCGCCCTCACGACCCATAAGGGGTATCCAGGCTATAGCGCGAACGACGGAGCTTGTGAAGAATGGGGCGAGAGCAATGAGAAAAAGGCAAAACGCAGGCGCAGATTTGGAAGAGAGAAAGCAAGATAGTAAGCAATCGGGTAGCCAAAAATGAGGGCAAGCAGAGTGGTTATAATAGCATTAGTGAGAGTTGTTAGTATCGTTTGAAGGAAGGATGATGAGGACAGAAGGTCACGGTAATTCTGGAGGGTAAACTGATAAATGTAACCACTGATGGTTGGTGTGAGAACGCTAACGACAAGGACAATGACGACGGGCGCAACAAGAAAGAAAAGTAGCCAAAGGGCAGGCATCGCGTATGCCGCATAAGAGAGCGCCGTCTGTAGGCGAGAAGCTGCAGTCAGTGTAACCGGGTTAGTCCGCGCGTAGGATGTGGACATAGTGACCCTCCCAGGTCAGCCAAAACTCATTGCCAATATCAGCGTCGGAGTAAGTGGGGGAGCTAAAGGTTTTAACCAGGAGTTCGCCAACGGATGGATGCGAGAAGAACAGTTTTGTGACGTCGCCGAGGTATTCGACAAAGATGAGGCGGGCTTTGAGAGCATTCGTACGAGTTGGTGTGGTTGCTGGCTCTACTCGGACGTGAGCGGCAGGGATAACGGCGTGCACGTGTGTACCAGGAGAGGGTGTAGGTACAGGGGTGTGCGATTCGAGAACAAGGTCCCCGTGACGAAGCTCGATGCGAGATCCTATGACATTGGAGACAGTTGCTGGAATAATGTTGTTGTCACCCATAAATCTGGCGACGAAAAGGGTTGCTGGTCTGTTGTAGATTGCCGGTGGACTGTCGATTTGCTCAATTCGGCCGCTATTCATTACAACGATACGGTCAGCAATGGCCAGTGCTTCCTCCTGGTTGTGGGTGACGTGGATAAAGGTGATTCCTAACCGACGTTGAAGTTGCCGCAATTCACGACGCATGCGAAGCTGAAGAAGTCGGTCGAGATCACCGAGGGGCTCGTCGAGGAGGAGCAGGGTCGGACGAGTGACTAGCGCTCGGGCGAGGGCGACTCGTTGCTGCTGACCGCCTGAGAGTTGGCGGGGATATCGGTCGAGAAGGGAGTCAAGTTCAAGGAGATGGGCCACCTCTTCTACTCGCTTAGCACGCTCGTCGTGAGGTATACCGCGCATGCGAAGACCAAACTCGATATTAGCACGTACGGTCTTGTGTGGGAAAGGGCATAATGCTGGAAGACTGTAGAGATGTCGCGCTCGTGCGCCGCAATTGAGAGGATGCTGCGACCATCAAGGAGAATCTCACCAGAGTCTGCTACCTCGTGGCCACCAAGAATACGGAGGAGAGTCGTCTTACCACATCCGGAAGGGCCAAGGAGAACGACGTAGGTTCCCGGCTGGACAGTGAGACTGATGCCGTCCAGTGCGACAGTGGATCCGAAACTTTTGCGAACGTCTTGGATGACGAGTTGGCCGCGACCGTCACTGATCGAAGGTGAGAATGGCTGGGAGTGGACGCTTCTAACCATTTGTAACCCGCCCCATTCTCTGCTTTGATGTTCTCCTTATGCAGTGAGAAACTCGTTCCACTTTGTCACGAGATATTGATGTTGGTCCATGACGGTATTCCAGACGGCGATACCTGTCTTGCATACCCGATCCTGGAGGCTGCCTCCGTCACGAACCTCACCCTTTTAACGACAACGTTTCCGAATGGGTCCTTTAGGTCTTCTGCCGCAGGCTTGCCCTCATACCAATAGTCCCATTCTCCCGGAGTCAGATACTGTTTGACATTCTCTGGTATGGAGAAGTAGTATCCCTGACGGGCGACAACGGCTCCCGCCCAGCCGGACAGCCACCAGTTCAGGTAGGCATAACAAGCGTCCAGAACTTTACCTGATGCTGCCTTGTTGAGCATGATGCCACCATGCCAGCCTCTGTAGCCTTCTTTTGGCGAGGCGTATCGCACTGGGAAACCGCGGGCGCGGAGGGCAGTAACGGCAGGGGACCACATGCTCTCAACGACAACTTCGCCAGCCGCCATGAGGTTGACAGACTCGTCAAAGGAGTTCCAGAAGGCGCGGAACTGGCCCTTGCGCTTATAATCGATGAGGAGTGCTAGCAATTTATCAATTTCCTCGCGAGTCATGTTGCCGATGTCTTGGAAACTCATGAGGCCAGCGGCCTTTGCAGCTAGCGCCAAATCCATGAGGCCTGTACTCGGGTCGCTATAGAGACCGATGGCTCCAGCGTATTTGTTACTGAAGAAGATAGCCCACGAGCGAGCATCGTCTTCCTTGACCTTCTCGGTGTTGTAGCCGAATGAGTCTACATTGAAGGTCAGAGGTAGCATAGAGATCTTATCAGTCTTATTGCTGCGAAGAGTTCCATCAGACTGCACGTAGAGTAGCCGGTACGGCGCGTCGCCAGCACCGACGGGGGCGTCAGGACAGAGGCGTCCCTCAGTGGTGAGCGGCATAAGTTTGGACCAATCAGTGAGTCGGTTCACGTCAATGGGTTGGGCAACACGGGCTCCCCAGACAATTTTGACGGAGTTGAACCATTGATCATAGAGGTCCCAAGCCTGAGGCTGTGTTACCGCCTTTTGTTGTGCACCTGGGCCGTCTTTGACGTCGTATTCAAGCTTGATGCCGAGGTCTTTCTCAGCTTGGACCCGAATCGGCTCGAGAAGGGTGACACCCGTGCCGACAACACGGAGAGTGACCCCTGTGATGACTGCAGGGGTAGCGGGCGTACTGGCTTGCGAGGGAGCTTGGGCTTGAGTCGCCGGTGTAGGTGACGTCGACGATCCCTCGCAAGCCCAAAGGAGGCTGCCGGACGCAGCAAGAAGCGATGTAGCCAGAAATCGACGGCGAGTGAGCTTGTGCGCGTTGTAGGCCATGAGATACCTCCTCCTCTGCTTACTGCTGAGCGATCCTGCTGACGATGTCAGTCTCTAGAGGTGTGGCCGAAGGCACTTTGGGGTCAAGGATATCACGCAAGGTAGTCAAGGAGTGCGAAACGGTCTCTGGCAGAATATCCTTGGTAATGAGAACTAGCGTGTTTGTAGGTGTGGCGTCTGCGAGATGGATATGTTCCGGTTCATGTATGACGTGTTGGAGTGCCTGAAAGAGCACAGGTGATGTGGCGTTGGGTGGCGCGAGAATACCTTTGACTCGCAGTAGCTTATCCCCGTGACGGTGGATAAGGAGAGAAAACCATGTGACAAAGAAATCGAGGTCGAGATCGTCGGGCAGAGTGTAGGTAGCAGAACGGACCGACTCGGTGTGTCGGGTAACGGGAAGCTCAGGTAAGTTGGCGGCTGTTGAGCTCTCCACGCCAGTATTGGTGGATGCGAGCAGTGCCGTGACATCGGTGTCTGGTACCCCATGGTCAAGGAATGCGATTGACGCAGTTGGGTTGATGGACGTCAGCGCCGCGATTATCTGTGCAATAGCCTCCTCGGAAACGAGGTCTCGCTTAGTAATGAGGAATGTATCGGCTGCAACGCACTGGGCCGTGACCTCAGGGTACTGCGAGAGGTTTGAGAGAAAGTGTGCGGCATCGATAGTGACAAGCATCTTCGTGATGCGAACCTGGTGACGCAGGACGGGATCGGCAGTGAGCGTGTGACGGATGGCCACGGGATCAGCGAGGCCCGTCGTCTCGAGGATAATATCGGGTGCACAAGCGGAGGCACGGGACTTGTTCGCTCGAACAGTGTCCAAGAGTGGGTAGAGGATTTGGGGAAGATCCTGGCGATAGGCGCAGCAGAGGCAGCCGCCGGCTAGAAGGTGGGTACGTTCCGCCGCAAAATGGACGAGATGGTGGTCTACAGAGATAGGGCCGAACTCGTTGATGATGACTTGGGTTCCCTTGAACTCAGGCTGTGCTAGCAGGTAACGAAGAAAGGTGCTTTTGCCGCTGCCCAGGAATCCGGAAATGACCACGATATTGATCACGACTGTCCAGCCTTTCGGGAATTATGGAGGCTAGTCCGGAGGTTGACTAAGTAGGCCGGATCTAATGGGTCAGGCGAAGCTCTGAACACCGTGTCGGCTAGTTGCCAAAGGTGCGAGAGATTGGCTGCTACCTCGCAGCGGCCCGTAGGGGACTGCAGAAAGAATGCAGTCCCTCCCAATCGCGTACCCGTAGATGCCACGGCGAGAGCAGTGCACTCGCAAGCGAAGCTCTCCGGGAACGCGTAGAGAGTCGGGCGGCACGAGAGAAAAGATGTCCCTCAAACGTAACGGTCGGAGCTGTACCGTGGGACGCACTATCCGGATGGAAATCGGTCCAGTGGTCAGCGTTCACGAGAAGTTGGCATAGGGAGCACACCTGTGCACCTCGCTTGACAAACTGCCTAGCGCTGTGGCGGCCACGCTTCAATGTAGCTTTCTGGCTTTTTACCGCTCCCCGCGGATAGCGTGCGCGGAAGTCGTCGGCGATTTCTTCAAATGTTACCCACCTTACGCCAGGGTGGGCGCCGATGTGGCTGATGACACGTTCAAGCATAAGGAGTACTTGCGGGCGTCCACTGACATCGGGATGGATCGTAATCGGAAAGATCGCGTAGTCGTACTCACGATACACCCAGTCAAATTGGTCCAGCCACATCTGCTCGATATCGCGGGGTTCACAAATCCATGACTATTGGGCGCTTTCTTGATAAACATCATAGGCGGAAGGTCGTCAAGGTACCAGTTAGCAGGAATCTCAACGATGTCAGTCTCTTCACCACGGATCAGAGGTTTCATCCACTCTTCTGCCGGTTTGGAATAGTCAATTTTGGTCCATGTGTCGCCCACTCGAGCATAGAAAGGATGGAAGTCGTTGTCCATTCGGCTGTGGTCGTATTTGATGCCATACTTCTGAAGAAGGCCTATTGTATTGGGGGAGAGCTCCCACCACGGTGCAACGTACCCGACTGGGCGGCGACCACTGAGCTTTTCAACAAGGTCAATTGTCTTGACTAGAACAGCCTCTTCTTGTTCGGGTGTCATCGCGATCGGGTTTTCGTGGGAGTAGCCGTGCAGACCGATTTCGTGCCCTGCATCGGCCACCATCTTCATTTGCTTTGGGAAGGTTTCGATTGAGTGGCCGGGAATGAACCAGGAGGTGCGAATGCCGTATTTATCAAAGAGTTTCAGCAGGCGAGGGGTACCGATTTCACCAGCGAAAAGTCCACGGGTAATGTCACAAGGAGAGTCCTCGCCCCGTATGAGCCCAGCCAGCCGGCCACAGCGTCAACATCGACGCCGAAGGCACAGAGAATTTCCTTGGGCATTCCCCATCTCCCTTCCTAGTAAGCCCGATCAGGCCACATGTTAGCACAGCCGCAGAGCCGTGTCAAGCCGCAAGACATATGACAGAGACGAGGGCGGATGATTTGGAAACGCGAGGAGATCGATGATGACGCACGATTACGCGTCACAGGCTCGTATCGGAATATTCTGAGCTTCGAGAACAGGGCGCTATTCGATGTGGAGTTCAAGGTGACAGTGGGCAAGCCCGAGGCGAGCGGAAGCGCTGCGTTTATACCCAATCCGCGTCACCTCGTCTTCAAATGGTTCTACCGGTAGAATCGCGGTGACAGCAGACAAAATTTTTGCAGAAGCGGCCTGCCACAGGGCCGCTATACAGCGTCGCTGGCTGATGGGACGACGGGTTGCGATCCGGAGGTCGTTTAGGGTTGTGAGCACTTCGAGGGCGGCGAGTAAACCAATAGAACCGTCCAATCGGCCGCCGCATGAAAGAGTATCGAGATGTGAACCGACGAGAATGGTAAGCAGATTGGTATTTGTGCCTTACGGGCGGCCAATAATGTCGCCGAAGTCGTAAGCTTATACCGTTAGGGCCGTTGCCTGCATTCAACACAAGAGTAATGCACGCGCCAGCCTGCCTTCGTTGGTGAGCGCAAGACGGGTGACACCTCTCGCGGGGGTTCGTCCAATCTTTGGAAGTTCGTCCATTCGGCTCTGCAGAAGCTGGATGTTGATCTACACGCACCACTCCAATCGGGCTTTCCGATCGGTTGATTGGCCGCCTACCAAGTACAGACGGTGCTTATTATGTTATGCACAACAGCGCTAGCGGCAAGCATGACGGACTACACAGCCTTCCCTGTTGATGCGCCCCGGGGAAGGGAGGCACTGTATCGATCGTTACGGAAAGCTCCTTGACAGGAGGGGAGCCAACGGGTAGACTTCCCGTTGGCGAACGTGGGGGCATAGCTCAGCTGGGAGAGCGCGACAATCGCACTGTCGAGGTCGGGGGTTCGAGTCCCCCTGCCTCCACCGAGTTTTTCCACACTCTTTTGGACAACGCTTTCCGCTCGTGAACTGTCATTCACTGTCGACCTGCTGGTTGGCGGAGAGCCGCTGAGTGCGAAAGGAGGCCGCCGATGGAAGTGCGTGCGTTCCAGCCAGTCGGTCGGCGCAGCGGCCAACCGGATGTGCTCCTCTTCCGCGACCGAGAGGGTCGCTATTACCTGCGGCCTGGGTGCAGTGGACGGCTCGTGCGCTTGACTGCCCGCGACGCGCAACGACTGCTGCGGCAATACCAGTATCGTCCGATTTTGAGCGGTGCCTGGTTGACCTACGACGAGGTGATCCAGGTCGACTGCCCCTTCCCCGACGAACGGAACAGCACTGCTGCCGGGTGAGAAACAACGACATGAAGGCGGGTTCGTCCAACCGGGCGAACCCGCCTCTCGGTAGCCGTACGGCCGCGTGCCGTCAGGATGCCGGCTGTGGGCGAATCTGCGGTGCGGCTGCTGGGCGCGGCTCCGGCGCCGGCTGGGGCCGCTGCATCAGTGCCGCCGGCTTGGTCACGGGTGGACCGACCAGCTCCGGCCGTGGGCGCGGCTCGTCGAACAGCGCTTCGATCTCGTGCCCCTCGAGCGTCTCCTTCTCGACGAGGAGCGTCGCGATCTTCTCGAGCTTGTCCACGTGCTCCATCAGGATGCTCTTGGCAGTGCGGTAGGCCTGGTCGATGAGCCGGCGGACCTCCTGGTCGATCTCGTAGGCAACCTGATCGCTGTAATTGCGCTGCTCGGCGATCTCGCGACCGAGGAAAACGAGCTCCTCCTTGCGGCCGAAAGCGAGCGGCCCGAGTCGCTCGCTCATTCCGAATTCGGTCACCATCCGCCGGGCGAGCGTCGTGGCGCGCTCGATATCGTTCGCAGCGCCGGTCGAGATCTCCTGGAAAACGAGCTCTTCGGCAACCAGCCCAGCCATGAACACGGCCAGCTGCGCCTCGAACTGCTTCTTCGTCCAGAAGAAGCGATCCTCCTCAGGTAGCACGCGGGTGTAACCGCCCATCATGCCGCGGGCGACGATGGAGACCTTGTGCACCGGGTCCGCATGCGGTAACATCCGGGCCACCAGCGCGTGGCCAGCCTCGTGATAGGCCGTCATCAGCTTCTCGCGCTCGCTGATGCGCCGGCTCTTGCGTTCGGGACCAGCTACGACGCGATCGATCGCCTCGTAGAGCTCGCGGCGGCCGATCGTCTTCTTGTTGCGCCGCGCTGCCAGGATCGCAGCCTCGTTGACCAAGTTCTCCAGGTCGGCACCCGAGAAGCCAGGCGTCTGACGCGCGAGATCCTCGAGGTCGACGTCACTCTCGAGCGGTTTGCCGCGGGTGTGAACCTTGAGGATGGCGAGCCGACCGTGCAGGTCCGGCCGATCGAGAACCACCTGCCGGTCGAACCGGCCCGGCCGGAGCAAGGCCGGGTCGAGGACGTCGGGACGGTTGGTCGCCGCGAGAACGATGACGTTCGTGCTGGAGTCGAACCCGTCCATCTCGACCAGGATCTGGTTGAGCGTCTGCTCGCGCTCGTCGTGGCTCCCGCCGAGTCCAGCGCCGCGCTGCCGACCCACCGCGTCGATTTCGTCGATGAAGACGATGCAGGGAGCGTTCCGCTTCGCTTGGTCGAAGAGGTCGCGCACCCGGCTGGCACCGACGCCGACGAACATCTCGACGAATTCAGAACCGCTGATACTGAAGAACGGTACTCCAGCTTCCCCAGCCACCGCTCGGGAGAGCAGTGTCTTCCCCGTGCCGGGCGGTCCGACCAGCAGCACGCCACGCGGAATGCGCGCGCCCAGCGCAGCGAATTTCTCGGGGTACTTCAGAAATTCGACGATCTCCCGCAGCTCTTCCTTGGCCTCGTCGACGCCTGCCACGTCATCGAAGGTCACGGTCGGCCGATTACTGGTGAAGACGCGAGCGCGGCTCTTGCCGAAGGAGAGTGCCTGGTTGTTCGTTCCCTGGGCCTGGCGCATCATGAAGATGATCACGCCGATCAGGAAGATGGTCGGCAAGAGGAACGTCAGCGTGCCGAGCCAGTTCCCCCACTGGCTCGCTGCCTTGGTCGTGATGTTCACCGTCTGCGGATCGATGCCGTACGTCTGGAGCAATTCGAAGATGTCGACATTGGTCGGCAAGCGGAGCGTGCGGACCTCTTGTGAGCCGTAGTAGTGCACCTGGACCTCATCGGAGCCACTGGTCATCACCAGCTGCTCGACCTTGCCGGCCTTGATGTCCGCCGCGAGTTGCTGGGTGGTGAGCGAGGAGCCGCTGTGACCACCCTGCACGAACGTCACCCAGACCGCAATCGCAGCGATGATCAGGATCATCCAGACGAAGCCGTTCCGGAGCCACTTGTTGTCTGCCATCGGGGTAGCCTCCACTGTCGTCGGCCCGCAGCGTCGCACGGTGTCGCGGGCGCCCCCGATTATAGCAAGCGGTGGAGGTGCTCTGGCCGTACCAATGTCCGAGCGCTCCCCGGCCACCGCGCGAGCCTTCTCGGTGACCTGCACCTCCAAAGGCATCGACCGGTGGAGGCACGGGGGCGCAGGCCTTTTCGTACCGGCTCGCGTCAGCGGACGTTACCCGAATACCGGTGCGCTACTTTGCGGTGCGGTAAACGGCGATGAAGGGCAAGTTGCGGAAGCGGCCAGCCGCATCCAGGCCATAGCCTACGACGAACTCGTCCGGGATGTCGAAGCCGACCCAATCGACCGGTACTTGAATCGCCTCTGGCTTCTGCTTGCGGAGCAAGACGACGACGCGCAAGCTCCGCGGGTTGCGGCGGCGGAGCACGTCGAGGAGGTATTGCAAGGTCAGGCCACTGTCGACAATGTCCTCGACGAGCAACACGTCTCGCCCCTCGATCGGCCGGTCGAGATCTTTGATGATGCGGACGACGCCTGAGGTCACGGTGGCTTGCCCGTAGCTGGAGACGGCCATGAAATCGACATCGAGTTCGATCGGCAGATGACGGATCAGGTCGGCCATGAACACGAACGCGCCGGTGAGAACCCCGATCAAAACGGGCCGTTGCCCGCGATAGGCCTGCGCGATCTCGTTCCCGAGTTCGGCGACACGCTTCTGGAGCGTCGCCTCGTCGATCAGGACGCGCTCCAGCTCTCCCGGGACAGTGCGAACTGTCTCGTTCACCCGCTGCGCCTCCTCGCTTCTCCGTAGTTCCACCACCAAGGTGCCATCTGGAGCCACGAACCGCTCCGATCCCAGACCAGCGATCCACCAGACGACGCCGTCACTGGCGACCATGGCCAAGCGGTCGCGGACGTAGCTCGGGATCTTTTCGTTGACGAGCCAATTCTGTAAGCGAACCGGCGTCGAGGTACCCGGTCGGACGAGCCGGTCACCGATCCGTCGCGTGCGCAGGAACCAGCGACCTTCGGTCGCCTCGTAGACGACGAGCGACCAGCCATTCGCGAGCCGGACGGTCATGCCCCTCTCGAGCGGGAGAACGGTTCCCGGCTCTAGGAGCGGGTATCCCGACCGCCGTCGCAGAAAGTCCTCGATCCGTGCAGCCGGACCGAGAACAGCCTCAGTGTAGCTGATGAGCGCAACGATGCCACGGCCGAGCTCGA
The DNA here is from genome assembly GCF_026241205.1 of Thermomicrobium sp. 4228-Ro. Classification (NCBI taxonomy): domain Bacteria; kingdom Pseudomonadati; phylum Thermomicrobiota; class Thermomicrobia; order Thermomicrobiales; family Thermomicrobiaceae; genus Thermomicrobium; species Thermomicrobium sp. 4228-Ro. The sequence goes on from NZ_JAPFQM010000001.1 coordinate 1,650,256, forward strand.
CGCGTGCTCCGGGACGCCCCTGCTCGATCGCGTGACGGAGCGCGAGCAGTCGGTCGCGGGGGAGTGTCCAGGTTGGGTCGATGAGGTCGCGGATGGTGAGTTGGAGGACCCGTCGCTGGAGAGCTGGGGCCAAACACCGAAAGGACGACCGGTCGACGATGGCGAAGCCATCCACCAGCTGGACGCTCCTCCGGTACGCGTCGCTCGCACAGTCCAGGAGATACTGCGCGTCCTCCTGGAGCTGCTCGGCTACCTGCGCGAGCGTCTCGACCGCTCCCGGACGGATCTCTTCGAGGACGGGAATGACCCGTTGGCGGACCGCGTTGCGCTCGAACGCCAGCGAGACGTTCGTCGGGTCCTGCAACGGTTCCAGGCCGAGCAACGAGAGCGTCGCGAGGATGGTCTGACGACGGACTTTGAGGAGCGGCCGGAGCAACTGGATCGTCGCGAACGTGTGGTGTTCGGGATCCAGGGGAACGCGCAGTTCTGTCAGCGGGCGCATCCCGGCGAGACCGTCGAGGCCGGCGCCCCGGAGCAGGCGGAGGAGGAGCGTTTCCGCCTGGTCGTCACGCGTGTGTCCGACCGCGATCCAGCGCGTGCCGTGTTCCTGCGCGACCTGGGCGAGCGCAGCATAGCGCGCAGCACGTGCGCCTGCTTCGGTGCCGCCTTCGCGAAGTTCTGGCCAGGCGTTGACATCGACCGTGCGGACCAGCACGGTAAGCCCCAGTCTCGTGCCGAGAGCGGCTGCGCGCGCTGCGAGCGCGGAGGAGTCCGGATGCAGCCGATGATCGACGTGGACGGGGATCGGTTGTGGTCCAACACCTTGCCGGGCCAGGTGCTGGAGACCCCAGAGGAGCGCGAGCGAGTCTGGCCCGCCGGAAAACCCGACGACCACGCGTTCGGCCGGTGACAGTCCGGTCGCTTGGAGGGCAGTACGGAGCGCTCGCAGAAGGACACTGACCGCACCATCGCGCGCTGACGACACCGACGGTTCCTTCCCAACCGGGGATGCCTGGCGATCCTACTCGATGATGATTGTAGTGAAAACGAAAAACGGCGCACGCAGGCGCCGCTCGCTGCAGTGCCGGTGGGCGGATTCGAACCACCAACCCAGGGCTTATGAGTCCCCTGCTCTACCGTTGAGCTACACCGGCTCACGTTCCGTGCGAGAGTGTAGCATGTCCTCCGTCGTGTCGTCAACGGTCAAGAGCATGGCAAGGGGCTCGGGACAACCGTCCCGAGCCCGCCGAGCGTTATTCTCCGATGTCCTTGCCGATCTGTCGTGCCATCGCCCGATAGCCGGCGAAGTCGCCCAGTCCGGTCGCGTTCGCTCCGGGAACGACGATGACGCTCGCTGAGATGAGATGCGCTTCTGGGCTGGCCAGGTGGGCACAGATGGCGCCGATGTCGTCCGGTTGCGCCCAGCGCCGGGCTGCGACGAGGCGCTCCGCCTGCGGCCCCATTTCCGCCCGCATCCGCCCGCTCAGGATGCCAGCCGGGAGCACTGCGTTGACCGTGATGTTGTACGAGTAGAACTCAGCAGCGAGTTGCCGGGTGAGACCGAGCAAGCCGCGCTTCGAGCTGGTGTAGCCGGCTCCCCCATTGAGGCTAGCGCGAAGCGCTGCGAGCGAGCCGATATTGATGATCCGTCCGTACTGCTGTCGCATCATGTGCGGGAGTGCGGCACGGCTCATGTAGAAGGGGCCAGAGAGGTTGACCGCAATGTAGCTGTGCCATTCCTCATCCGACATCCGCTCGACCGCTGGCGACCGCCCGAGCCTCGCGGCGTTGTTCACCAGAATGTCGATTCGGCCATGTTGCTCGACCACTGTCTCGACCATCTCGCGAGCGCGTCGCGGGTCGGAGACATCGCCAGCGAGAACGAACGCCTGGCCACCCTGCTGGGTGATCTGTTCGACGGTCGCTCGCGCGTATTCTTCGTTCAAGTCGTTCACCGCCACGACGGCACCTTCGCGAGCGAGCACGCGGGCAATGCCAGCTCCGCCGCCTCCCAGCTCGCCGCCGCCCGCGCCAGTGACGAGCGCCACCAGGCCTGCCAACCGTCCCATCGTTCTCTCCCCCGTCATGCAAACGCTGCTTCCGGATCGTTCCGCGCTCCCGGCACTACGGAGGCCGCTCCGTCGATCGGGATCGCGGCACCGGTGATGTACCCAGCCTCGTGGCTCGCTAGGAAGACGATGAGCGCTGCTACTTCTTCAGGTGTCCCAGCACGCAACGCTGGAATTGTTTCGGCCAACCGGGAGATGCGCTCCTCACCCCACTCTACCGCGAGTTTGGGGGTCACGATGAAGCCGGGCAGGATCGCGTTGACGGTGATACCGTGCTGTGCCACCTCGATCGAGAGGTGACGAGTGAGGCCGTAGAGTGCTTCCTTGGTCGCGACGTACGCCACACCATTGAGGACGCTCGTCCGGATAGCGGTAATGTTCGAGACGTGAATGATGCGGCCGAAACGGCGCTGGCGCATGTGACGGACAGCTGCCCGACTCAGGTAGAACGGAGCATGCACGTTGACTGCCAAGACCGCTTCCCACTCGTCGTCCGTGACCCCGTCGGAGCGACGCCCGCTCCCGTGCGCCTCCGCCTTGTTGACCAGAATATCCAGTTGGCCGAATCGCTCGACCACTGCCTGGACGAGTCGATCGACCAGTGCGGAATCGGTCACGTCAGCCGGAAAGCCCTCGACCGCGAAACCAGCCTGCCGGAGCTCCTCGACGGTCGCAGCAGTGCATTCGGCCGTACGATCGTTGACCGCAACGGTCGCGCCAGCCTGGGCGAGCGCGCGAGCGATGAACGGGCCGAGCCCGGCGCGCAACCCGCCGCCAGCACCGGTGACGAGAGCGACCATCCCCGTGAGGTCGCAGCCTTGCTGGGTCTGCATCCGATCCTCCCGTGCCGTGTTTCAGAACGCCTCAGCCGATACCCTTGCGACTCCGCCGTGCGTACTCGACGAAGTTTCCGAGCGCACTTCCCAATCCGCGATCCAGCGGAATGGCTGCTCCGGAGATGAAGCCGACGTCGCGTCGTGCCAGGAAGGCGACCAGCTTACCGATCTCCTCCTCGGGATCGAGCGGGCCGAATTGTCGGTCAGTGCCCTGGAAAAGGTCTGGGCGGCGACGCAAGATCGCCGGATTGCGGATGCCGGTCGGCAAGAGCACGTTGACCGTGATGCCGTAGGCAGCGAACTCGATGGCCATCTGTCGTGTTAGCCCGATGAGCCCGCTTTTGGCGGTGGTGTACGGTGCGCCACTGACGAAGCCGGTGCGGATACCGGCGAGCGAGCCGATGTTGACGATGCGCCCGAACCGTCGTGGAACCATGTGCTTGAGCGCTGCTCGACTCATGAAGAAAGGGCCGGACAGGTCGACCGCGGCCTGCCGGTGCCAGATGTCGTCGGGCAATCGCTCGATAGATGGTACCAGTCCGCCGAGTGCCGCATTGTTGACGAGAATGTCAATCTGGCCGAAGCGCTCGACTGTGGCCGTGATCATCTGCTCTGCGTCGCGTGAACGCGAGACGTCACCGACGATGCCCCATGCCTCGCCGCCGCGCTGCTGGATCTGGGTGACGGTCGCGGCGACGAATTCCTCGGTCAGGTCGTTCACGACGACACGAGCACCGTGCCGTGCGAGTGCCCGAGCGATTCCGGCTCCGCCGCCCCCGTCTTCACCACGGCCAGCTCCGGTGACGAAGGCGACCATGCCTTCCAGCCATCGCTCGTCCATCACGACTGATCCTCTCCGCGGCGAAGAAAGGGGAACCGGGCATCCAGCCCGGTTCCCACGGTTCCGTCATGCTTTGGCCCGGATCGGTACGGTGACCTGCTGTCCGATGAACGTGGGGCAGACGGTCGAGATCCCGGCATTCCGGGCTCCAGCGACGACGAGCAGGATCGTCTCCGGCGAATGAGCGAAGCGGACGAACGCGTCGTCTGGCAGCGAGGGGTCGATCAGCGCGTCCTTGGCCAGTCGACGGAGCACCCCGGCTGGTCGCCCGAAGTGCTCCCAGAGGTGCTGACGAGCCTGCTCCTTGCTCCACCCCGCTTCGGCGATGAGCTGCGCATGCTCCGGCCCCAGGACGACGATCCCCGCGTGCCCACGCGGGGTCGGAAAGTAGGTGCCAGCGTAGGACATCGAATCGGCGATCGTCTCCAGGATAATTTCCGGTTGCTTCGAGTCGCGCTGCTCGACCTGCATGGTGCCGCGGACGAAGCCGACCGTGACCGTACTCTCATCCCGTGCAAAGCCCCGTTCGACGTGCAGTGGCTCCCAGGGGCTCTCTTCCTCGTTCTCGGCGATGCAGAGACTCAACTTCCCCGGTTGTCCCTGCGTCGACTGGTCGAACTCGTGCGGCCGAATCCCCAGCGCGTTCATGATCACGAGCCGGATCGCCCGCCCGATAGTCACGTTCGGCCGGTCGCCCGGGCTGAACGCGTTGTCCCGGCTGTTGAACCCCAGTCGTGTGCGGATCGGCCCGTTGACCACCACGAAGACCGCTTGCCCGGTCGTGCTCTGGAGCAACCCACGACTCCCGGGGAGGCGGTTCAAGGCGTCCAGCGCCGCGAGCACGACGGGAAAGTACTCCGGTTTGCAGCCAGCCATGACCGCATTGGCCGCCGCCAGGCGGAGGGTGCACTTGCGGCCGAGATGTTCCTGCTCGATGACGACCTCCTCGGGATCGCGGTCGACCTGGGCCAGGAACTCCTCGACGAATTCCTCAGCGGGCGGAACGACGGGCAGACCATCCGTCCAGCCGCGCTCGTAGCAATACTCGATCGCCTCGCGGGCGTGCCGCACGGCCTCCAGCGTTGGCTCAGCCGTTCGCTGCACGCTCATGCGTTTCCTCCCCGGCTGCTTCCTCGACGCCCAGCAAGCGCAGGACGGCAGGCAGCACCTGCTCGGCCCGTTGCCGCACCTCTTCCGGGCTCAGGCTGCTGATCGGGTGGGGGATGACGGCGTAGGGATACCCCGGCATCCCCTGTGTCTGGGCCATCGCGTCTGCCGTCGCCCGGAAGACTTCCGTGATGATCGGAGCAGCGGGAACGCCGACTTCCTCGAACCGGATCGCATCGGCCACACTGGCCGCGCTGCAGGACCCTCAGTCCCCGACCGCAGCGATCGCGAAGTCACAGCGCTCCTTGAGCTCGGCAACCGCCGTCGGGTCGATCGGTACCGAGGCGTTGGGCTTGCGCTGCATGACGACTTCCGCAACGCCATACCGCTCGCGGAGCAGTTCGCCGATGGCCTGGAGCAGGAGATCGGCATTCTTCTTGCCATTGTCGATCAGGCAGACGCGTGCACCGCGCAGCGAGCGTCGGGTGCGCGCCGCGCGCGTTTTCGTGGCGAGTCCCGTTTGTCCGGTCGGATCGACGAGCACTGGCATGATCAGCTCTCCTCGGGTAGTCGCTTCTCGAGTCGAATTTCACGCAGAGACGGATAGACGGGTGCGATCGCCTGTTGCAGCATCGCGTGCAGCAGCTGGTCCGGCACCAGGCAGTCCAGGCACGCGTCGGGCAGTGCCTGAAGGACCAGCTCGACGATTCCGTCATCCGTCACATGCTCGACCCGCAATTCGAATCCATCCGGCGCGAGACCAGCGCGGATCTGGTCGAGCGCCCGGTCGATCTCTTGCACGACAGCTGGTGATGCACTCATCGCTTCGGTCTGCCCTCCTTCCGTATGCTCATCGAGCCCGCCGTTCCGTCTGCGAATCACGGGGCGAGCAACGCAGCTCCGGCGAATTCGGCCGGGATCTCCATCGTGCGCACCGTGGGCGGGATGGTCAATGGCGCTCCGGTGCGTGCCACGACATCCTCGATCGTCACACCGGGTGCGACTTCCTCGAGGACGAGTTGCTCGCCTTCGACCGAAAGTACCGCGAGATCGGTGTAAATGCGCCGCACGCAACGCGCGGCCGTCAACGGATAGGTGCATTCCTCGACGATCTTCGGTTCCCCCTGATCGGTCGTGTGCATCGTCGCCACCCACACGCGTTGGGCTCCCACCGCGATATCCATCGCACCACCGACGCCTGGAACGCGAGGCCCGGGGATGCGCCAGCTGGCGAGATCGCCCCGGCGCGAGACCTGGAGCGCACCGAGGATAGCGTGTGTCAGATGGCCGCCGCGGATCATGGCGAACGAAAGCGCATGGTCGAACACGCTCGCCCCCGGGATGAGCGTGACATAATCCCCGTTCGCGTTGACCAGGTCGGGATCGACCTCATCCGGTCGGGCCTTCGGTCCGGCTCCGAGGATGCCGTTCTCGCTGTGGATGAGAATCGTCTTCCCTGGAGGGAGGAATCGCGCGACCAGAGACGGTGTGCCAGTGCCGAGGTTGACGAAACTCTCATCCGGGAGATCCTGGGCGATGCGGTAGGCGATTCCTTCACGCGTCAACGGCATAGCTGCCTCACCGTACTTCAGGCGTTGTGCGACGAACCCAGTCGCGCGGTCCTTCGACCACGCGATCGACGAAGATACAGGGCGTTTCGATCTCTTCCGGTGACAACGCGCCGACCGGTACGATTTCGTCGACTTCGACGATGACCGTGTTGGCCGCCGTCGCCATGATGGGGTTGAAATTGCGCATGGTGCGCCGGTAGACGAGGTTCCCCCACCGGTCGGCACGATAGGCCTTGATGAAGGCGTAGTCGGCACGGAGCGGTAATTCGAAGACATAGGGTCGACCGTCGATGATGCGCACTTCCTTGCCTTCTGTCAGCTCGGTGCCGACGCCGGTCGGTGTGTAGAAGCCGCCGAGCCCCGCGCCGCCGGCGCGAATCCGCTCGACGAAGGTGCCCTGGGGAAGGACTTCGAGTTCGAGTTCTCCAGCGAGATATTTCTCGCGTACGGCCGTCGCACCGGGATGGGTCGGGAACGACGTAATCAGCTTCCGGACAGCTCCGTCGGCGATCAGTCCGCCGATACCGTCTTCTTCGGTGCCACCACCGCAATAAATCAGAATCAGATCGCGCAGCTTGCGTCGGCGGAGCGCCTTGACCAGGTTCACGGGAATACCAGGCGGCCCGAATCCGCCGATCATGATCGAGGCACCGTTCGGGATATCGGCCACAGCCTCGTCACACGTCGCTACGACTCTGTCCATCGCACCGGACTTTCCGTTTAAGGATTAACTCAGCGACTAGCTCGATCATACGGGTACCGGACCGGTCTGTCAAGCCGGGGCACTCCAGCCGACCGTCCGACACCGCAGGGGTGCGCGACCCGGCGCGACTGTGCTGAGAGGGCTCGCTGGGACTGGAGGCGAGGCGGTCTGTCGGATCGGTGCGGCTGGCTCGTACATCCGGCCCGGCAGGACCACGCAGCGCGAGCGATGCGGGGTCGTGCCCTGTCTCCTCGGGTGAGCCAGTTGCTTCAGGGTAGAATCGGCTCGGTAAGGAGTGCTCATCATGTCCGACTTGCAGGAGAGACCGGTAGGGGAAGAGCTGTTGACCTCCGCTCCTGACTTCTCGAGTGTACGGAGCGGGCCGGGTGCTGGGCACTGCGGGTCCGAGCCCGCGCAGCGGATCGAGCTGCTGCTCGAGCGGCTCGACCCGGATCAACGCCGCGCGGTGACGACGACCGAGGGACCGGTTCTCATCGTTGCCGGCCCAGGGAGCGGCAAGACGCGGGTCCTGACTCATCGTGTCGCCTATCTCATCGCCAGCGGTCGCGCCCGTCCCTGGCACGTGCTCGCGGTGACCTTCACCAACAAGGCCGCGCGCGAGATCCGCGAGCGGCTGGAGCAGTTGCTCGGTCCCGATCCGGCACGCCTCGTGCAGGCCGGTACGTTCCATAGCGTGTGCGCTCGGGTTCTGCGTCGCGACGGCGGACGGATCGGGCTGGAGCCGTCCTTCACGATCTATGACGAGGATGACCAGCTCGCCCTCGTCAAGCAGGCGTTGCGTGACCTCGGATTGGATGCGCAGCGCTTCGCGCCACGTTCCGTGCTCGGTCGTATCTCGCGTGCCAAGAACGCCTTCCAGTCGCCTGCGGAGCTGGCGCAGGGCGCCCAGAGCTACTGGGATGAGGTCGCCGCACGGGTCTACGAGCGATACAGTCAGCTCCTGCAGCGTGCGCAAGCGGTCGACTTCGACGATCTCCTCCTCCTGACGGTCGATCTCTTCGACCGGCATCCGGATCTGCTCTCCTCCTATCAGGACCGCTGGCGGTATCTCCTGATCGACGAGTATCAGGATACGAATCACCTCCAGTATCTCCTGGTGCGCCAGCTCGCGACAGCGCACCGCAACGTGTGCGTCGTGGGGGATCCGGACCAGTCGATCTACAGCTGGCGGCAGGCCGATATCCGGAACATCCTCGAGTTCCAGCGGGACTTCCCGGATGCGGTCGTGATCCGGCTGGGGCGGAACTATCGTTCTACCCCACAAATCGTCGCGGCAGCCGATGCCGTGATCCGAGCGAACCGGCAGCGCATCGAGCGCCCTTTGTGGACGGAGAACCCACCGGGGCCGCCGATTCGCGTGCTGGCCTGCTGGGACGAACAGCACGAAGCGGAAACAGTCGTCGCCGAGATCGCCCGGTTGGTCGCAGGGGGAGAGGCGCGCTACCGGGATATCGCCGTGCTCTACCGTATCAACGCGCAGAGCCGGCCGGTCGAAGAGGCGTTGATCCGTGCGCAGGTCCCGTACCAGGTCGTCGGTGGCGTCCGTTTCTACGAGCGCAAGGAAGTGAAAGATGCGCTGGCGGTGCTGCGAGTCCTCGTGAATCCCAAGGACTGGCTGAGTCTGCAGCGGGTGCTGCGGGAGAGCACGCTGGGTCGCGGCATCGGCGACAAGACGCTCGTGCAGATCGAACACTGGGCGGCCCAGGTAGGGCGTTCGCCGGCCGAGGCGCTGCCGGCCCTGGCGGAGGAGCTGGACGTGGCTCCACCGAACGTCTCGGCGCAAACGGCCAAGCGACTCCGCGAGGTGTGGGGGGAGCTGGTGCGGCTTCGCGGCGCGCTCGTCTCGCAACCACTCAGCAGTGTGTTCGACCTCGCACTCGAGCGAACCGGGCTCGCTGCGCGGTATCGCGACGCGAGCGATCCGACCGAGCGGGACCGTTGGGAGAACCTGGTGCAGCTGCGCAGCGTCCTCGAACGCTACGATGAGCTGCCAGCGAGGGAGGGCCTCGAGCGCTTCCTCGAGGAAGCCGCGCTGGTGGCGAGCGTGGACGAGGCGGAGCTCGGAGGCGATCAGGTGACGCTGCTCACGCTCCATGCCGCCAAAGGGCTGGAGTTCCCGGTCGTGTTCCTGATCGGCGTCGAGGAAGGGCTGTTGCCGCACGCGCGAGCGCTGGAGAGCGAGGCGGAACTGGAGGAAGAACGACGACTCTTCTACGTCGGTATCACGCGGGCGAAACAGCGCCTCTACCTGAGCTACGCGCAGCTGCGCAGCCGGTTCGGCTTCCGCGAGCGCGGGATCCCTTCGCACTTCCTGGACGCCTTGCCGCCCGATGTTGTCGAAGAACGAAAGGCCGGTACGGGGTATCGTGGCGACGATGGGTGGCCCGGCAGAGCGCCGCGCCGGCAACCGGAACCGCCTGCAACAACGCCAGTGCCGCGCCGGTACAAGCCGGGCCAGCGTGTCTTCCATGCGACCTTCGGTGATGGTGTGGTGCTGTCCGTTCGAGAGAGCGCGGGAGACCAGGAAGTGACGGTACAGTTCAAGCGACACGGGACGAAGACCTTATTGGCCAGCCTTGCCAGGCTCATCGTCGACGGTTAAACAAGGAAGCAGCAGCTGGCTCGGCATCGATCTGCGTATGACCAGAGACGAGGAGGGAGCGTCATGGCCTCTGTGGCGACCGGACGACGCTGGGTGTACCTCTTCCGCGAAGGGAACGCGCAGATGCGCGACCTGCTCGGCGGAAAGGGGGCCAACCTCGCCGAGATGACCCGGATCGGCCTCCCGGTGCCGCCGGGATTCACCGTCACGACGAAGGCATGCGTCGCCTACCTCCAGGGTGGGCGCCAGATGCCCGAGGGGTTATGGAGTGAAGTGCTGGAGGGGTTGCGGGATATCGAGGAACAACTGGGCCGCCGGTTCGGCGATCCGGCCCAGCCGTTGCTCGTTTCGGTCCGGTCCGGTGCCAAGTTCTCCATGCCTGGCATGATGGACACCATCCTCAACGTCGGGCTGACCGACGAGACGGTGCGTGGTCTCGCTGCGATGACTTCGAACGAGCGTTTCGCCTACGATTGCTACCGGCGCCTGATCCAGATGTTCGGAAAAGTCGTGCTCGATATCCCCTCGGAACGTTTCGAAGACGCGCTCGACGAGCTCAAGCGGGAACTCGGTGTCGTCCAGGACTACGAGATCCCGGCCGAGCAGCTTCAGCAATTGGTCGAGGCGTACAAGAGAATCGTCCGAGAAGCGACCGGGAGCGACTTCCCGCAAGATCCGTTCGAGCAGTTGCGCCGGGCGATTCTCGCGGTGTTCGAATCGTGGAACAATCGGCGAGCGATCGACTACCGGAATGCGCACGGCATCCCGCACGACCTGGGCACGGCAGCGAACGTCCAAGCGATGGTCTTCGGGAATCTGGGGCCGGATTCGGCGACGGGCGTCGCCTTCACGCGGAATCCGAGTACCGGCGAGAAGGGGATCTTCGGCGAGTATCTGACCAATGCTCAGGGCGAGGACGTCGTCGCTGGTATCCGCACGCCGCAGCCGATCCAGGAGATGGCGAACGACCCGCTCCTCCGCGGGGCATACCAGCAGCTGCTCGAAGTTGCCGAGCGGCTCGAGCGCCACTATCGCGACATGCAGGATCTGGAGTTCACGGTCGAGCGCGGCAAGCTCTGGATGCTCCAGACGCGGACCGGCAAGCGCACCGGCCGGGCGGCGGTCAAGATCGCGGTCGATATGGTGCACGAAGGGCTGATCGAGCCCCAGGAAGCGGTGTTGCGGGTCTCGCCGGAACATCTCGATCAGTTGCTGCATCCGATGATCGACCCCTCCTGGAAAGGGGAACCGATCGCCAAGGGGCTGCCGGCCAGTCCGGGGGCAGCGAGCGGGAAGGTCGTCTTCGACGCCGACGAAGCCAAGCTCCTCGGCGACCGTGGCGAAGCGGTTATCCTGGTGCGATTGGAGACGTCGCCCGACGATTTCCACGGCATGCTGGCTGCCCGGGGTATCCTGACAGCGCGTGGTGGCATGACCAGCCATGCCGCGGTGGTGGCGCGCGGTATCGGGAAGCCGGCTGTCGTCGGGTGCTCGGCGCTGGTGGTCGATTACGAGCGGCAGGAATTCCGCGTCGGTGATGTCGTGGTGCGGCGCGGTGACGTCATCACGATCGATGGCTCGACCGGCGCCGTGCTGCTCGGTGCGGTCCCGACGATCCCCCCGAGTGTCGGTGGCGACTTGGCGGAGCTTTTGAGCTGGGCCGATCAGTTCCGGCGCTTGCGGGTGCGTGCCAATGCCGATACCCCGGAAGATGCTGCGAAGGCCCGCGAGTTGGGCGCCGAGGGTATCGGGCTGTGCCGCACCGAGCATATGTTCTTCCAGGGTGACCGTATCTGGGCGATGCGCGAGATGATCATGGCGACGACGCCGGAGGAGCGACGGGCGGCTCTGGCCAAGCTGGAGCCGATGCAGCGGGAGGATTTCATCGGGATCTTCAAGGCGATGGCAGGTTTCCCGGTGACGATCCGGACGCTCGACCCGCCGCTGCACGAGTTCCTGCCCAAGCACGAGGAAGAAATCCAGGCGATGGCCGAGCGGCTGGGCGTGTCGCCGGAGGCGATTCGCGCCAAGGTCCAGGCGCTCACCGAGGCGAACCCGATGCTCGGGCATCGCGGTTGCCGCTTGGGCATCACCGCGCCGGAGATCACGGAAATGCAAGCGCGCGCGATCTTCAGCGCTGCGCTGCACTGTGCTGCCGAGGGGATCGAAGTCCATCCGGAGATCATGGTGCCGCTCGTTTCCGACGTGCGGGAGCTGATGCTGCAGCGCGAGATCATCGACCGCGTCGCGCGGGAACTGTTCGCCCGAGCTGGTCGCGAGATTCCGTACTCGGTCGGCACCATGATCGAGGTGCCCCGTGCGGCGCTCACGGCGAACGAGATCGCGCGCGAGGCCGAGTTCTTCAGCTTCGGCACGAACGACCTCACCCAGATGACCTTCGGTATCTCGCGTGACGATGCTGGGCGCTTCTTGCCGTATTACCTCGAGCAGGGGATCTATCCGGCCGATCCCTTCCAGACGCTCGATCGGGCTGGCGTCGGTCGCTTGATCGAGATCGCGCGGGACGGTGGGCGTGCGACGCGACCGGACATCAAGCTCGGGATCTGCGGCGAGCACGGTGGCGATCCGGCGAGCATCCGCTTCTGCCACGAGGTCGGCCTGGACTACGTGTCCGCTTCTCCCTACCGGGTTCCGATCGCACGATTGGCGGCAGCACAAGCGGCGCTCGGTACCCGTGAGGGCGATGTGTAGTGCTCGAAAGACGCAGGTCGGATCGCGGCGAGGCCAGCGGATTCCCGCTGGCCTCGCGGTTCTGCACGCGCTGAGAAAGCGGAACGGGAGCCGCACCGGCAGCTGGCAACGGAGCGGGTCGCCAGCGACTGGGTCGCTCGTGTTGCGGTGTCGGTGCGGTCATCTTATACTTTACCCAGTTGCCGTCACGATCAGGCGAAATGGTTCGTTTCGACCTGTCGGGCACGAGATCACGATGGAGTTGCCGAACCGGTAGCATTCGGGGGAAACCAAGTGGAATCGAGGATCGTCGCGGCTACGCCATTCGCGGACATTCGTGAGGAAGTCAAGCGCATTCTGGAAGCCGCCGAAACGCGTGGTGTGACGCTGCGCGTGCTCGGCGGTGTCGCAGTCTACCTGCATTCACCCAGCGCGACGCACCGGGCGTTGCAGCGCACCTATCGCGATGCGGATTTCATGGGCTTGTCGGCGCAAAAGCGGGCGATCGAGTCGCTGTTCGCCGAGCTCGGGTACCAGGCGGACCGCGAGTTCAACACGCTGCACGGGCACCAGCGGCTGTTCTTCTGGGACCCGCAGCACGAGCGCCAGATCGATGTCTTCCTCGATCAGCTCCGCATGTGTCACACCCTCGATCTGCGAGGGCGGCTCGATCGAGATCGGTTAACGCTTCCGCTCGCCGATCTCTTGTTGACGAAGCTGCAGATCTGGGAAGCGAACGAGAAGGATCTGATCGACATCGTCGCGCTCCTGCACGATCATCCGCTCGGTTACGGTGACGAGGAGACGATCGATATCCGGCGCATCGTGGACGTCTTGAGTAACGACTGGGGCTGGTACCGGACAGCGAAGGAAAACGTGGAACGCGTCCGTTCGTTGATTCTCGAGCGGGAACTCCAGGAAGAGTTCGTTTCTCTCCGCCGGCTCGAGGAGCTGTGGCGTGCAGTCGAGGATGCTCCGAAGAGTCGCGCCTGGAAGCTGCGCGCCATGATCGGGGAACGCAAGCGCTGGTACGAGCTACCGGAAGAAGTACGGCATGACTGAAGGAAGCGGGAGTAGGTAGGCGAAGGATGGTGTGGTTCCGCAAGGGAAAAGATCGGGCCAGTCGGCAGCTGGCACTTTACTATACGAGTGATGTCCATGGCTCAGAGCGGTGTTTTCTGAAGTTCCTGAATGCTGCCAAGTTCTACGGTGTCGATACATTGATTCTCGGGGGTGATCTCACCGGAAAGGTTCTTGTCCCAATCGTCCAGACTGACGGCCGTTGGGAGATGACCTTCTTGGGGCGACATGAGGTGCTGAGGAGTGCGGAGGAGGTCGAAGAGGCAGAAAAGCGGATCCGGTTCAATGGCTTCTACCCCTACCGCTGCGATCCAGATGAACTGGCACGTATGGAGGCTGACCCCGCCTATGCGGAACGGATCTTCCGGCGGGTCATGCGGGAATCGGTCGAGCGCTGGGTGCGTCTCGCCGAAGAACGCCTTCGTGGTACCGGGGTACGATGCTTCGTCATGCCGGGGAATGACGACGAGTTCGAGATCGACGAGGTCTTGAACCGGAGCGACGTCGTGATCAATCCCGACGGAGCGGTCATTGAGCTCGACGGCTACCAGCTGCTCAGTCTCGCCTGGGCCAATCCGACCCCGTGGAACAGTCCGCGCGAGTTGCCGGAAGAGGAACTGGCGGCACGGATCGAGCGACTGGCACGCGAGTTGGACCCGTCCCTGCCGGTGATCTTCAACCTGCACTGCCCGCCCTATGACTCGACGCTGGATAGCGCGCCGCAGCTTCGCGAGGACCTCTCCGTCGTGATGGTGGGTGGGCAACCGAATATGGTTCCGGTCGGCAGCCGTGCGGTTCGGGAGGCGATCGAGCGCTACCAACCGGTCTTGAGTCTTCACGGACACATCCATGAGTCGCGCGGTGCCGTGCGGATCGGCCGGACCTTGTGCGTCAACCCGGGATCGGCCTACGGTGAAGGTGTCCTCCACGGGGCTCTGGTGCGTCTCGAAGACGATCGCGTGGCGAGTTACCAGCTCGTGAGTGGATAGTGGGGATGCGGGTCTTCGATCTCTCGCATACGATCGTTACGGGCTTACCGATCTTTCCGGGCGATCCGGAGGTGCGGCTCGAGCTGGCCAATGCAACCCCTCCCTGGCGCGTGACGCGTATGACGCTCGGCAGCCATTCAGGCACGCATATCGATGCACCGTCTCACTTTTTTGCCGATGGACGATCGATTACCGATTATCCTGCCGCGCGCTTCATTCTGCCGGCCATTCTGGTCCAACTTCCGGACCTCGCCGATGATGCGGCGATTCCGTTCCCCCTCTTGCGCGAATGCGTGCCTGGCTCACCGACCGGTCAGGCGGTGTTGCTCGCGACCGGCTGGGACCGCTACTGGGGGACGGATCGGTATTTTCGTCACCCCTACCTCTCCGAGGAGGCAGCGACCTGGTTGGCGGAGGCGCGAGCGGCGCTGGTCGGGATCGATGCGCTCAACGTCGATTCGACGGTGCAGGGAACCGACCATGCGCATGCCCACCTGCTCGGGGCCGATGTGTTGATCGTCGAGAACCTGCGAGGCCTCCGTACCGTGCCTCCTGGCCGCGACTATCTTTTCGTCTGTCTGCCCTTACCCCTCGAGGGAGCGGACGGTGCCCCGGTGCGGGCGGTGTTGCTGGAACGATGAGTGGTTCGAGTCACTGAGGGAAGGAGCGGAACAGTGTCGGGGAGTGGGCAGAGCTCAGGACCGCGTGTCTTCACGCGTGCAGCGACCGGCCTGGTGCGGGAGGCTGGTCTGCTGGATGCGCTCGTCTACAACGTCAACTTCATCTCGATCGGACTCATGGTCGCGCTCATGTTCCTGTACATGCCCTCGTACGGCGGCGTGAGCCTACCGCTCTCGCTCGTCCTCTGTGCCCTCCTCGCGCTGCCGACCGCCGCGACGTACGGCATGCTGGCAGCGATCATGCCGCGGAGCGGTGGGGACTATGTCTACGTCAGTCGTGTGTTAGGGCCAGCCTGGGGCATGATGTCGAACTGGAATACGACAGTCTGGTGGGTGTTGTATGGTGGGGTGCCGTCTGCATTCCTTGCGAGTTTCGGTATTGCCCCGCTCATGCGCATCATTGCTGCCTTCACCGGCAATGTGGCCGTGCTCCGTTTCGCGGACTGGGCGGCCTCGCCGACCGGCATGTTCGTGATCGGAGCACTCTTGATCCTCATCTTGACTGGCATTTTCATCCTCGGGCTGGGTGTGTATTTTCGTGTGCAGAACGTTCTCTTCGCGTTCGCCATGTTGGCGACGGTGCTCGTTGTCCTCGTTACTCTTCTGCGGTCGCCGGGTGTCCTGCAGTCCAGCCTGGCGCAACACCTCGCTGCTCTCGCTGGCCGCCCGGACATTTTGGAGGCGCTGCTTCGGGAGAGCGGCTACGAAGTACAGTCCTTCAACCTGCGGAACACTGTCATCACGATGACCTGGATCTATCTGACGATGGGCTTCAGCTTCTCCAGCGCGTACATCGGCGGTGAGGTGAAGCAAGCCAGCAAGATCCAGGTCTGGGTGATACCGGGTACGGTGATCTATGCGCTCGTCTGGGGGCTGCTCTTGGTCTGGAGCGTCACTCGGGCTGTCGGGGAGGAGCTCATCGGAGCGATCAGCACGCTCGGCGATGCCGGTGCGCCGAACGTCGGCCTGGCAGCGGCACCGCGCTTTCACGAGCTCGTTGCCCTCGGGAGCGGAAATCTTCTGCTCGCATTCCTGATCGGGTTCGGCTTCATCTTCTGGAGCTACGCCTGGCTACCTGGACAGATCTTAAATGCGTCACGGAACCTAGTGGCCTACGCGATCGACGGCTTGATGCCATCTGCCCTGGCCTGGGTGAGCCCGCGTTTCCATACCCCGGTCGTGAGTCTCGTGCTGATGGGCGGACTGTCGATCGTGTCGCTCGCGATCTATGTTTTCACGCCCTACTTCGCGACGCTCGTCGGGATCTTCGGTTTCCTCCTGACCTTCATCATGGTCTCGCTCAGCGCGGTGCTTTTGCCGTACCGTCGACCCGACCTCTTCGCAGGCTCTCCAGTAGCGTGGCGGATCGGCGGTGTGCCGGTACTCAGCATCGTCGGTGCGATATCGATCGTGGCGTGCCTGGTCATGCAGTGGGCGTACCTCAACGATCCCTACTCGGGAATCAGTCTCGACCCGAGCACGCTGCGTGAAGGGATTCTCGGATTCGGCATGTTCCTCCTGAACGTCGCGATCTTCCTCTCGGGGCTCGTCATCTACGGGATCGCCCGCTGGTGGCGGAATCGACAGGGGATCGACATCTCGCTTGCCTATCGCGAAATCCCCGTCGAGTGACGAGAGGACGAGGAGGCTGAGCGATGAGCAGTGGCGGCGGTCGCAGCCCAGTCCGGGGACCGCGGACGTTCGTTCGTGAGGCGACCGGACTCACGAAGGAACTCTCGCTGCTCGATATCTTCGTCTACAACACCAACAACCAGAATATCGGGCTCGGTGTCTTGTTCATCCTGTTGTTCGTGCCGGCCTTCTATCCTGGGGCCAGCATGCTGGCGGGAGCGCTTGTTGCCGGTCTGCTGGCGTTAGCACACGCGACGACCTATGCCTTCTTCGCAGCGGCCTTGCCGCGCAGTGGTGGCGACTACGTGTACATCAGCCGCACGCTCTCGCCGGTTCTCGGTTTCATCAGCAGTTTCAACTGGCTCGTCTGGTTGAGCGTGTACATCGGCATCCCGGCTGCCTACTTCGGTCAGTATGGGCTGTCCTCGCTGTTCCGGATGCTCGCTGCGAATGCCGAGAATCCTGAGATCATGAGGCTGGCGGATTTTTGGCAAACTCCGCTCGGCATTTTTCTCGCAGGGACGGTACTCATCGTCCTCTTCGGCATCGTCTTCGCACTCGGGACGAAGTTGTATTTTCGCATTCAGAACGCTGCCTTCCTTTTCGCGACCATCGCGGTTGCGGTTGCTGGACTCATCGCGCTCGTTACCCCGCGTGAAACGTTCCTCTTGCGTTTCGACGAGTACGTGCGTGCGGTCGGTGGTGTGGAGCATGCGTTCGCCGTAGCCCAGCTGAGCGCTGGTTACCAGACGCATCCGTTCGATGCCTATCAGACCTTCCTTTCGCTGAGCTTACCGCTCTATATCGTATTGTTCGCGATTACCTCGAGTTTCATCGGCGGGGAAGTGAAGAACGCACGCCGGGCGCAGTTCTTTGGCATGCCCGGCTCGGTGCTGTACTGCACGGCCTGGATCCTGCTGCTCGTGGCGGCATTCCAAAAGATGGTCGGCTACGGCGGTCTGGCGGTCATCGGTGCAGCGGACCCGCAAGCCTTGGGGCTGGCCTTCACACCGACCTTCATCGAGCTCGCCGGGGCAGTCGTGCACCGCAATCTGGTGCTGGTCCTGTTCCTCGGTATCGGCTTTCTGCTCTGGACGTACGTCTGGTTGCCGATCAACTATCTGGCGTCGACGCGCATCTTGCTCGCCTGGTCGTTCGATCGTCTGATGCCGGAAAAGCTCTCGTACGTGAGCCCGCGGACGCATACGCCGCTGGTGGCGATCCTGGTGGTCGGGCTGATCGGGGAGGTTTGCCTCGCGCTCTATGCCTGGCACATCGTGCTCGCGAGCATCGTCGGGATTTTCGGCTGGATTGTCTCGTTCATCTTGACCGCGATCGCGGCGATCGTGTTCCCCTACCGGCGGCGCGACGATTTCGAGTCCTCACCGGTCCGTTGGCGCTTGGCCGGGATACCGCTGATGTCGATCGTGGGAGCGCTGGCGGTCGTCAGCTTGCTGGTGTGCGAGGTCGTGTTCTGGCTCGACCCATTCGTCGGGCTCGCCCATTACCCGAACGTGCAGGTGCTGACGGTCGCTGTCTTCATCGTGGGGATGCTGGTCTACTGGCTGGCCAAGACGATTCAGGCTCGCCGGGGTATACGCGTCGAGTATGCCTTCCGAGAGATTCCGCCGGAGTGACCGGCTGCTCCGCCCGAGAGTGTCCAGTCTGTTGCCAGTACGATTGTGCAGTCGAGTACGTTCGTGGCGTTACACTTCGCGTCGTCGAGTCAGAGACGAGCAGAACACGTGTTCGGTGAATGGGGCAGCGGACGGTGACGATGGACGATCGCGAGCACATTCCCCATACCGAAATCCACCGCCTGTCGCGGCGCTTTTTGGAGGCTGCACAGGACATTCTCGTCGTCGCCCTCGTCATCGTCCTTTTCGGATTGATGATCCGGACGCTGCTCATCTTGATCGACCATCTCTTCGGGCCCTCCCTGGACTTTCGCGTCGTTATCGCTGAGGTACTGTTCATGCTCGTCATGGTCGAGCTGATGCGCTTGCTCATCGTCTACCTGGAGGAACACCGAGTAGCTGTCGATTTCATGGTCGAACTCGGCATCGTCGCCACGCTGCGCGAAGTCGTTCTCCGCGGTGTGGTCGAACTGGGCTGGGCGCAGGTGCTGGCGATCAGTGCCTTCCTGCTCACGCTCGGTGCCTTGCTCCGGTTCGGCACACTGCGAGCTCAGTTGCAAGCACGGCAAGCGCGTTGGCTCCGTGCGGAACGTCCGGGACCGGACCAGGCTGCCCGGGAAGCTGGCGAGCGGGTCCGCACCGCTACGGCGCGATCGGAGTGGACTCCGGAAGACTGACCAGCGCTGCGAGCGGGACGCGCAGTTCCCCGTTTGCGAGGCGGATGTCGACCCGCTCACCGCGCCCGAGCTGGATCTCGTACGGTGCGACTGGTGCGAGGTCTTTCCCCCGGCGCGGTTCGGGCCGGAGGACGAGCGGAGCATCAGTGCGCACGGATTGGCGCAGTGCCACCAGCGCTGCGGCGCGTCCGCAGGGATCGGCGTACTCTGCCTGCGTCGCCGCATCAACCAAACCGATACCGATGTTTCCAACGCGCAAGCAGGCTAGCAGCGCATCCTGCCGAGGGATGACCTCCAGCACGCTCTGGTTGCCGAGTGGAACGGCGAATGGTTCGTTCAGTTTCAAAAAACGGAGACCACGCGCAGTTGCCATACGTTCCAGAATCGTCCACGCAGGGTCGTCGTCTGGCGAGCCGGCGATGATGACAGAGCGCACGGCGCGGCGCTCGACAAAACCGAGAGCTCCCGTGACCTGGTCCGTATCCCACGCAGGAACGATGAGGAGCTCGTAGGGGCGTTGCCAGGGAAGCGTTGCGCGGTCGGCCAGTTCCACGCCAGCGTTCGGTACCGAACCGCCACCGAGTACGATGACGCGACCATCGAACAGCAGGACCGTGCTCAGCGTGCTCCCAGTACTCCCGACGACGAGACGCTGACCGGTCTGGTGGTGAACGAGGAAGAGACTCGTGAGGAGTCCGAGGATGAGTCCGCTGAGCAGCTGTGCGGGGGCACGCTGGCTGCGCACGGTTTCGCCTCACTGCGAACCGTTCTGCTGCTTCTGATAGAAGGCGATATCGATGGGTGAGCCACGCGGCACCCAGCTGTTCCACTGGAGCGTTGCACTGACGACGCCCCCGTCTGGAAACTGCGCGCAGTCGAACGACGGGAAAGTGGCGGTGATCTGGGTGCAGGTCATCGGGGTAACATTGCGGACGACGAGGCCAGCTCGCTCCAGTTCGATGACCGCTTGCTGGTACGGCTTGCTGTACATGTCCGGAACGCGCACGCGGTCACCGACACTGACATAGACCTTGACGGTGCCACCGTTGCGTACCTGCTCGGCGGGTTCGGTCCGGATGACGTAGCCTTCCGGAACGGTCCGGCTTCCCTCTTCGACCTTCTCCACGGTGACCGGCAGCCCCTGGAGTTGTTGCAGGACCTCGGTGTACGGTTTCCCAGCCAACCCGATCAGGGTGATCCACTCCGGCCCCTTACTGACCCACACCCGTACGGTGCTGCCTCTTTCGGCGAGTGTGCCCGGAGGCGGATCCTGCCGGACGATCGTTCCCGCCGGGACAACGTTATCGAACACTTCTTCCACCTGGAGTTGGAAATCGCCAGCCGCGGCCACTGCTTCGGCCTGCCGGAGGGTCGAGTTGACGAGATCAGGGACACGGGCCATTTCGGGTGTCGGCGTCGGGCTCGGTGTCGGTTCGGTCGTCGGAGTCGGGACGCTGGTCGGTGTGGCTGGTGGACTCGGTGTCTCGGCGATCGTCGGGCTGGGCACGATAGCCACAGTGGTCGGGGAGGGATGCGGGCGATCGTCGATGCCCGTCAGAGCGCCGAGATCGACCAGCTGGAATGCGAGCACGACCAGCGCAACGATGCCCACGAGAATTGCGCTTCCCACGAGCCAGGTCGCGCAGCCGATGTCGCCGGCCCGGCTGACTGCTGCGGGCGGTGGTGGCGTACTGCGCGCCCGTGCGCGGCCGGCTGGGACACGCGGCGGCACGCCACCGCGCGGCGGTGCTGGTGTGCTTCCCGCTCCGTGTTGACGCCAGTGGGCGAGCGCGTGCGCCAGTGCACCGGCCGTCGGAAAGCGCTGGCGGGGATCTTTGGCCAACGCGCGCAGGATGATCGCTTCGACCGCCGGTGGGATGTTCGGATTGAACTGTCGTGGCGACGGCGGGGCTTCGTGGACATGCTGCAGAGCGAGGCCGATGGGATTATCAGCGTCGAAGGGGAGGTGCCCGGTCAGCATTTCGTAGAGGACCACACCGAGCGCGTAGATGTCCGAAGCCGGTGTGGCTGGCTCTCCGCGCGCCTGCTCCGGCGAGACATAGTGGACCGTGCCCATCCCGAAGCCCGCTTCGGTGAGGCTTACATCGGTCAGCCCCTTTGCGATCCCGAAGTCGGTCACTTTGACGAAGCCCCGTTCGTCGACGAGGATATTTTGCGGTTTGATGTCCCGGTGCACGAGGCCGTGCTGGTGCGCGTAATCGAGGGCAGCAGCGACCTGGCGGACGATGTGGATCGCCTCGTCGAGCGAGAAGGGCGCGTGTTCGAGGATCAGTCGCTTCAGTGTCTTGCCTGGGACGTACTCCATAACGATATAGCGGGTACCGTCGTCGCGGCCAACGTCGTACACGCTCACGATGTTCGGGTGACTGAGACGGGCGGCCGCTTGCGCTTCGCGTTCGAAGCGCCGGAGGAAGCTCGCATCCGCTGCGAACTGGCCACGCAGCACCTTGATCGCGACAGGACGATCGAGGACGAGATCGTAACCGCGGTAGACGACGGCCATCCCGCCCTCGCCGATCGGTTCGTCGAGTCGATAGCGGCCGTTCAAGACGCGTGTTTGCACTCAGCTCGCCTCTCTACGCACTCGCACAGCGCGATGGTCGGGCCAGCCCTTCCTCACGGGGTTATCCTACTACGTGCCCCTGCGAGCGTTCTGGATTCTGACGGATACGCTCAGGCAGAGTGGGCCCTCGCCGTCAACTCTGCCGGCCCTCACTGTGGCAAGATGGAGCGCGAAGCGAGGCGGAGGGGACGGTTCGATGGGACCCTCGATGCACTGCCGGCTCGGTGAAGCGCTCACGGAGCGAATCGGAAACACCCCGCTCTTCTGTTTGCAACGGCTCCCAGCGGAGTATGGTGTTGCCGACGGTGTTCAGCTGCTCGTGAAAGCGGAGTGGTACAACCCGGGGGGCTCCGTCAAGGATCGAGCAGCATTCCGCATCGTTCAGGAGGCGTTTCGTTCGGGGGCGCTCGGTAACGGCAAGCGCCTGCTCGATGCCACGTCGGGGAACACCGGTATCGCCTATGCGATGCTCGGGGCGGCGTGGGGCTTCGGGGTAACGCTCGTCGTGCCGGCGAGTATCGGCGAGGAGCGACGGGCTATCCTCCAAGCCTACGGTGCTGAGCTGATTTTCAGCGACCCCTACGAGGGGACGGATGGCGCGATACGGCTGGCGCGGCAGCTGGCGGCCGCGCATCCCGATCGGTACTACTACGCCGACCAATACAGTAACCCGGCCAACTGGCTTGCACACTACGATGGGACGGGAGTCGAAATCTTGGAGCAGACGCGTGGGCAAGTGACGCATTTCGTCGCTGGCCTGGGAACGACCGGAACGATGATGGGCACCGGGCGTCGCCTCAAGGAGGCGAACCCGAGCGTGGTCTTGGTCGGCGTTCAACCCGACGATCCCTTTCACGGGCTGGAGGGTTTGAAACACTTGTCGACTGCTCTCGTTCCAGCGACCTATGATCCGTCACTGATCGACCGCATGGAGTTCGTCGATACCGAGGAAGCGTACCGACTGGCGCGCGATCTCGCGCGGATCGAAGGACTGCTTGTCGGCCCTTCGGCGGCAGCAGCGGTCGTTGCGGCGTTACGCGTCGCACAGGAACTCGAATACGGCGTGATCGTCGCGATCCTGCCAGATAGCGGGCTCAAGTATCTCAGTACACCACTCTGGCATCCAGACCGAGCTTGACGGCACACTGGGGACAGAAGGGAGTGAGAGACGATGGCGGTGACGATCTTGATACCAGCACCGCTCCGGCGGTTCACCGAAGATCGAGCAGCGGTGCAGGTGGACGCCAAGACGGTTGGCGAAGCGCTGGCCAAACTAGACGAACTGTATCCCGGCCTCCGCGAACGGATCTGCGAGCCGGATGGTCGCGTCCGCCGATTTGTCAGTGTCTTCGTGAACGGGAAAGATATCCGTTCATTGCAGGGAATCGATACGCCCCTCAACGATGGGGACGAGGTCGGCATCATTCCGGCGATGGCGGGTGGACGGTGATCCGTATTCCACGCGAGCAGTACGACGCGATCATCGCTCATGCGCGGCGCGAGGCTCCCCGTGAGGCCTGTGGGCTCGTCGCGGGTCACCGCGACCGGGTCGAACGGGTCTATCCAGTCGCGAACCGGGCTGAGTTCGCAGTCGAATTCTTCGCTGAACGGGGACTCATTCCGCCCGGCCGGGATTACCGGCCGGATGCTCCCGGATCGATCGCGGTGGAGCGCTTCTTCATGGATCCGGAAGAGCAGTTCCGCGTGTTGCGCGAAATCGAAGCGAGCGGGCTCGAGCACCTGGGAAGCTATCACTCGCATCCAGCGACCGAGGCCTATCCATCGCGGACAGACGTGGAGATGGCTGCCTTCTGGCCGGGGATGCTTCTTCTGATCTGCTCGCTGGCCGATCCCGATCGGCCGGTCGTGCGCGCTTTCCGCGTCATCGATGGACGTGTCGAGGAAGAGCCGGTCGTCGTCGAAGAGTGATCGACAGGTGGCCAGACGGAGCAGAGGGGCCACGGCTCGAGCCGTGGCCCCTCTTTTCGGAAGTTCCTGTTCCCGAGGGCTTCAGTCGGCGACGCTGCGGCTGACCGGCAGGATGCAGCTCTGCTGGTAATCGATCTGGCCGATCGTCTCCACGGTGAGCGTCGAGTTGGGGCCGCAGGCTGCGCACTCCGGATCGCGCTCGACGTGGAGTTCGCGGAAAGTAGCCGACAGGGCGTCGTACAGGAGGACGCGGCCGATGAGCGGCTCGCCCAGACCGAGCAGGAGCTTGATGGCCTCGGTCGCCTGCAGGACGCCGATGACGCCCGGGAGCACACCGAGCACACCGGCCTGGTCGCAGCTCGGCGCCAGCTCGGGCGGCGGCGGCTCCGGATAGAGGCACCGGTAGCACGGCCCCTCGCCCGGCTTGTAGACCGTCACCTGGCCGTCGAACCGGAAGATGCTCCCGTCGACAACCGGCTTCCCGAGCAGCACCGCGGCATCGTTGACCAAGTACCGTGTCGGGAAATTGTCGGCTCCATTCACGATCACGTCGTAGTCTCGGATCACGTCGAGGATCGTCTGACTGCTCAACCAGACATCGTGAGTGATAACTTTGACGTCCGGGTTGAGGGCCTCGATCGTCTCGCGGGCCGACTCGGTCTTCGGTCGTCCGACGCGATCGGTCGTGTGGATGATCTGCCGCTGTAGGTTGCTGAGGTCGACCACGTCGGCGTCCACGATGCCGATCGTCCCGACCCCCGCTGCGGCCAGGTACAGTGCTGCTGGCGAGCCGAGCCCTCCCGCCCCGATGATGAGCACCTTCGAGTCGAGCAGGCGTGCCTGGCCCTCCTCACCGACCTCCGGAATCAGGAAGTGCCGGCTGTAGCGCTGGAGTTGCTCGCGCGTCCACTGGCGCGGTGTCACGAACGGGTAACCAGCGTGCTTCCAGGCACTGAAGCCGCCGGCGACCGAGTAGACGTTCTGGTATCCCAGTTCCTGGAGCGCCTTCGCGGCGAACGCCGAGCGAACGCCACCGGCGCAGTAGACGTAGACGGGTGTCGACTTGTCCGGCACCTCTTCCTCGATACGGAGCTCGAGGTAACCGCGCGGAATGAAGATCGCGCCGGGGATGTATCCCTGCTCCCACTCCTCGCGTTCGCGCACGTCGACGATCACCGGACGACGACCAGCTCGGAGCTGCTCGTAGACCTGATGGACGTCGACCTCGCGAATCGCTCGCTTGATTTCCTGAAAGAGTTGTTCGTACCTTCTCGCCATCGATCGGTCCTCCGCGATAGGCTCGTGCACTGGCTGGCAGTGTTGCCTGAGCCAACGACAGCTCGATTGTACCCTAGAGGGGTACGAGATGTTCATGGCGAAAAGGATGAGCGATGGCAGGCGAGCGTGTCAACCGAGTGACCGATCATGGCTGCTTCGGATGTGGTGAGCGCAATCCGATCGGGCTCAAGTTGGCCTTCTATCGGGAGGAGGAGGGCGTCGAGGCCTCCTTCACGCCGCAACCGGAGCACGAGGGATACATCGGTCTCGTCCACGGCGGGATCCTCGCGACGCTGCTCGACGAGGCGATGAGCTGGGCGGTGATCAGCACGGCCGGGCGGCTGATGGTGACGGCCCACCTGTCGATCGCTTTCCGCCGGCCAGTTGCGGTCGGTCAGCAACTCCGTCTCCGTGGTTGGGTCGAGCGGTCGGAGCGTCGGCTCGTGCGGGCCCGTGCGGAAATCCGCGATGCTGTCCAGGGAACCCTACTGGCCGAAGCGGAGGGAACTTTCCTCCCTGTCGCTGCGGACCGTGAGAAGTCGTGGCGGGAGCAGTATATCCGGTCGGCCACGGCAGACAGCGAGTGAGAGCTCGTTCGGGCTACCCCTTCGGCAAGAGCGGTGGCGATGTCTCTGTCGTCTGGAGCGTGAAGTTCACGCTCACGGACTGCCAGTCCGGCTCGTACGGTGCAGCGAGGATCGGTCGCAGACCAGCGTGCTCGAGTCGGCTCGCGATCGCTTCTGCCGCGGTGCGCTCCGGGCACCAGGTGAAGATCGCCGGTCCAGCTCCGCTCGGCCAGGCCCAACGGGCTCCAGCGGCGGCGAAAGCCTCGAGCGTGCGTTGGACTTCGTGGAACGCTGAAAGCGGACGCAAGAAGACGTTGCGAACGAGCCTCGGATCGAGCCCGAGCCCGGCGCGCAGTCGCCCGGCCTGGCGGAGAGTGGCAGAACCATCACTGTAATCGGCTGGCGTGAGCGCGGCATACAGGCGGCGCGTCTTGCTGCCGAGCGTCAGTTCTGGTACTACCAGGACGAACCAGCCGTCCGGCGACGGGAGTGGCTCGAGTTCGGTTCCGCGCCCGCGCGCCAGTGCGGTTCCGCCGTCCAGAAAGAACGGAACATCGCTCCCGAGCTGGTGTGCGGTTTCTTCGACCAGCTGGCGTGGCACCCCGGCGCGCAGGAGGATACCCAGTAGCGTCCCAGCATCGCTCGATCCACCGCCCAGCCCCGCCGCGACCGGTATCCGCTTGCTGAGGCGAAGACGGGCCGTGAGTTCGACACCGCGCTGCCGGAGCAGATGCAGTGCGCGAGCGACCAGATCGTCGCTGAGCGAAGCGGGTGGCTGGTAGTCGCAGACATCGGCAGGATCGAAGCAGAGTTCGTCGCAGAGATCGATCGTCTGGAGAATGGTCACGATGTCGTGGTAGCCGTCCGGGCGTCGACCGAGTACTTCGAGACCGAGATTCAACTTGGCTGGCGCAGGTACCGAAACTGGTGCACGGGGAACGACGCGCCAGGATATCATCGGAGTTCCTCTCGAAATGCCCGGTACAGGCGAAGCCACTCGTCCAGGGTCAGCGTTTCGGCACGCCGGGTCGGTTCGATGCCGGCCGAGACCAGGAGTGCCCGGACGCGTTCTTTGTCGAGCCCCAGCTCACTGGCGAGAGCGTTCACCAGCTGCTTGCGTCGCTGCGCGAATCCCGCCTGCACGAGGCGAAAGAAACGCGGCCACTCCTCGCGCGCCAGAGGTGGCTCTCGTGGTTCGAGAACGACGACGGCACTTTCGACTTTCGGCGGTGGTGTGAAGGCTCCCGGCCCGACCCGGAAGGCGATCCGGGGCCGAGCGAAGAACTGGACCAGCACGCTCAGGAAGCTCATGTCGGGCGGTATCGCCACCATGCGCTCGGCGACCTCCCGTTGCACCATCACGACCAGGCGGGTCGGAGGATGCGCGGCCGTGAGCAGTCGTTCGAGAATCGGGGTGGCGACGTTGTAGGGTAGGTTCGCGACGACGACATAGGGCGCTCCACGCGTAACGTCAGCGAAATCGATCCGAAGGGCGTCGCCGTGCAGCACAGTGACGTTGGAGCTGCGAAACCGCTCCGCGAGGAAGGCAGCGAGCTTGTCATCGAGTTCGATCGCGATCACACGCCCGGCGTGGCGAGCCAGTGCTTCCGTCAGGATACCCAGCCCGGGGCCGATTTCGACGACGAGCGAGTCGGGACTCAGGTCGGCGGATGCGACGATGCGCTGGACGATCGAGCGATCGTGCAGGAAATGCTGGCCGAGCGCCTTGCGTGGTCGGATGCCGAGTTCGGCGAGGGTGGCCCGCAGCTGACCACGTGGGGATCGTGCAGCGGGGTGGCTATCCAGCGAGTTCGGCGACGACGTCGACACCGGAACCCTCGTCGACGAAACCGATTCGCCAGAGTGGTTCACCCGCTTCGCGGAATGCCTGCTCGATCGATGACGCGCGTTCGGCTGGGACAGTGAAGAGCAGGCCACCTGAGGTGACCGGATCGAAGAGGAGATCCCAGAGAACGGTCGGGATTCCCCGGCCACGGCGGACGACGGCGTCCGGCCCCTCGGCGTAGAAGGCGCGATTGCGCTGCGCGCCACCAGGCAGGCGCCCGGCCCGAGCGTACAGTTCGGCTCCTTCGAGGATGGGCACGGTTCGGGCGGCAATCACCAGCCGGACACCACTCTTCAGCGCGATGTCGCTGGCATGCCCAGCGAGACCGAACCCGGTCACGTCGGTGCAAGCGCGGATCCCGTGTGCGACCAGGAGACGGCTCGCCGTCCGGTTGAGCCGGAGCATCCAGGCGACTGCCTCCTCGACGTGGGATGGCTCGGCGACTCCGGCTTTGAGCGCAGTGGTGATCGCGCCGGTGCCGATCGGTTTGGTGAGGTACAGGAGTTCGCCCGGACGAGCTGCACGCTTGGCGAGGATACGGTCGGGTTCGACGCGCCCGGTCACGACCAGTCCGTACTTGGGCTCGTCGTCCGTCACCGTATGCCCTCCAGCGATCACGACACCGGCTTCCCGGGCCTTGTCGAGTCCACCACGGAAAACCTCGGTCAGTAGTTCCAGGGGGAGATCGTTCGGCCAGGCGGCGATGTTGAGCGCCAGGAACGGCTCGCCGCCCATCGCGTAGACGTCGCTCAGCGCGTTGGCCGCAGCGATCGCGCCGTAGGTGTAGGGATCGTCCACGACGGGTGGGAAGAAATCGAGCGTCTGGACGAGTGCGAGTCCGTCGTCGACGAGGTACACTGCGGCATCGTCGCTCGCCTGGAGGCCGACGAGCAACCGGGGATCGCTCTGGAACTCGAGCGGGCGCAGCACCTGCGCCAATGCCGCTGGAGCGAGCTTTCCTGCTCAACCAGCGCAGCTGGCAAGTGCTGTCAACCGAATCGCCTCACGCCGGTCGGTCATCACCGCACCTCTTCCGACACTCTGGCGGCAATAGTACTCCGGCGTCGACTCTTCGGCGAGTTCGCTCGGGGTGCAGCCTCTCCTGTGCGACAATCTGCGCGAAGGGGAGGACAGGTATGGGTGGGATCAGTACGGACGAACTCGTGTCGATCGCGCTCGAGATGGCGGGGATGCGCAAGCTTCCCGCCGACAGCGAGGTGTACGTCCGAGGAGAAGGAATCGAACGGCTATTGGTCGCACTCGATGTCGGAACAGCCGAGCTCCTTCTGGCACGGGAGCTCGGGTGTGACGGTGTGCTGGCCCATCATCCGGCTGGTGGGCGAGCAGTCTTGCGTTTCCCCGAGGTACTCACGCGACATGTGGAACTGATGGTCGAGCACGGCGTCGACCCGACAGCGGCGAAAGCTGCGCTGCAGCCGCTCGTCTCGCGCGCCGTCCTGCGGGCGCACGCGGCGAACTACGACCAGGTGCCGGCGGTGGCGCGTGCGCTCGGCTTGCCGTTCCTGAATCTGCACTTACCGCTCGACGAGATCGGTCGGCGGATCATGGTGGAAGCGATCGAGCGCTACCGTTCGCAACTCGACCGCGAGTGCACGGTGCAAGACGTGATCGACGCGCTGCGCACGCTTCCCGAGTTCGCGGAGGCGGACACCTCGATCATGGTGCCGGTCGGCGCGATCGATCGCCCGGCGCGCCGGATCGCCGTCGTGCACGGAGCGGGAACCAACGGTGGCGCGCCGGTCGCACAGGCATATTTCGCGCACGGGGTCGATACCGTTATCTATCTCCACCTGGCGCCCGAGGAAGCGGAACGCCTCCGCTTCGACGCAGTAGGCACCGTCATCGTGGTCGGTCACCTCGCCGGCGACCGGGTGGGCATCAACCGGTACCTGGCTGAAGTGGCGCGGCGCGGTGTCGAGATCGTTCGGCTCGGCATCTAGCCGCCGAACACCTTGGCGATCCGGTCGAGTGCGCGTTCGAGCAACTCGTCGGCGGTCGCGAAGCTGAGCCGGATACAGCTCGCCCCGGACTCGCCGAAGGCGTCACCGGGCGTGACACCGACGTGCGCCTCGTCGATCAGCTTCTGCGCCACTTCCTGGCCGGAGAGCCCGGTGCCGCTCACATCTGGGAAAGCGTAGAATGCGCCTTCCGGTAATGGGCAGTGGAAACCAGGAATCGCGTTGAGCCGTTCGGTTACGAACCGACGTCTCCGATCCCAGGCCGCTACCATTTCAGCGATCGCGTCCTGTGGCCCTTCCAGCGCAGCAACACCACCCCACTGGGCGAAGGAGGTGGCGCAGGTCGCCGAGTGGCTGTGCACTTTCATGATTTGCTTGATCAGCGGCGCCGGCCCAGCGACGTACCCCAGACGCCAACCCGTCATCGCGTAGGCCTTGGAGAACCCGTTCACGGTGAGCGTCCGCTCGGCCATGCCTGGGAAAGCAGCGAGACTGAGATGCTCGCGGCCGTCGTAGATGATCTTCTCGTAGATCTCGTCGGAAATGACGAGCAGGTCATGCTCCCGGGCGACGGCGACGATCGTTTCCGCTTCCTCCCGGGTCAGCACCCGACCGGTCGGATTGTTCGGGCTATTGACGATCATCACCCGAGTCTGTGGCGTCAGCACCGCCTCGATGGCCTCGCGGGTGATGCGATAGTTCTCCTTCGGCTGGAGTGGGACATGCAGGCAGCGTGCGCCGGCCATGATGACCATCGGCTCGTAGGAGACCCAGCCGGGATCGAACATGAGCACCTCGTCGCCGGGGCCGACGAGGGCGAGGATCGACACGAACAGCGCCGCCTTGCCGCCCGGCGTGACGATGATCTCATCCGCGCTGACCTGGACACCGTTCTCTACCTGCAACTTGCGAGCGATCGCGCGGCGCAATTCCGGAATACCCGCACTCGCGACGTAATGTGTCTCGCCGCGGAACATCGCGTCGGCGGCAGCCTGGCAGATATGCTTCGGGGTCGGAAAGTCGGGATCGCCACCGCCGAGATCGATGACGTCGATACCCTGCTGGCGCAGGGCACGGGCGCGGTCACTCACAGCCAGCGTGGGCGACGGGCGCAACTGACGGACTCGCTCGGCGACACGGTACTGCAGCACGGTTCCTCCTCTCCGCAGGCGTACGCTCCGCTCGTGCCGATTATGCCGCCTGCGAGTGTTTATCGTCCTGACATGACTCGACGCAAACAGTCATCGTTGACCCCTTGAAAAGTGGTGCGCGCCTGAGTACGATACTTGGCGGTTAGCACTCTCGGCGTGCGAGTGCTAACCGGTCGGACAGGGAGACCGCTAAGCGATGCGGAGGAGGGACGGACATGACGGCGACGACGACCAAAATCCGGCCGCTGGGTGATCGGGTCGTGGTGAAGCCGATCCAGAAGGAAGAGGTTACCAAGAGCGGGATCGTCCTTCCGGATACGGCGAAGGAGAAGCCGCAGCGTGGACAGGTGGTCGCGGTCGGGCCAGGGCGGCTGACCGATGACGGGAAGCGCCTGCCGATGGAGGTGAAGGTGGGCGATGAGGTGCTGTTCGCCAAGTACGCCGGCACCGAGCTCAAGATCGATGACGAGGAATATCTGATCCTGAGCGAGAAGGATATTCTTGCCATTTTGAGCGAATAAGTCTCAGCGTCGGTACGGTGAGCGGTCGATCGTTCGGAACAGGAGGGGAACTATGCCGGCGAAGATGATCCGCTTCCATGAGCAGGCACGGCAGTCGTTGAAAGAAGGCGTCGACATTCTCGCGAATGCGGTGAAGACGACGCTCGGGCCGAAGGGGCGCAACGTGGCGCTGGACAAGAAGTACGGCGCTCCGACGGTCAGCCACGACGGTGTGACGGTCGCCAAGGAGATCGAGCTCGAGGACCCGTTCGCCAACATGGGTGCGCAGCTCCTGAAGGAGGCTGCGACCAAGACCAACGACGTGGCCGGTGACGGGACGACGACAGCGACGGTTCTCGCCCAGGCGATCGTCCACGAGGGGCTCCGCAACGTCGCGGCCGGTGCTAACCCGATGCTGCTCAAGCGCGGTATCGAGCTGGCGACCAAGGCCGTGGTCGAGCGGCTGAAGTCGATGGCTAAGGAGGTCCGTGGCCGCGAGGATATCGCGCACGTGGCGACGATTTCGGCGGCTGACCCGGAGATCGGGAACCTGATCGCCGAGGTCATGGAGAAGGTCGGGAAGGACGGTGTCATCACCGTCGAAGAGTCGAAGGGCCTGGCCTTCGAGGTCGAATACACCGAAGGTATGGAGATCGACCGCGGCTACATCTCCCCGTACTTCGTAACCAACCCCGAGCGGATGGAGGCCGTGGTCGAGGAACCGTTCATCCTCATCACCGATAAGAAGGTCTCCGCGGTTTCCGACATCCTGCCGATCCTCGAGAAGGCCCTCCAGGTGAGCAAGAACTTCGTGATCATCGCGGAGGACGTCGAGGGCGAGGCGCTGGCGACGCTGGTGGTCAACAAGCTGCGCGGAACGCTCAACGCGCTCGCGGTCAAGGCACCGGGCTTCGGTGATCGCCGCAAGGAGATGCTCCGCGACATCGCGATCCTGACCGGTGGTACGGTGATCTCCGAGGAACTCGGTCGCAAGCTCGAAACGGCTCGCCTCGAGGATCTCGGTCGCGCCCGCCGTGTCGTCGCGACCAAGGACAAGACGACGATCGTCGAAGGGTACGGTCGCGAGGAGGACATCAAGGCGCGGATCGAGCAGATCAAGGCCCAGATCGAGCAGACGACCAGCGACTTCGATCGCGAGAAGCTGCAGGAGCGGCTGGCCAAGCTGGCCGGCGGTGTCGCCGTCATCAAGGTCGGTGCGGCGACCGAAGTCGAGCTGAAGGAGAAGAAGCACCGCGTCGAGGACGCCTTGAGCGCGACCCGCGCCGCGGTCGAAGAGGGTATCGTGCCGGGTGGTGGTGTGGCGCTCCTCAACGCGATCTCCGCGCTCGACGAGGTGCAGGCCGAGGGTGACATCAAGACCGGCGTGATGATCGTCAAGCGGGCGCTGGAGGAGCCGCTCCGCGGTATCGTCGAGAACGCAGGTCTCGACGGCTCGGTCGTGATCGAGACGGTGCGACGGCTCCAGAAGGAGCAGAACAACCCGAACATCGGGTACGACGTCATCCGCGAGGAGTACGGTGACCTCCTCGAGTGGGGTGTCATCGACCCGGTGAAGGTGACCCGCTCGGCGGTCGAGAACGCGGCTTCGGTGGCGGCGATGATCCTCACGACCGAGGCGCTGATCACCGAGAAGCCGGAGAAGGAGAAGACGCCGGCGCCGAGCATGGAGTACTGAGCGCTGCTCCGACGCGAACGCTCGGCCGGGGATGCTGCCCAGCATCCCCGGTTTTTTGTTCCCGCTCCCTCCGGGCCGAGTACACTGCAGCCGGTCAGGCGGTGTGGGATGCCTGGCAGGAGAGGGCGATGGGTGAGGCGCTGACGGACTCGACCGAGCTGACCGGCGGTCGCCTCCGCGTTGTCCGTCTCGGGCTCTTCGACAGGGCCTACGCACGGAACCGGACGACGGCAGCAGCGTTGCTCGCGGCCGGGGCGCAGGTTGCCGACCTGCACGTGCCGGTGGTCGAGGGGATCGGCGACCGGCTGCAGCCCGCGCGAGCGACGCGGGCACTCGCGCAGCTGGGCCGGCGGATCGTGGCTGGAGAGGCGAGGCTCCTGGTGCGTGCAGTACCAGCACTGGCGCGGGCCGATCTCGCCTTGATCGGGTATCCCGGCCAGTGGGATGCTGTTCTGTGGTCACCGCTCGCCCGGCGAGCCGGTTGCACGGTGTTGTTCGATCCGCTCGTCTCCCTGACCGAGACGTTCATCGAAGATCGTCGTCTGCTCTCTCCCGGTTCGTGGCGGGCGCGCCTGGTGCGCTGGCTCGACCGGCGTGCCTTTCGCGCCGTCGATGTCATCCTCGCCGATACGCCCCAACAGGCGGCTTATTGGGCAGCTTTGGCGGGACTCCCGCTCGATCGGTTTCTCGTCGTCCCGGTGGGGGCTGACGAGGAAGTATTCGATCCCGCGCGCCGGGCGGCGACCCCGTGCGACAAGTCCGGCCCGTTGCGCGTTCTCTTTTACGGAACGTATAGCCCCCTGCACGGGGCGGAAACGATCGTCGAGGCGGTGCATCGACTGGAACGAGCTGGGGAGCAGATCGCACTGGTCATGATCGGGACTGGGCAGTGCGAGGCGGCGGTGCGACGACGGGCTGGCGAACTCGGCTTGGCGCAGGTGACCTTCATTCCGTGGGTTCCTGAAACGGAACTCCCAGGCTGGATCGCCTGGGCCGATATCGTCCTCGGGATCTTCGGCGGGACTGCCAAGGCTGCTCGAGTGGTGCCGAACAAGGTGTATCAAGCGATGGCGATGGGTGCGACGATCGTCACCCGCGATAGCCCGGCACTGCGCTGGCTGGCGGCAGGAGAGCCGTGCGCGGTACTGGTACCGCCGGGTGACAGCGAGGCGTTGGCCGGAGCGATGCGCTCGCTCCGATCGCGGGACGTGCGTGATCGGATCGGCCGGACAGCACGCCGGGTATTCGAGCAGCGGGCCTCGACGCGGGCGCGCGCACGTGCCTTGCGGCCGCTCTTCGAGCGCATCGAACGGCAACAGCGCAGTACGCGGCGGCGTGTACCGTGAGGGCGGGGCAGCATCGGTCGCGAGCCTGGCGACTAGCCGCTGGTGTCGCGATCCTGGCGCTATTGCTGTGGCGCTTGGGGCCGGCCGAACTCGGCCGTGCGCTCGGTGCGATGCCGGTGTCCGTCTTGCTTCCCGCTGCGGCTCTGGCGACACTGCTGCCACTCTGTCATGCCTGGCGGTGGCGTCGGTTGCTGGAAATCGCTGACCAGCGGGTTCCGTTGCTCGAAGCGATCCGTGTTACGGTGGCAGCATCTGCCGCCAACTACCTCGTCCCCGCGTTCGGTTGGGCACCGGCGAAGGTCGTCGCGACTCGGCAATGGTTGGGTATCGGGGTGCGGCGAGCGTTGCCGACCCTGGTGATCGAGCAAGCGCTCGATCTCGCGGTGCTCGCAAGCTGCGCGTTGGTCGGCTTCTGGCAGATCCGGCCGACCGTAGTCGTACCGATCACTCTCGTGTCGTTCCGCACGCGTTCCGTGCTCGGTATGCTCGTGCTGGCTGGAGTGGCCGGAGCCGGCCTGGCCGCCGCCCTCTCCGCACGTGTTCGGAAGTTCGGTCTCGAGGTGGTAACGGTCGGTTATGGAGTCCTGCGGGAGACCTGGCGCGACCCGGTCGTCTGGCTCGCGACTGTAGGTCGTTGGGGTGTTGAATTGCTCGTGCTGGCATGGCTCGTCGCCGCTGCCCGGCTTCCGGTCGACTGGGGCGGGCTGTTCGTCTTGCTCGGTGGCCCGGGGATCGTCGGCGCGCTCTCGCCGATCCCAGGCGGTCTCGGTATCCGCGAGGCGACCGGTGTGCTGCTGGCCCGCTGGCTCGGTTGGGATCCCGTCGTGGTCGGGGCGGTTCTGGCCTGGCAACGCCTCGTCACCTTGACCGGATTGGGAGCGGCCGGGGTGGTGACCAGCATCGCGCGGAGAATCCGACAGTGAAGCGCTGGTCGGGACTTCCATCGAAATGGCGAACCGCAACGTTCGACCCGGTCATGGTGGGGATCTGGAGTGTCGGGCTCGCGATTCGCCTCATCTTCCTGCCGGTGACCTTCCACAGCGACCTCTATCAGGTCTACTCGCGCGCTGCTCTCGCGGTGACGAGCGGCGACTGGTTCGCCTGGAACTCGCAGCTCGTCGCGCAGCTGGTTCACACCGCATGGTTCGCGTTCGTCCGCCTGCTGCTTCCAGCGAGCGGTGATCTCTGGTCTCCCACCGCTGGCGTGGCGGGACTGGGTGCCCAGCCCGCCGATATCGAGCGGTTTCTCGCGTATCGGTATCTGGCCCGCGCGCTGGTCCTGCTCAAACTCCCGTACCTTCTGGGTGACGCGCTGACTGGCTGGCTCCTGCTGCGACTGGCACCGGGTGGGCCGCGCCGCTGGCTCCTCGCGCTCTGGTGGTTGAACCCGATCGTCATCTACACCAGTGCGCTCTTCGGCCGGCACGAGACGATCTGGATCGCGTTGCTGGTCGCTGGCTGCCTCGCCGCTTCGCGCCAGCGTCGCTGGCTCGGTTTCCTGCTGAGTGCACTGGCTGCGGTCGCGCGCTTTTTCCCGGCGTTCGTCTTACCCTTCTATATCGTGTCGCTCCGCCGATCGTGGCGTCAGGTGCTCCTCGTGCTCGGTGCCACGACTACTGTGTGGTCGCTCATCGACCTCTTCTTCGTCGTTCGCTCCGGGAGGAGCCCCACGCTCACCTTGCTCGGCGATTACCCGCACGTGCGCTATCTCGTGGCGCTCGCTGTCCCGGTCGGTGACGACACACCGCTGGCACTCTTCCCGTTGCTCTACGTGCTGGCTCTCTGCTACTGGATCGCACGGGCACCGCTCGGCGTCGACGCCTACCGTGCGATCGCTGGTGCGCTCCTGTGCACCGTCGTCGCGCTCATTCCGGTCCATCCCCAGTATGTCGTGTGGGCGATACCGTTCGCTGTGCCGGTGCTGGCACGGAACGGGAGCGGCCGAGTCATCGCGGGGTT
The DNA here is from genome assembly GCF_026241205.1 of Thermomicrobium sp. 4228-Ro. NCBI lineage: Bacteria > Pseudomonadati > Thermomicrobiota > Thermomicrobia > Thermomicrobiales > Thermomicrobiaceae > Thermomicrobium > Thermomicrobium sp. 4228-Ro. The sequence goes on from NZ_JAPFQM010000001.1 coordinate 1,686,226, forward strand.
GCAGGCCGGTCTGTTCGTGCTCTGGCTGCTCCGCTGGGGAGCGAGCGTGACGACCGAGCTCTTCCTTCCGCTCGGACAGTCGTTCGTCGCGACGTTGCCCGATCCGCAGCTCGTCGCGGCGGCGCTGATCCCGCCTGCTGTGTGGCAGCCGGTCGTGCGCGCAGCGTTCACCGGAGTGACGCTCTGGATCGGCTGGCTGGTTCTCGAAGAGGGAGTGCTCGACCCATCCGCTCGGCGGGAGCGGCAAGGTGAGCTCGTCGGAGGACGCCGATGACGCACATCCGGCTGTGCCTGCTGCTCGTCACGGTGCTCGTCCTGACTACTGGTTGTCGCGTGCCGGCGGCGCTCGTCGCGTCCTTGCCACCGACCGTGAGTACCCTGACCGTTCGGACGACACTCGAGCAGCCGTTCTACTCGGCAGCCGATGGGCTGACGGCGGTGGCGGTGCGGTTGAATCTTCCAACCAGTTTCGGCCCCAACGAGCGTCCGTCGCTCGGCGGTGGGGCGATCCTGCGGGTCTTCTACGCGCCTGAGGTCGATCCGCGCTATCCCGACAACGATTTCTACGCCTGGCCGGCGACGCAGGGCTGGATCGGCGAACTCCTGCCGAGCCGCGTCGTCGAGCAGACGTTTCTGTCCCGGTATCCCGGTCTCGACGGTATCACGGTCCGTGTCGGAACATTCGGTGCAGACGTCGGTACGGGAATCGGCCGCCTGCGCGAGGATCTGACAGCGCTCGTCCGGGAAGCACCGATCGCTGGTCGCGAGCTCGCGAGTCTTGCCGGGGGCAGCTCCGTCGAAGTGCTCGGGAGCCGGGAAGGCTGGATTCGCGTGCGGCTCGCCGATGGCCGCGAGGGGTATATCGACCGGAGTGCCTTCGCGTACCTCCCCGAGCCCGTGCGAAAGAACGAAGGAACACTCGTCCTGCGGCTCTACGACGAGCGGACCGGTGCTTTGCTGCGTGAGTCGCGACTGGACGTATCTACTCTGACCGACGAGAGCCACGTCACGTTCCGGTTCGAGCCGATTGCGGACTCCTACCGTGAGACCTACCGGTTCACGATCGAAGCCGTCGGCTCCTCGCCCGGCCATGCGGTCACCCTCTGGGGTGATCCGACGAGCGGTGACCTGGTCTTCCGGCCCAGCTATGCGCCGATGATGCTGGCGGAAGCCCCTCTCGATACGGGCCGCTGGTCGGGGGTGGAAGGGACGCTCGAGGTTCGCTTCGCGCCGATCCGGCCGACACGCGATACCTACCTGCGGATCGTCATTCAAGCGGGTGACCGTCCCCTCATCGTGCACTGGTCGAACGTGCGCCCACCTGGGAACCTGCCGCTCGTCAGTCAAGATGACCCGGGCATTTGGGGTGGGGTCGTGTTCAACGCCCGGTACGCTCAAGATCTGCCGATTCTGCGGATCGGCCACGACGCGCTTTTCCGGGCGGCCCGGCTCCTTTCTCGTGATGTGCCCCTGCTGGTGGGGTATTTCGTGGTGCTGAGTCTCGTTCTCGCCGCCATTGTCTGGAGCTGGAGGTACGGTGGTCGTCGAACGGTCGCGTCGTGAGTGTGTCCTCTGTGGGACAGCGTTCATGGGGCGGAGCTTCCTGTGTCCTTCGTGTAGTGCTCGCTACCGTCGCCAGCGTCCGGATCGTGTCCTCCGCCGTCGCTTCTACGAGGCGGTCGACCGACAGTACCCGGGCTGGGCGAACACGTATGGCAGCTACAATCCACCGTTCGGCTTGCTTCGGGTGCTCGACCGTCTCCCGCGCTCGCTCCGGATTCTGGAGCTCGGTTGTGGGGGTGGGGCGCTCTTGCGTGATCTCGCCGCGCGCGGTTTCATCCACCTGGTCGGCCTGGACCTCGCGCAGACAGCGCTCGCCGAAGCGAGACGACGCGGAACACCTGCGCGTCTCGTCCTGGCTGAAGCCGAGTCCCTGCCGTTCGCGGCTGAGACGTTCGATCTCGTCATCGCGGCCGATCTCATCGAGCACGTGGACGATCTGGACGCGCACCTCACTGAGGTAGCGCGTGTCCTGCGGTCAGGCGGGCTGTATCTCGTGAAGACACCGAACCGTCCGCTGGCTGAGCTCTATTACCGGCTCGCTGGACTGGACGACTACCCGTTCTGGCACCCGTCGATGCTCTCGCCACGCGAGTTGCGTCAGCTGTTCGCTCGTCACGGCTTCACGGTCCGTTTCGTCGCGCAACCACGCCTGACTCCGGCACAGCTGCGGAAAGTGCCGACACGGATGCTCCGCTTCTTGGCGGCGCGACTCCCGATCGGCAATCTGCCTGTTCTGCTGCGACCGCATCTCGAGGTGGTGGCAACGCGCTGGTAGCGTTCGGTACGGGCTGCTTTTTGTCGCGCGCTGAGGCACACTCGTGTTATCTGCATGGTGGGTTATCGATGGAGTCGGTCGCAGTGCGGTGGATTTGCCTGGTTTGGCTCGCCTTGCTCTGTGCCGGGTGTTTCCGGGCTCCGCTCGGTGGTCCGATCGGAATCCGGACCCCCGAAGCAGTGATGCCGACACCGACCGCGCAGCCTCTCGTTCCGGTGGACCAGTTGCCCTCGGTGTTCGGCCCAGTCACGGTTGTCCCGACACCAGCCGAGTCGACCTATCGTGACGATGTCGACGTACGCGAACTCTATCGAGACCTCGCCACCTACGCTGATCAGCCGTTACGCTACCGTGGCACAGTGTGGACGGTGATCGAGCAAGGCGAACTCTTGTTCGTCCAGCTCCGCGTAGCGTATGGTCCGGGTCGCGACGATTGGCGAGCGATCGTCGTTCTGTTTCCGACCTATCGCGTCGCAGTGGATACGACGCGCCTGCGGGAGGGAACTGTCGTCGTGGTCTGGGGGCGCGCGCGTACCATGCTCCGCTTCACCGACGAGAGCGGGAACGAGGTGGAACAACCGCTCCTGCTCGGCGATCGCCTCGAGGTGGTCCAATGAGAAACGCCCCGCTAACGCGGGGCGACCTTGCGTGGCGCATACGGGATTCGAACCCGTGATCTCCGCCTTGAGAGGGCGGTGTCCTTGGCCGCTAGACGAATGCGCCGCGGCACTGCGGAGAGTATAGCAGGTTCGCTCCTCCGCTGTCCAGTCAGGAGGCATCAGTAGGACCGTGTCTGCCCGGATCCACTCCGCGAGCTCGTGGATCGGTGTGGAGTACCGAGAAGGACGCTGGCGGATCGCTGTGCCTGCCGGCCGCTTCCGTGACCGCTCGAGCGAATCGTTCCGGATCGTCGACGGCCACATGGATGCGCTGCACCGGCGCTACTGGTGCGAGAAAGCGGTATGCGGTGGCGGGGTGCACGAGTTCGACGAGCGCGTCGGTGCGCCCACTGACCGCGATCCAGGCGGTGTCGCCATGGACGATGAGGCCGTCACGCCCACCGGGGACCGCTCGCTCCGCTCGACAACCGCGTGCACGGTGTCCAGAGGGATGTGCACTGCATGGAGGTACAGCCAGCGCAGCACGAGCGTGCCGTCGTCGATCTCGTGGGGGTGGACGCGGAGGCTCGCCCAGAGCGCGAGCAGCCAGAGGAGCGCGTAGACCGATACGGCTGCCGCGACCCAGCGTGCCCATGTCCAGGGGAGCACGGCGTGGACGAGCACGAGTTCTCCGGGAGTCGTCAAGAGGACGAGGAGCAAGACGACTCCCAGCATCGAGCGCTTGCGGTAGGTGAACGACTGTGCTGGGGCCGGGACACGACGCAGGAACCACCGTGCCAGAGTGCTGAAGGTGATGAGTTCCAGCACGATGAACCGGGCCAGCCGGTCAGGCAGTACCGAGGACAGTGCGATGAGTACCTTATCGGTTCGTGACTCACCAGAGTGGCGTGCTGCGCGAAGAGCGCGGCAGGGGAGTGCCAGGGCGAGCGTCAGCGCAGCTGCTTCGAGCAGCCCAACTACAACGAGTACGGTGCCGGTGTCGAGGATGCCAGCGACAGCGAGGAGGACGTTCGCGACAACGAGGACCCAGAGCGCTCGCTTGAGCCAGTGAACGCTCCGGTGCGCTGGTCCGCCTGGACCTGGAGGAGGTGCACTCATCGCCGTCTTTCCGCGCCGGTTCACTGGCTCGTCTGGCACGGCACGACCTTCTTTCCGCGTCAGCGGTCCGTCTGTGGCTGGTGTCGCTGACGGACTACGCGGGCGGCAGTGTACGGAAGCCCTTTGCCCGGTAACGGTACCGGTTTGACGGTCCTTCGTCCTCTCGACTATACTGCGCCGGAGCCGAGCGGAATGAGGATCGAGTATCGGTTTCGCGACCCGGTTCGACTCGGAGGATGGACGAGAGGGTTTCCGTGAGTACGCTAGCAGAACGGTTGCTCGCTGATCTGCAAGATGCTGTTCGCACCGGTGATGCCACCAAGCGCGAGGTCATACGGTTCCTGCGTGCTGAGATCAAGAATCGGGAGATCGACAAAGGGCGCCCCTTGACGGACGACGAGATCATCGAGGTGATCCGTCGTCAGATCAAGATGCGGCGCGAGGCGATCGAGCAGTTCGCACAGGGCGGACGGCAGGACCTGGTCGAGCGCGAGGAAGCGCAGATCAAGGTGCTCGAGTCGTACCTACCGCAGCAGCTCTCGCCCCAGGAACTCCTCGACCTCGCTCGTACCGTCGTGCGAGAACTCGGAGCGACCGGTCCGCGCGACATGGGGCGCGTGATGCCGGTCTTGCGGGAACGAGTCGGCCCACGGGCTGAGGGGCGAGCCATCGCCGAGGCGGCGCAGCGGGCACTTGCCGAGGCGGCCCAAGCTGCGCAGTGAAGCCGACCGAGATCGACCGGGGGTGGCGAGCGGCTGTGCGTTCGCTTCTGCGTAGACAGCGTGACGCGGTTACTGTGTTCTCGCTCGCACCGAACCAGCGTGCCCGTGAGGTTCTGCTCTGGCTCGGTGTGCTCCTGTCCCTCTGGCTCCCGACCGCCGTCCTGGTGTATGGGGTTTGGGAGGCGAGCGGGGTCACGCTACGCCCGGGACAGATCGCTGACCGGACGATCAAGGCTCCCTACACAGCCACGTTCGAGTCACAGCTCCTGACTCAGCAGGCCCGGCAGGAAGCATACGACGATGCACGCAACATCGTGCTCGTCCGCGATCCCTCAGTCGAAGCGGCCCAGCTGGACGCGCTGAACCGTCTCCTCTCGCAAATCGAGTCGATCCGGGCACAGCGTGGGGCTGATCTCGCTGCTGCGACGCAACAGGCCCAGGCTGCCCTGGAAGGGCTGAGTGCCGAGGATGCGCAGCTCCTGGTGAGTCTCTCCGATGCGAGCTGGGGCCGGATCGAAGGCGAAGCTCGCCGTTTGCTCTCGACCGTCTTGGCCGAGGACGTGCGTTCCGACAACGTGGCGCAGATCAAGGAGCAGCTCCCGGATCGAGTCTCGCTCGAATTGACAGCAGTGGAGCGGCGACTCGTTGTCGCGCTGGTGCGGCCGTTCATCCGACCGAACGTACGGATCGACGAGGAAGCGACGCGGGCGGCGCGAGAAGCGGCGGCACAGGCGGTTCCCCCGGTCATGGTCACCGTGCAGGAGGGACAGGCGATCGTCCGCGATGGGGATCCGGTGACTCCGGAGGCGATCGAAAAACTCGAGTATTTCGGCTTGCTGTCGCCGCGCGAGACCTGGCCGGAATTCCTCGGCCTCCTCGGGCTGCTCGTCCTCTGGGCGACCGCTTTCGTGGTCGCGCTCTACCGGTCGATGCAGCATACACGGCAGACGCGTCAGCTGTTGCTGATCGTCGGCTTGGTCGTGCTGACCGTCCTGGCTGGCCGGTTGGTCATCGTCGTTCCGGAGCTTCGCTACGCGTTCCCGGTGGCCGGTACGGTCATGCTCCTGGCTGTGCTGCTCGATTTCCGAACCGCGACACTGGCGAGCTGGTTCCTGGCACTTGCTCTCGGCATCCTCGACGATTTCTCGCTCCTGACCGCGCTGGTCGCCGGCTTCGCTGGTCTGGCCGGTGCGGCAGTCGTCTGGCGTGCCGAGCGAACGATGACCTTCTTGTGGGGCGGCGCCGCGGTGGCTACGACGACTGCGACGACGGCGCTGGTGGGTTTGTTCGCCCTCGGCGAAACGGTGGTGGATCTCCCGCTCGCGGGAATGGTGCTGGTACAGAGCGGCATCAATGGTGTGCTCTCGTCGAGCCTCTGCTTCCTCTCGTTCAGTCTGCTGGGGCGCCTTCTCGGGATCACGACGCATCTCCAGCTTCTCGAGCTGGCTCATCCGACGCAACCTCTCCTGGCACGCCTGGCGCGCGAAGCGCCGGGAACCTACCACCACAGCCTCGTGGTCGGCAACCTCGCTGAGGCTGCGGCCGAAGCGGTCGGCGCTGACCCGCTCCTGACCCGAGTGGCCGTGCTGTACCACGATATCGGTAAAGTGCTGCACCCGGAGCTCTACGTGGAAAACCAAGCGAACCGGGTCAACGTGCACGACGTGCTCGATCCGGTCACCAGTGCCCGGCTGATCAAGGAACACGTCACCGAGGGCGTCAAGCTCGCCAAACGGGCGCGGCTCCCGAAACCGATCGTCGAGATCATCCAGCAACACCACGGCACGACCTTGATCAAGTACTTCTACGCCAAGGCGAAGGAATTGGGGCTGCCGGTCGAGGAGGAAGAGTTCCGGTATCCGGGGCCACGGCCACAATCGAAGGAGGCAGCGATCGTCATGCTGGCCGACAGTGTCGAGGCGGCCGTGCGTGCTGCCGCTCAGGCAGGGAAGCTGTACGACCCGAGCGACCCGCACGCGACCGCACGGCGTTTGACCGAAATCGTCGACCGGGTGATCCGCGAGCGTCTCGAGGACGGCCAGCTGGACGAGTCCGACTTGACGTTGCGGCAGATCAGCGAGATCCGCCAGGTCTTCCTCTCGCTGCTCGAAGGCGTCTATCATCCGCGTGTGGAATATCCCGAGGTGGCCCGCGAACCGGTGGCGGCACCGGTCGACGAACGAGCGGCGGCGGAAGCATGAGGCGCTCGCGGCTTCGGGTGAGCGTGCGGATCAGCGAGGGGCTCGGGCGACCGGTCGCCGTACGGCGCCTGGCCGATCTCTTGCGTTTCGCTGCCGAACGTGAGGGGGTCAGCGGTGCGGTGAGCGTCTGGGTCTGCTCGGATAAGGAAATCGCTGAGTTGCACGAGCGTTTCCAGGGTATTCCGGGGCCGACCGACGTGATGAGCTTCCCCGGTGATCCACCGTATCTCGGCGATATCGCCGTCTCCGCCCAGACGGCAGCCGAGCAGGCCCGCGATGCTGGTCACTCGGTAGGACGGGAGATCGCGTTTCTCGCTCTGCACGGCCTCTTGCACCTGACCGGCTACGATGATCTCAGCGAACCGGAACGTTCGCGTATGCTCGCTCGCCAGGAGGAGCTGCTCCGTGCCTTCGAAGCCGAACGACCGGGTGCCTGGGAACCGAAAGCGCGTCAGTCTCGTTCTGACAGTCAAGAATGAAGCGGCATCGCTGCCGGAACTCCTCGCGTCGGTAGAGCAGCAGACGCGACGTCCGGACGAGATTGTCGTCGTCGACGGTGGTTCGCAGGACGAGACGGTGGCGCTGCTCGAGCGCTGGCAGGATCGCCTGCCGCTCCGCATCATCGTCCTGCCGGGAGCGACGATCGCCGAGGGGCGCAACCGGGCGGTCGCTGAAGCGACCGGCGAGATCGTCGCCGTGACCGACGGTGGGGTCATCCTCGAACGGGATTGGCTGGAGCGACTTGTCGCGCCGTTCGAGACAGCCCAGCCTCCAGACGTGGTGAGCGGCTTTTTCGTCGCCGACCCGCGCACGCCGGTCGAGCTGGCGCTGGCCGTCACGACGTTGCCCGATGTGGACGAGGTCGTCCCGGCCCGCTTCTTGCCCTCGAGCCGGTCGGTCGCCTTCCGCCGGAGCCTGTTCCTGGCTGGCCTGCGCTACCCGGAGTGGCTCGATTACTGCGAGGATGTCGTCTTCGACCTCCGGCTCCAGCGCGCGGGTGCCCGGTTCGCTTTCGAGCCAGGCGCGATCGTCCGGTACCGCCCGCGCCGTTCGCTCGGCGCCTTCGCGCTCCAATACTTTCGGTATGCGCGCGGCGACGGGAAGGCGGGCCTGTTCGCGGCTCGCCATGCCGTCCGATATGCGACCTATCTCGGCTTCCTGCCGCTGGTCATCTGGCTCCGGCGCTGGTGGCTCTTTCTGCTCGCGGGGATCGGTGCACTCGCCTACCTCCGGCGGCCGTACCGGCGGCTCTGGAGGCGACGCTCGGCCTTCCCGCGTCGCTGGCTCGCCCAAGCTGCCCTACTGATTCCACTCGTGCGGCTGGTCGGCGATGTCGCCAAACAAGCGGGGTACCCGATCGGGCTCGCCTGGCGCGCGGGTCGCTATGGCCTCAGGCGGACCTGGCGGTCGATCCCCGAGCACGTGCCGCCGCCTCCCGCAGTGCGAGGAGGAAGAACTCGGCTGCCCACAACGTCACCCGCCGACGGAACTCCTGGGGATGCGTGACCAGGGTCTGCTCACGTTCGTCCATTCCGTGCGGCGTCACGAGCACGAACGCTGCCTCACCAGGTGTCCGGTCGGCTGTCTCGCCCGACCCGAACCGAACCGCGATCGCTCCCGCGCACGGAGCGCCGGTCGACTCCCGAGCGGAGCGGGCCGCTCGGCGCGTGTGCTCGATGAGCGCCGTATCCGGAGCGATCGGCTCGGTCAGAACCAGGGCTTGTCGGAGGTGCTGCTGCGCTGCCGACTCCTCAGCGAGCAGCGCTGCAAAGCGTCCGCCATTCCCCTGCTCGACGAGTGCCAGACACCAACCGGTCGCAGCCAGCGGCTCCAGAATGGCCGCGCCGAGCGTCGTGTCGTCCGTCCCGTAGATGTGCCGGTCGAGCCGTCGTCGGATTTCCTGCTCGGTCTCGGCCAGGAGGCGCTGGGCGGTCGGCTCGTCGTCGGCCTGCACGCTGATGCGGACGTGCACACCGTCGTCCTTGGCATAGGTGGCGACACGCGGGAGCCCACGCGCGATCAAGTCGTGGAGCCGTTCCTCGACCAGGGACTCGCCCAAACCGATCGTCTTGAGCGTGCGGAAGCGGATGACACCGCCACCGAGGAGGGGCAGCAGTCGCGGCACGACCTGCTCGCGCCACATGCGCAGCATCTCCCGTGGGACACCCGGCATGCTGACGATCACGTGCTGGTCGCGCCGGACGAACCAGCCGGGTGCCGTACCGATCGGGTTGGGAAGCGGTTCACAGGAGGGGATCCGGTAGGCTTGCTTCACGTTTCGTTCCGGCATGACCAGCCCGCGCGCCGCGAAGAAGGCGCGGATCTGTCCGGCGAGTTCCGGGTCGATCGTGAGCGGCTCCTCCAGGAGGGTCGCGATCGCTTCTCGGGTCAGGTCGTCTTCGGTCGGGCCGATCCCGCCGGTCGTGACGATCAGTTCGGCATCCTCCCAGGCACGGCGCAGGACGCGGACGATCGTCTCGAGGTCGTCCCCGACCTGGGAAATCCACCGCAGGCGAATACCGAGCGCCGCGAGTTCCTGTGCGAGAAAGGTAGCATTGGTGTCGGTGAGGTGCCCGTCGATGAGTTCGGTACCGATCGAGAGGACGACTGCGTCCATGTGTTCGGCTCTCCCTCTCGCTGTCCAAAAGGAACGAGCGAGCAGGGAAGATTCCCCGCTCGCTCCGTCCGTACCCTCGGAGGGATTCGAACCCCCAACCTCTTGGTTCGAAGCCAAGCGCTCTATCCCTTGAGCTACGAGGGCCCACGCCCAGCAATAGAGAGTGTAGCAAAACCGCTGGCCTGGGTGCTACTCCCGCTTCCGAGCGGCTGTCCCTTCCAGGCACGTCATCACGTCCGCTTGCGGGCGACGACCCGGATGCGCCCCGAGCGACGGGCGAGCGCCGCGAGCGCAGCGACCGGCGTCGCGAGCACGATGAGCGGGAAATGAGCCCGGGCGAGGAACCGCTCGAGTGCGGTCGCGCCGGCCTGTCGCGCCAGCAAGCGAACCCCCCACGACCACTCGAGCCCGTGCCACTCGTGTTCCTCGTCGATGACCGTGAAACCCGTCTCCGAGAGCAGGCGCTGGAGGGTGGCCGGTGTGAAGACGCTCCGGTGTCGCGGGGGGTCGTAGCCCATCCAGGCGGGGCCGAACAGTGCAGCGGCCCACGAAGCACCGTTCGGTACCCACACGATGAGCGTGCCGCCGGGCCGCAGCAGCTGGCCGATCCGTTCGAGCGCCTGCCGGGGGCGGGCGAGATGCTCGAGGACGTGCTGCAGGAGCACCGTGTCGAAGCTGGCGGACGGAAAAGCGACCTCGTCCAGGGTACCAGTCAGAACCGCGAGCCCGCGCGTTCGCGCCGTCGCGGCAGCCTTCGGGTCGGGTTCCACGCCCACGACGCGTGGGTTTCCAGCCTCGCGGATGCATTGGAGGAGTTCACCGGTCGCGCAACCGACTTCGAGGATGCGTCGTGGCGGGGCGAGGAACGGCCAGAGTTGGTGGACCTCGTGACGGAGCAGGAGACGCCGGGCGCGAGCGGTCAGGTTCATCCGGCGATGCGGTTCGTAGTCGTCCGGATAGAAGGCCATCTCGCAGCCTGGCCGGGGCTGCGGGGTGAGATAGCGAAAACCGCAGTGACGGCAGCAGACCAGCTGGATCGGGAACGGCAACGTCCCGAAGCGGAGGTCCTCGACCCAAAGGAGCGGCTCCGGGTCGTCGGCACCGCAGAGGCCACAGGGAACGTGCTCGAAGATGCTCGTGTCAGCCGTCATCGTCGTGTCGCCAGTGCTGGCGGATGCTGTAGTCCTGGCGGGGCGCACTGTGGGTGATCAGCTCGGCGAGGAGACCAGTGAGGAAGAACTGTGCACCGATCGTCATGAGGAGGACGCCCAGGGTCAGCAGCGGGCGGTGCCCGATCGGATGCCCGAGGAACCACTGGACGGAGAGATAGGCGTTGATCGTCGTTCCGATCCCGAGCGCAGCCAGACCGAACCAGCCGAAAAGGTGCAGCGGCCGCGGACTGTACTGGATGAGGAACAGCACCGTCAGGAGGTCGAAGAGTCCGCGGGCGAAGCGAGTTGGCCCGTACTTCGAGCGACCGTAGCGGCGAGGCCGGTGCGCGACCGGAAGCTCGACTACTCGGAAACCGCGGGCGTGCGCGAGGATCGGGATGAACCGGTGCAGCTCCCCGTACAGCGGGATCTCGCGGACCACCTCGGCGCGATAGGCCTTGAGCCCGCAGTTCACATCGTGGAGGTGCACGCCGGTGAGGAGCCGGACCAGCCAGTTGAAGACCCAGGAGGGAAACCGCTTGGTCCAGGGGTCTCGCCGGGGTGTCTTCCAGCCGCTGACGAGGTCTGCCTGCTCGAGTGCCTCGAGGAGGCGCGGAATCTCGTGCGGATCGTCCTGGAGGTCGGCATCGAGCGTCACGATCCATCGGCCACGGGCGGCGCGGAACCCTGCAGCGAGCGCAGCCGATTTCCCGAAGTTGCGCCGGAACTCGATGACCTGGACCCGCGGATCGCCAGTGAAGAGTTCCTGCAGGATAGCTGTCGAGCCGTCGGTGCTCCCGTCGTCCACGAAGATCAACTCGGATCGGAGCTGGAGCGGCTGGAGTGCCTCGCAGAGCTCCCGGTACAGTTCCGGCAGGCTGGCTGCCTCGTCGTAGACCGGGACGACGACCGAGAGGTCGACCGGCCCGAGCGCTCGCGTCGTCTCTGGCGTTTTCGGTCCCGTCGACGGGTGGCGAGTGACCGGAACCGTCATACCCCGTCCCTTCCCGCGTTCCTGATGGTAACCGAGGGGAACGCCGAGCGCCTAGCATGCCGTACGACCTGTCCGACCAGGTTCCCGGGCAGGTCGGACCGGGCTGGTGCTGGGCCCGGAGCGCTCGCCGACCGCCACGATCTATCCGCTGTTCGTCGTTCCTTCATGGCAAATCCAGGATCACGCAGCATACTGGTCGCGGAGCGCGAAGGGGGGGACCGCATGCGCACGACCGCGTTCGATGCCTGGCTACTGGACCTCGACGGCGTCGTCTACGTCGGTGACCAGGTGTTGCCGGGGGTACACGAGGCACTCGCTGCACTGCGTCGCGCCGGGAAACAGCTGCGCTTTCTCACCAACGATCCGCGGCCGACTCGCGAGCAGCTGGTCGCGCGCTTGCAGCGACTCGGCATCGAGGCGCGCGTCGAGGAAGTCGTGACCTGCGGCTGGGCGACGGCCCGCTTCCTAGCAGCTCGCGGGATCCGCAGTGCGTTCGTGGTCGGTAGTGCGGGCCTGGCCGAGGAACTCGAGCGGGCTGGCATCGCGGTGGCCCGCGACGGCTTGCCGGAAGCGGTCGTCGTCGGTGCCGACGAGCGCATGAGCTTCCTCGACGTCGTGCAGGGGGCCGTCCTCGTGCAGCGCGGTGCACTGTTCGTGGCGACCAATGCCGATGCGTCCTATCCGATGCCGATCGGTACCGTACCGGCCACGGGAGCGGTCGTCTGCGCGATCCACTTAGCCGCGCAACGTCGGCCACTGATTGTCGGGAAACCGGAACCACTGATGTTCCAGCTGGCGCTCGAGACGCTGCCGCCCGGCAGTCGCGCGCTGGTCGTCGGTGACCGGGTCGAAAGTGACATCCTCGGTGCGCACCGGGCCGGTCTCCCGGCGATCCTCGTCGCGCCGCGAGCACCGGAATTCCCGTCACCGCGCGATCTCCGCCGACCGGATGCGGTCGTTTCCTCGTTGGCCGAGGCGGTGGAGCGAGCGCCGGATCTCCCCGACGATCCTCCGGTCGCCGAGCGCTGGCCGGAGCGAATCCTACCGGGAGTCGTCCTCCTCGTGACCGACACGGCAGGGGAACGCGTTGCCCTGATCGAAGCGCATGGCGAAACGGTGCTCCCGTGGACGGAACTGGAGCCACTCGAGACATTCGAGGAAGCTGCTCAGCGGCTTTTCGCGCGGCTCTCCGGCGATCGGGTCGACCGGTCGCTCGAACCGCTCGGGCCGGTCTCCGGAGATGGCTGGCTCGTCAGCGACCGCGACGGTGCTGCGGTCCAGCTGGCCGGGCAAGCCTATCTGGGTCGGATCGAGCCGAGCGCGCTCGAACCTGAGGTGCGCTGGGTGGAACTCGCGGCGCTCGAAGCGCACCTTCCACCCATGCAAGCCGGCTGGTGCCGTCAACGGCTCGCTCGGAGTAGCTAGCGCTGGGCCAGGAGCAGTGCCGTCGCGTCGTCGACCGTACGCCATTCGAGCGTGCTGAAGCCGACGCTGCTGAGCCAGGCCGCGAGTTCGTCAGCAGTCGGGTTACGGCCGCGCTCGGTCGCGAGCAGCATCTGGAGGTCGTGCAGCGCGTGCTGCAGCCGTGCCTGCGGAGTGGCGTCGGGCGGCGTTGCGCGGATCGCGAGCCAGCCGCCGGGTGCCAGCGCGTCGCGCACGCGGCGGAGCAACCGGAGCGCTCCCTCCTCGTCCATGCCGTTGAGCACGCCGAAGAGCAGCACGAGTTGGTAGCCTGCGCCGAGCGGGTCGACGAAGAAATCACCGGCCAGTGTGCGGACGCGATCGCTCAGGCCCTGGCTGGCGATGAGTTCCTGCGTCACGGCGACGACCGGCGGCCGGTCGAAGACGGCCGCCTCGAGCGTCGGGTGCGCCCGCGCCAGCGCCATCGCGTACTCGCCGTGCCCGCCGCCCAGGTCGAGGACGCGCGGGTGTGGCAGGTCACGCAGGAGCGGAAGCAGGGCAGCCGCGATGTCGTCGCTCGTCATCCGGGCGACCTCGTAGAGCATCAGCGTGAAGCGCCGGACCCAGTCGGCACGGTCTTCCTCGCGACGGCTCGCCTCGGGGGCACGGCCGGTGCGCACCGCCTCTGTCAGGAGTCCCCAGCGGCGGTAGAAGGCGGCCTGGTTGGCGAGAAAGCGGGCCAGCGAATGGGGCGACTCGGGCACCAGTGTCTCGGCAGCCAGCGGCGTCAGCTGCCAGCCAGCTGCCGTTTCGACGACGAGATCGAGCGCGGCAGCGGCCCGGAGAAAACGCGCCAGCGCCAGTGGGTCGGCACCGACCGCCGCTGCCAGGCGCTCGGTCGGGAGCGGACCGGCGGCCAGCTGGGTGCCGATATCGAGTTCGGCGAACGCGATCGCGACCGCTGCCGTACGGAAGCTCTGGGCGAGTTCGAGGATCCGCCGTTGCGCGGTAGTCGGGGGCATCAGGATCTCCTTTACCAGCGACGCAGGAGCGGGCGAGAGAGACAGGTCGGGCCACCCGACCGGTTGTGGGAGATCTCCTGCCCTTCGTACGGGTAGACCGTGCAGCCGGCCGCTTCGAGCGCAGCGATCGTCCGCTCGTTCTCGCGCAGGATCACGCAACGACGCGGGGCGAGCGCCAGCACGTTCGGCCCTTGCGTCGGGAACTCTTCGTCGGGGACAGCGATGAGCTGAATTTCGCGCGCCGAAAGCAGCTCCATCAGACGCACCGGGACGAGCGGCGGATAGACGACAGCGAGGTCGACGTCGACCGGGCTCACGAGCGACAGGAGGTGCAGGCACTCGCCGGGGCCGTGCCAGTGCGGGAGATCGACGGCGATGACCGCGACGTCGAGCGGCCGCACGAGTTCAGCCAGCTGAGCGATCCCAGCGTCGTTCGTGCGATAACTTCGGCCGACGACCAGCGTCCGCTCGTCGAGCCACAAGCAGTCGCCGCCCTCGACCGTACCGGGCGCTTCGATCCGCCCGACGATCGGGACGTCCAGGTCGCGGAGCACGCGTTCCAGGAACGCGACCTCCGGCTGGCGTTGCGCCTTGCCCATGCGCAGCAGGATCGCGCCGGCCTCCGTGACGATGACCGGATCGAACGGGAAGATCGCGTCCTGCAGGTTGGGATCGTCGGGTTCGACGACGATCGTCTCGACCCCCTCGCGTTCGAGCAGCGCGACGAGCGCCGCGTGCTCGGTGACCGCACGCTGGTGGTCGATCGGCCCAAGGTAGCCGAAGGCACGCCAGCAGTCCGGGTCGGCGGGCGGCACTGGCCGCACGAGGAGCACGCGCCGGAGCGGCGCGACCATCGACTGTGCTCCGAAGGTCCGGTCCTCCCGAGTCGACGCACTCGCACGCACCGTCCGGCTCCTTTCCCTCGCGATCCGCGCGAAGACCGCCCTACCCCACGGCCGCGGGCGCTGCCCTCTCCTCGTCCGGCCTGCGGCATCGACGGCCGTCCCGTCGGGTGGCATTCTATACGAGTGAGGAACCGGTCGCATCGCCAGGGGACGAACCGAGAAATCCTGAGCAGCCTCGAGCGAGTCGGTGAGGAGGGCCGATGCGTTCGCTCTACGAAACGTGCGAACCCCGTCCGGAGGTCCTGCAGGGCGAACTCCGGGAAGAGCTGTTCGCTGCCCGCCTGAAGGACGTGCTCGATGGTGTCGCCGATCCGGTCTATCAGGATCCGGAGCGATTCTTCGAGAACACGTATCCGACCGAAGGTCTCCGGACCTTGCTCCGTGAGGTCTTGGGGCGGCTGACTGGCCGGAATCCTGCCGCCAATCCGATCGTCCGACTGGAAACGCCGTTCGGTGGCGGGAAGACGCACAGCCTCATCGCACTGTACCATGCCGTCCGCGGCAGTCCCGCTGCTGAGCGCCTGGTCGATCCTGGATTGATTCCGGATCCTGGTTCGGTGCGGGTCGCTGGTATCGTCGGATCGGAACTCGACCCGACGACCGGCGTGCTCCATCCGGACGTAACGACCTACACGCTCTGGGGCGAACTCGCCTACCAGTTGGGTGGTGTCGCGGGATACCGACTCGTCGAAGAGTCGGACCGCCGGACCAAGGCGGCGCCAGGTTCCGGGCTCCTCGACCACCTGATCGGTGACCGTCCGACCTTGATCCTCCTCGACGAGATCGCGCGGTACCTGCGCGCCGCGCAAGCGGTGCCGACGGGGACAGGCGAGGGGAACGTCGCCGGCCAGACGATCGCGTTTCTCATGTCGCTCCTCGAGTTCGCAGCGAGCCGGCAACGAGTGGTCGTGGTCCTCACACTCGCTGACCCGAGCGATGCCTTCGGCCAGGAAAGCGAGCAGCTGCGTGCGCATCTCGCCGAGGCTCGGCGCGTTGCGGCGCGCAACGAGCGCGTGCTGACCCCGGCGGCTGAGGACGAGACCGCATCGATCGTCGCGCACCGGCTGTTCCGCACGATCGACCGGCACGCCGCGCAGGAGGTCAGTCGAGCGTATCTGGCAGCGTACGCGACGGCTGTCGAGCACGGCGCGCCCTTGCCGCACGAGGTGACGACCGCTGCGTATGCGGCCCAGATCGAACGGAGCTACCCGTTCCACCCGGAACTCCTGCGCGTGCTGAGCCTGCGTGTCGGGACGATCCCCAACTTCCAGCGCACGCGCGGCGCGCTGCGGCTGCTGGCTCTCGTCGTGCGCCGATTGTGGGAGCAGCGGCTCCTTCGGTTGTCGCTCATCCATCCGCACCACGTCGATCTGGGCTTCCCTCCGATCGTCGAAGATCTGACCAGTCGGCTCGACCGGCCGGTGTTCAAGCAGGTCATCGAGGCGGATATCGTCTCGCAGGTGCCCGGCCATCCTGCTCACGCGCAGAGCGTCGACACGGCGTTCCTCGCCGCTGGTCGGCCGCCGTACGGCCAGCGGCTGGCGACCACCATCTTTCTCCACAGCCTGGTGCACGGCCAGGCTGCCGGTATCCAGAAGCCCACGCTCTTCGCCAACGTGCTCGAGCCAGGGGACGATCCCGGCGCACTGGAACGCGCGCTCACCGAACTGGTGGAACGGTGCTGGTATCTCGCTGCCGAGCGCGAACACTACCGCTTCGGCACCGAGGTGCAGCTCAACAAGGTGATCGCGGACGAGATGGCGGTCGTTCCGGTCTCGCTGGCCAAGGCGAAACTCGAGGAGCGGATCCGTCAGATCTGGACGCGTGGTGCGCTCGAGCCGGTCACTTTCCCGCACGAACCGGCCGATATACCGGACGACGCTGGGACACCGAAACTGGTCATCGTCCACTTCGATGCGGCAACGGCGACAGCGGCCGAGGACGCGCCACCGGACTTCGTCCGTCACCTGTTCGAGTACGCTGGGAGCGCTGGCAGCTACCGTCGCTACCGGAACAACCTGGTCTTCCTGGTCTGCGATCAGGGCCAGCGGAGCCAGCTGATCGACACGGCCCGCAAGTACCTCGCGATCGAGCGGTTGAACGATCCCAGCCGGCTCGCCGACTTCACGCAGGAGCAGCAGCGCCGCCTGCGCGAACTGCGCGAGCAGACCGAACTCGAACTGCGGGTCGCGATCACCCGGGCCTATCGGTTCTTGTACTACCCGAGCGGCGACCTGGCGCCGGGGCAGTCCCAACTCGCTCGCGAGATCCTGCCGGCGCAAGACCAGGGTACGGTGCGGCGGGCCCAGACCGATGTCGTCGTCCAAGCGCTGAAGCGGTTGGAGAAGGTGCGCACGAGCGATGACCAGCCGCTCGCGCCAGCCTACGTCCGTGCGCGCGCCTGGAGCGGGCAACAGGGCAAGGTCAGTACGGAAGAAATCCGCCGCACCTTCGCGCAGCGGGTCAACCTGCCGATCTTGCTCGATCCGAACGTGCTCAAGCGGATCATCCGCGACGGCATCGTGAGCGGAGAGTGGATCTATTACGACGCTGCCACCCGCAAGGGCTACGACAAGGACTCGCCCTTGCCGACGGTCGAACTCTCCGAAGAGACCTATCTCTACACGCCCGAGGAAGCAGCCCGCGTCGGGATCGAGGTGGAACGCCCCAGGCCGAAGCCGAACGGTAACGGCGACAACGGCCAGAAAATGGCAACGTGCCCGGTCTGTGGGCAACCGGCAGCGCAGTGTGTCTGCGGGATCGTCATCGAGCGGAGGGAACGACCCGTCCTCGAGGCTGCGGGGGTGGCCCCGCAGGCGTTCCAATCGCTGATCGACCAGGCGGGGGACAAGCGGGTCGAGCGCCTCGCTCGTCTGGAACTCACACTGGAGGCGAGCGGCGCTGCGGCGGTGCAGGAAATTCGGGCGCTCGGGCTGCTGCTCGCGCAGGTTCCCCGCGCGCGCCTGCGGGTGGATATGCAGTATATCGCTGGATTTTCGGAGGACGAGCGCGTCACGTTGCAGTTCGCTGGAGGCCTCTCCCGCTGGCAGGCAGTGCGGCAGGTCGTGGAAACGGTGGGTGGGCAGGCCAGCCAGGCAGTGCTGACCGTCACGGTGATCGCCGAGAGCGAGGAGGATGGCTTTTCCGTGGCCGAGGACGTCGTCGGCTTGCGTGACTATGTCGAGCATCTGCCCTTCGGGAAAATCGCGCTGCGGGCAGAGGCGGTCGAGGACGGAGCGGAGGGGAAGCGGTGAGCGACGATCGGCGATGGCGGTTCCAGCTGCGCGTGCAGCCGCTGGGTGACGAGGCATACCGCCTGATCGTGCTCCAGCAGCGTCCGGCGAGCAACGGGCGCCGGCCGACCGTCCAGCGGGTCGCCGCACTGGACGGGACACCGCTTTTGGTGGCGCTCGACCAGGTGCTCGAGTTGCTGCGCCGGGACGGATACCGGAGCTTGCGCGATACCCGAGCGAGCGGCGGCGAGGACCGGATGGTAGCACTCAGCGAGGCGACTGGCGTGCGGCTCGGGCTGCTCTTCCTCGCCCTCCGTCCGTTGCGGCGGGTCGAGCGGATGGAGCGCGTCGCGGCCGGTGTACGCGCGATGACCGACGAAGAGGCGTACTACTGGTTCAGCAAATGCGTGGCGCCTGGTACCGGTTACCGCGCCCGCCGTGCTCTGCGCATCCTGGTCGCGGGGGAATAAAGTACTATTCAAGCTGCTGTCCTCGTTCCGTAACAGCATTCGATTCGTCTCGTCGTCGGCGCGTTGGCGGAGCCCTAAGGCACTGAGGAGGTGTCGGTCCGCTATCGGATGGAAGGATGTCGGATGGTCAGGTCTGGA